>CAZDTG010000084.1:0-18430 GCA_964508005.1 uncultured Steroidobacteraceae bacterium
CCGATGGCGCCGCGGCAGCTCCCTACTACCCTTGCTTTACAAAGAGCGATTCGTCCAGTTACGATGGTATCGTTGTCATTAAAAGAGAAACGGCGCGGCTGCGAACGCCATCCTTGCGCTAACGGCCGAAGTACGCGATTGGAAGGCAGAGGGGGGTTGATCATGAAACACTTGGGTGAAGGCCCGAACGGTCTCAGTGGTGGTGCGCGCCGCCTATATCTGGCTGCAGCACTTCTGGCGACGATGGGTTGGAGCGCTTCCTCGCATGCAGACGAGGCAGACTCATTGGATACCAGGACGGCGAAACCAGAGGATCTGCAAGAGGTCCGCATCGTCAGCTACAAAATTACTCGCGGATCGGTAGGGTCGCTGGTGGACGCGCCGGTAGAGGACATTCCCCGAAATATTGTCGCGGTTACCGAGGAAACGTTGACCAACCAGATGGTCAGCAGCACCTTGGATATCTTGCGGGATTTCCCGGGTGTGCAGCGCGGCAGCGACGCTCCGGGCGCAGAGCATCCCCGTGTCAGAGGAATGACGGCGTTTCAGTTCCTCGAGGGCACCTACAGCGGCGGTGTGATCTGGGATAACGCAGAGTTCATCGGCGCTGCGGAATTGATGACCGGACCGAATTCCATCCAATACGGATTTCTGGTCCAGGGTGGCGGCGCGATCAACTATCTCATGAAGCGTCCTGCTTCCACGCAGTATCTGGACGTCACTGCCCAGGCAAATAATTGGGGAGATAACAAGTACGTCTTGGACGGCAACGTGCCGTTCAAGGGTGCGGCGGGCGACGGTCTGCGCGTGATCGCCATCCACGAGTCAATCACCGAATTCAGGCGTGACACTTTCCACGGCGAGCGCAACGCCGCTTCCCTGATGTTGACCAAGAGCGACATCCTGGGGATCAAATCGGAAATCGACTATCAGATAGTTCGCCGCGATGCGCCCGCATCACCGACGATCACTTTCTCGACTAATCCGGTGGCCCCGCTGCGTAGCATCGATCCTCGCGATTCGACCGAACAACCTTGGGAGCACCTGCAGCGGGACGGTTACCACGTCGGCGCGAAGTTTTCGCGCAACCTGTTCGGCACTTGGCGGGCGGTGGCCACCTATGCCTACGAATCGGAGTCGGTCCTCAACAAGTCTTGCACTCTCTATGACCCGAATGCGATCACCGGCGAAGGGGCCTATGCCTGCAACACATTTGGATTCGCCGCCTATACCAATCGGTCCTATCGCCTCGACGTGCTGGGGAGTTTTGACACCTTCGGCATTCGGCACGATGTGACCGTGGGTGCATCCCAACTCAAGCAGCATATCCGCCTGCCACCATCGTTCGACAACTTTGCAAATGCGCCCTATACCGCCGATAACCTCTATTCGCCGCGCGCCTACCCCGAGCCCTTTACCCCCACATCGCAGTCAATCTTCAATCAATACCGACTGTCGCAGTGGTGGACGCAGGAGTATGTTCAGGACCGCATGAGGTTCGGCGATCATTGGGATCTCTGGGCTGGTCTCAACGAGGGTGACAACAAAGCGAGGCTTATGGATGCCACTGGCCTTTTGAATGAGACCGAGGCGAACGGAATGTCGCCCAGTTTCTCACTGTCGTATTCGCCCAAGGATAAGCTGCGCTTCTACGTCACCTATGCAGATGCCATCAGCCCCGGAGGCTCGGCTCCCGTCGGTCCCCAATACGTCAACTCCGGTGAACGGTTCGGGCCGCTGCGTCTGAAGTCGGCTGAAGCCGGAGTCAAATGGCAAGTCGCCGATATTTCGCAACTCAATCTGAATATCTTCGACGAGGAGCAGCCGCTTGCCTACGCGAAGCCCATCGGTCCAAATCTCTTCTTCTATACGCAGAAAGGCAAGGACCGGTTCACCGGCGTCGAATTCACTTCAACGAGCATATTCCCATTCGGCTTGACGCTGAACGCCGGGTTCACTCTCTTGAAGCCCCTGCAGGTGGATACCGGTGATGTAACTCTCAACGGCAAGTACGTCCCCGGCGCGTCGCGGCAGAGTGCGGCCGTGTACGCAGAATACCGGGTGCCGGTCATTCCCGACCTGGGCTTGACCGCCAATGTCACCTACAACAGCTCGACGCCGCTGCTCGCGACCAATGGGTATGACATTGGCGGCTATACGATTGCCGATCTGGGCGGGTTCTATAGGCATCCGATCGGCGATACCGAGATTACGTACCGGATGATCCTCACGAATGCTTTTGACACACGCTACCTCTCCCCTTACTACAGCAGCGTGACGGTGGGAGCTCCGCGGACCCTCATGCTCTCCTTGACGGCGAGATTTGGCGGACGCAACTGACGATCGTTGCAAGCCGTGGCGCCACCTCGTTGGTGGCGCTGCTGATGGACAAATGGATGTTTTGGAAACTAAGCGGCGGACTGAAATGAAAGATAGGAAATGCGCCTTGGTGACAGGGGCGGCAGCGGGGCTCGGGCACGATCTGTCGATAGCGTTTGCGAAGCGCGGACTGTCGGTAGCGCTGGTCGATATCAATGAAGGAGGCTTGAAGAGCTCCCTCACCGCATGCGAAGCCCATTCAGACTCTCTGCTCGCGATACCGGCCGATCTGACAGCCAGCGGCTGCGCAACTCGCATAGTCGACAGCGTAGTGAGTAAATTCGGCCGCATCGACATTCTGGTGAATTGCGCGGCCATCGGCGAGGCTCAGGCCTTCAACAGCATGACCGACTCGCTCTGGCAGCGCACCTTCGCGGTGAATGTGACAGCGCTCGTTTCTCTGACACTGAGTGTGGGCAACGAAATGGTCAAGCGCCAGACCAAAGGACGAATCATCAACATCACTTCGCCGGGATCTCGGATGGCGTTGCCGAACTACGCTGCGTACGCGGCCAGCAAAGCGGCCGTCGATTCGTTCACCAGAACTGCGTCGGTGGCGCTGGCGAGCCATGGCATCAAGGTGAACAGCGTTGCTCCCGGCATGATGGATACGGCGATGCAACGCACCGTTGAGGCGGAAATGGCGCGCGTGGAGGGCAGGGCGGATCTGGAGACATTTTTGCAGGAGCGCACCAACCGTGTCCCTCTTGGAAGACGGGCCGAGGTATCCGAAGTCGTGGACAGCATCCTCTGGCTCGCTCTCGATGCTCCCGATTACGTCACTTGTGCCCGACTGAACGTCAGCGGCGGATTGGACAAGGACTGAGCAGGCATCAACATGCAGAACGCTACGGACACGAAGAACAGGGGCGGTCCGGATATTGCCCACCTCGAGCGGCGCGCGACCCGCCTGCGCCGGCACATGCTGACCATGGCTTCCGGGAGAGGGCAGGGATATCTGGGACAGGGTTTGGGGATCGCGGACCTCATGGCCGCCCTGTATTTCCACGAGATGAAATACGATCCCCAGAACCCGAAAGACCCGAAGCGAGACCGCTTCGTGATGTCCACCGGACACTATTCCATCGCCCTTTGGGCCGCATTGGTGGAAGCCGGAACGCTGCCAGAATCCGAGCTCACTACCTACGGCGCGGACAACAGCCGTTTCGAAATGAGTACCTTGGACACGACTCCGGGGGTGGAAGTCATCGGTGGCTCGCTCGGGCACGGCCTGGGGCAAGCCGCCGGCATGGCTCTCGCTCTGAAACTGCAAAAGTCGACCTCGCGCGTATTCGTCGAGTTATCAGATGGCGAGTTGCAAGAGGGCTCGACGTGGGAAGCGGCGATGGCCATAGCGCACTTTCGACTCGACAACCTCGTCGCCCTGGTCGACTGCAACGGGATTCAGGCGGATGGACCGATAGTTCTGCGGATGGAGCCCGTCGCGGAGAAATG
This sequence comes from uncultured Steroidobacteraceae bacterium, assembly GCA_964508005.1. Lineage (GTDB taxonomy): Bacteria > Pseudomonadota > Gammaproteobacteria > Steroidobacterales > Steroidobacteraceae > 13-2-20CM-66-19. Next base: position 3,835 of record CAZDTG010000084.1, read on the forward strand.
GCGTGCATTCGGGTGGGAAGTACGCGACATCAACGGCAATGACCTGTCGGAGATAGTGGAGGCATTGCGCTGGGCTCGGGCGACGGCTGGAGTGCCGCATGCCATCGTCCTGCGCACCACTCCCGGAAAGGGTCTTCCGAGCCTCGAGCGACGCGAAAAGGCGCATTTCGTCCGCATTGAGCCGGGCGATTGGGACAAATTCGAGAAGGAGTTTGCAGCGTTGAGCGACGCATCGTAATGCACGGCAAAAAGCACGAGGTGACCTGTGAATAGTGCGGCCTTTACAATTTCACCTCGACACATGACGAGTGCCCCCTTCGGCAGTGCGCTGGTTGGGCTGGGTCGAAGACGGCCGGAGGTGGTGGCGCTGTCGGCCGACTTGTCGAAGTACACCGATGTCATTCCCTTCATCGAGGCATTTCCGGACCGATTCTTCAACATCGGTATGGCGGAGCAGAACCTGTTCTCGATGGCGGCCGGTATGGCGCGAACGGGCATGGTGCCGTATTGCACCACGTACGGGGTTTTCGCGACTCGTCGGGCGTACGATTTCATGGCGATAGGCTGCGCGCATGCTCACCTCAACGTGAAAATCTTCGCCGGATTACCCGGATTGACAACCGGGTACGGTGGCACGCACCAGGCTACCGAAGACACCGGACTCGCCAGGCTGATTCCCGACCTGGTGGTCATCGATCCCTGTGATGCGACCGAGATAGCGCAAGTGGTCGAGGCGGTTGCAGAGTATGAGGGACCGGTCTACGTGCGGCTGCTTCGCGCGAGCGTTCCCGTGGTGCTCAATCCCGCGAGCTACCAGTTCGTCATTGGAAAGGCCAGAGTGCTGCTGGAGGGCTCCGATATCGGATTCATATCGACAGGATTCATGACGGAGCGCGCATTGGACGCCGCCTCCGAATTGGCGAAGCGCGGGATAATGGCAGGTGTGCTGCACGTGCCGACGCTCAAACCGCTCGATTCCGAGGCGATCGCCAAGTTTGCCGCGTCGGTCTCGCATGTGCTGGTGGCCGAAAATCACGTGTCGACCGGCGGTCTGGCGAGCTATGTGGCGGAAGCTCTGTTTGATTCAGGCACGAGAACCCGCTTGACCCGAATTGGTTTGCCGGACAAGTTCATCGAATGCGGGTCAGTCCCCGTTCTGCAGCAGCGCTATGGGCTGACGGTCGATCGGATCATCGATGTCGCGCTCGCCGTGGCCTAGTGTGACGAGGACGAAGATTGTGCGGTCCTGGGTGGCGTACCTCGGCTTGTCGCTGTCGGGCATTGCTGCCCTGCAGCCCGTCACTGCTGCGGACAACGAGTGGACTCTATCGACGCAAGACACCGTGATCAGGATCGGCGTACGCACTGGAGCCGAATCCATCCTCGAGTTGCACACCGCGGGCACGCCTTGGCAATGGGTGCAGACACCGAGCGCACAGGAACTCCCCAAGTCGGTTACGCAGGGCGGTGTGGAGACTCAGCTGCACTGGAGCTATTCTGGTGCGCTCCAGGACAGTGATCGCCGCACGCTGACTGTGACCTTCAAGAATGCCTCCCCCGCGCTCGAGCTGGAATCACATTGGAGGGCGATACCAGGCCTCGGGCCGATCGAGCATTGGAGGGTGCTCAGGAATCAATCAGCCGACAGGGTGACCGTGGGTGCCGAGCCAAGCCTCGTCCTCAAGGATTTGGCGCTGCCTGCCGGTCACTACGTGGAATCGACTCAAGTACGTCGCGGCGGCTCGAACGCCCAGGTATCCGGTGGCGTGTTGAGCCGACCGGTAGGGCAGTATTGGAGCGTCACCGTGCCAAGCAGGCCGTCGGACAGTGGTGGCGGGGGGACAGTGGCGGAGGACCTGGCCTCGCAAGTACCGTTTCTCGGCTTTCAAGTCGATAGCTCGCATGGACTTTATGTAGGTTGGAAATTCTCCGGGGTAGGGGAAATTGTCGGATCGTCGAATGGTACCGCCGTGGACCTGTCGATCGGTGTACCGGCGAGCTTCAAGACCGACATTCGCTCGGGCGAGCAGCTATTGATCCCCGCTGCCTTCATTGGGACCTACCGGGGAGATCAGGCTGAGGGATCTTACTCGGTGTATCGCTATATCCAGGATGCGCTGCTTCCCAAACACCCAGCCACGCAGCCTTACCCTACACTGGTATACGGCTACTACTTTGACGGCAATAAGCCCGGCACCCAGACTGAATCGGACGTACTCACCAGTGCCCGGCTCGCGCATGAGTTGGGATTTGAGACTTTCCTGGCAGACGCCATGTGGTTTCCCAGTACAGGGGACTGGCGTTGGGATCCGAAGCGCTTCCCGCACGGATCGAAGCCGCTTGCCGATTATCTTCACGCAAACGGCATGAAATTCGCGCTTTGGATGGCGTGGACGCTCGCGTCCGACTCGGATCAGCCCGGGGCACTTACCTTTAAACAGCATCCGGATTGGTTTACTCGCGGTCCGGAGTTCGACAAAGACGGTGGCATCAACTGGAACGCTCAGATCGATGTCGGTAACGATGACGCGCGCCAATGGGTCGAGAATGCGACACAGCGTGTCGTGGCCGACAATCGTGTCGACTACCTGAAGACTGACTTCAGCCCAATTGCCATCACCTCTCGGGCACACCACGCGCATGGCCAGAGCACGACCGATGTCAGCTATTGGTCCACGCTTGGCTACTACGAGATCCAGAACGGCCTGATCCAGAAGTTTCCCGATCTGATTCTGGAGGGCTGCTCCGGCGGCGGCACGATCAAGGATTTCGGCGACATCGCGCACGTCCACTACATCGTCGGTACCGACACGCTCTCGGCCTTGGCGGACCGGCAGTCCATATACGACACCAGCTACGTGTTTCCTCCATCTTCCATCTCGCTATACACGTATGAGCGCATCTATTCCGACGTCGCAGATGCCCCAGAGCCGTATCTGTGGCGTTCGGGAATGATGGGCGCCTGGGACCTGGCTCTTACGCAGAGCAAGAATCTGACCGATGCGCAAAAGAGCCGGATCCGGCGCTCGACCGATATCTACAAGAGCTGGATCAGACCCGTTCTTCAGGATGCTCATGTACACCGCATCCTGCCGAGGCCCGATGGCGTACATTGGGATGGCATGTTCTACTGGAATAAACAGATCGGAAAGGGCACGGTGTACATCTTTCGACCAAACAGCGAGCAACCGCATCAGCTGATCTACCTGGCCGGCCTCGATTCGAAAAAGGCATACAAGGTTCACGCGGAAGACGCGTCCATACGAGCGGGAACCTTCACTGGCGAGGCACTCATGAGCCGCGGAATGGAGGTACGCTTGCCCGAGAAGTTTTCGAGCGATCTGGTGTACGTGGAGGAGGCGAGATAAGCCATGCCGCGATTCCTTCGAGTGGGCGAGCCCGGGAGAGAGAAACCCGCGGTCCTGGCCGCGGATAGCTCACTGCGCGACTTGTCCGCGCACATCGCAGATTTCGTCGGCGAACATCTGGCGCCACCCGTGCTTGCCGCCCTCGCAAGACTGGATCCTCTGCAGCTGCCGCGGATCGACTCCGCAGTGCGGATTGGATCTTGCGTGGCGGGCACGACAAACTTCGTCGCGATCGGTCTCAACTATCATGACCACGCTCGCGAAGTGAAGGCCGAGCCGCCGTCGGAGCCGATTCTATTCAACAAGGCGCCGTCGTGCATCGTGGGTGCAAACGATGAGCTGATGCTTCCGGCGGGATCGCAAACCACCGACTGGGAGGTCGAGTTGGCGGTTGTCATCAACCGGGACTGCAGCGAAGTCCCGAAGGCTCATGCACTCGACTTCGTAGCCGGTTATTGCATCTGCCATGACGTTTCGGAGCGCAAGAGTCAGATCGAACGGGGCGGCCAGTGGGTCAAAGGGAAGAGTTTCAGGACATTCGGCCCGCTGGGGCCATGGCTCGTTACGCCGGATAGCGTGCCCGATATCCATGCGGCGCGACTTTGGCTGGATGTGAACGATGAGCGAATGCAGGATGGCAACACCAACCAGATGATTTTTCCGGTCGCGGAAATCGTTTCCTATGTCTCGCAGTTCATGTTACTGCGCGCGGGCGACGTGATTACCACAGGTACTCCGAAGGGAGTCGGCCTGAGCCGAAAGCCGCCGCGTTACCTCGAGGCGGGAGACAGGGTGCGTTTGAGCATCGACGGCCTCGGAATTCAACAGCAACTCGTGGTCCCACACCGTGCTGCTGCGGTCTCGTGAACGAGCTGCGGCGTCGCAAGCCCCTGAGTCTAGGTGGTTTCCCGCTCGACGATCATAAAGGGCATCGAAACTTGCTTCGGCAGACCCGCTTCTCCGGCGATTCGTCGCGCCAGTACTTCGATGGACTTGCGGCCCATCTGGTATCGCGGCACTCGCACCGTCGTCAGGCGGGGGAAAAGCTGGGCCGCGAGCTCCGTGTCGCCGTAGCCGGCGATTGCCACGTCTTTGGGAATCTTCCAGCCGCGACGATGACATTCCTGGACGCCGCCGATGGCGAGTACGTCGCTCGAAAAGAAGACCGCATCAATGGCGGGATCGCGGGTCTTGAGGATATTGAGAGCCTCGGAACCTCCCGCAGAGGTGATCGGCATCTCGACTTCGAGCCGATCGCTGACCACCATGTTTCTGCTTTCGAGCGCTTTCCGGTACCCGATACGGCGCTGCCGCAGGCGGTCGTTGCCGTGGATGGGTGTTGAAACAAAGGCAATACGCTTGTACCCGATTTCGGCCAGTCGCGTGGTCATACTGAACGCCGTATCGAGATTCGATACGCCCACCGCAATGTCGATGGGCTCGCTGCCCGCGATTTCGCTGATCTCGATGACCGGCAGGCCATTCGAGCGCAGGAGACTTACTACCCGAGGGCTCTGTACGAAAGCCTGGAGGACCAGGCCGGCAGGCCGCCAACCCAGCAGAGTTCGGATCGCGCGTTCCTCGGCATCCGCAGTGAAGTCCCCCTGGATCAGCAGCAGTTGCAGGTTGCGCTCCTGGCAGGCGTCCGACATGCCTTGGACCTGCTCCGCGATGCCGGAGTTGATGAGCGGCGGCACGATGGTACCCACCAGGGAGCTGCTGCTGCGCATGGATGATGCGATCTGGTCGGGGACGAAGCCGACCTCCTCGGCCACCTTCATGATCCGCGCCAAGGTGTCGGGCGCGAGCTTCCCGGGGTTGCGAAACGCGCGGGAGACGGTGATGGGGGATAGACCTGAGGCCTGGGCGATGGTCCGCACGCTGTGCGGTCCATCGGCTGAACGTCTGCGCTTCTTTTTAGCGGCCATGGAGGTGGATTCTAGATGGAACGCAGTGGGCTGGCGAATGTGCCGGGGGTCTTTTTCCCCGCCGCTGCCGGATTGCAACCGCCTGATGGCCCCCTTTCTTCGAACGGCGACCGAAACATGAACAAAGTCGTGGCCATAGAGACGATTCGCTATAAGCCGCAGCCGAACATTCTGTGGGTTCGGGTCCATGCCGACAACGGCATGGTCGGATTGGGCGAGACCTTTTACCTGCCGGGAGCCGTGGAGGCGGTCATTCATGACATGATCGCCGATTTCGTGTTGGATCAACCGGTATTCAACACCGAGAATATCTGGGATACGGTGTTCAGCTGGGCGAATTTCTACGGCTTTGCCGGCGCGGAAATGCGCGCACTTTCCGCGTTGGACATTGCGTTGTGGGATCTCAAGGGGCAGTTGACCGGGCAGCCGATCCACAACCTGATGGGTGGGGAGTGTCGAGCCGATATCCCCGTTTACAATACGTGCGTCGATAGCGGGCAATACCGGGACCAGCACGACTTCATGACTCAGCCGGAGGTGCTTGCGCGAAGTCTGCTGTCCGAGGGTATCACGGCATTGAAGATGTGGCCGTGGGATCAATTTGCCCCGAAGTTCCGCAGCGGCACTCACACCGGGCCTGCAGGATGGTTGTCAACCGGGCACTCAGGATCCTACCTCTCGGAGCGGGATCTGCAGAAGGGACTCGAATGCGTCAAGCGCATCCGGGACAGCGTCGGCGATCAGATGGAGATCATGATCGAAGGCCACAGCCGCTGGGACCTCAACAACGCCATTCGTATCGGCCGGGCGCTCGAACCTTACCGGGTACTTTGGATGGAAGACATGATCAAGCCGGAGAGCGCGCAGGATCTGCTGCGGCTTTCCCGGGAAACTCGCGTTCCTCACAGTATCAGCGAGCGGCTGATGACGCGCCACGCCTTCCGCGACGTTCTCGAGAGCGGGGCCGCTCACATCATCATGCCGGATCTGATCTGGACCGGCGGTCTGACAGAGGGAAAGAAGATCGCCGTCATGGCGGACACCTATCACCTGTCAATCGCGCCGCATGACTGTACGGGCCTGGTAGCGCTCTACGCCAACCTTCATCTGTGCGCCGCAAGTATGAATGCCATGATATTGGAGACCGTGCGGGGCTTTTACTGCGGGGGATGGTACTCGGATGTCTACACGGAGAATATCGAGGTCAACGCCGGGCGCGCCACCATTCCCAAGCGAGCAGGACTCGGAACTGCGCTTCGGGAGGAGCTCCTCGCCGGTCCTTTGGTGCAAGTGCGCACGAGCAGAAAAGGATGATGAATCCATGAAACCCGAAAGTGTCGCCAAAGCTCAGAATGTGATCGGTGAAGGTCCCCGTTGGAATGCGGCGGAACAGCGCCTCTATTGGGTTGACTTCATCGAGAACCAGAACATTCACAGCTGGGATCCGGTTACGCAGGAGTTGCGTACGTATGCAACCGAGGCGCCGGTTACCGCCCTGGGATTCCGCCGCAAGGGCGACCTCATCGTCGCGACCGGTGGGCGGGTTGCCGCTTTCAATCTTGCCACCCGGAAGTTGAGCTCCTTCACGTCGGTCATCGAAGGGCCGGCAATGCGTCTCAATGACGGTGCGGTCGATACCAATGGCCGGTTCTGGGTCGGCAGTATGAATTCGCAGCAGCAGCAACAGCCCCACGGATGCTTGTATCGATTCGATCCGGACGGCAGCGTGCACGAGATGGACTCGGGATTTACCGTGTCAAACGGACTGGGTTGGTCTCCCGATCAACGCACTTTTTATTTCATAGATACTTTCCGTCGGGTCATTCTTGCGTATGACTATTCCGCAACCGCAGGTTCGATCAGCAACCGCCGCGTGTTCGCGCGGACCGTTGAGGAGGACGGTTATCCGGACGGACTTGCGGTGGATGCGCAGGGACACGTCCTGGTCGCGTTCTGGGGCGGCTGGAAAATCGTACGATACGATCCGGACGGGAAGCGCGAGCGGGAAATACGATTCCCCGTGGCGAATCCGACTGCATGCGCGTTTGGTGGCCGGGATCGCGATGAGCTGTATGTAACGACCGCTCGTCTCGGGCTGACGAAAGAGCAGCTTGCGGACCAGCCGATGGCCGGTGACCTGTTCCGCGTGCGCTTGAATATCCAGGGTCAAGAAGAGCCGCGTTTCGGCTGACTATCGCGCGCAATGACTGCCATCCTTTAAGGGGCGCGTGAGTCAATCCGCAGCCGTTACGATCTCGAGGCCGCGGGAATTCCCCGCCGCAATCAGGCCGCCCTTCAGTCTCCTGCTGCACATCCAGAAGTGGCAGGCAGCCCACAACCCGACCAGCGCGAGGGGTAACAACGCCATTCGAAGCGACTCGCGGCCGTAGCTCGGCGCGAGGAGGTCGCTCGCAATTCCAACTAGTTGCGGGGCGATCACGAGATTGCCGAGCGTGGTCATCAGGAGAAACAGGCCCACGATTTTGGATCGCATCATCGCCGGCACGAGATTCTGGATGAGCGCAAAACAGGGCCCGATCGGCGCATACGACATCGGAACGAAGATCCAGTACATCCCAAGGGCTGTCGTTCGCGAAGGTGCGACGAGAGCCCTTGCCGCAGGAATAGTCCCCAGGGCGCAGCAAAGCATCAGGAACCAGGTCACCGCGCGCGCATCCCGTCTGACCAAACCTCTCATCAGCAGCGTAGTACCGAGAAGGACTGCGGTACCGCCTATGCCGTGCATCAGCGACAAAGCACCGCCTGCATCGCCCAGACTCATCTGGTGGGAGCGCACGAGGAAAGATGGACTCCACCATAAGGATCCAAAGGCCCACGTCGAGTAGAGAGCTCCGCCCAGGAGAGCGTGCAACAGCGCAGGTTGATGCCAGGCAAATTTCAGCATTTCCCCGAAGCCCGGCCGATCCTCAGTCGAGGGCATATCGAGCCGGCCGCGAGCCGGCTCCTTGACCGTGGCATACAGCATTGCAGCCAGGAAAAGGCCCGGAAGTCCGAGGACAAAGAATGCGCTCCGCCAACCCCACAGGTCGCTCAGATAGCCCGCGCTCGTTCCGAGCATGGACCCTATGGAAGCACCGACCGCATAGATCGACAGCGCGAATGCACGACGCCGCCATGGAAAGTAATCCGAAATCAAGGACTGAGACGGCGGAGTGCCGCCTGCCTCGCCGACGCCTACCAGCACGCGCGCGGCCATGAGCTGCCAGAACGTGCGCGTGATGCCGCAAAGAGCCGTCATCAATGACCAGGTGCCGAGTGAGATGGCGACCATATTGCGGCGATTGACCCGATCGGCGAGTACCGAAAGTGGCAGGCCGGCCAGGACATAGAAAATCGCAAGCGCCCCACCCGTCAGCAGCGCAACGGCGGAGTCGGAGATATGCAGCTCCGCCTTGATGGGCTCGATCAAAGTCGAGATGACGAAGCGGTCTGCGATGTTAAGGGCGTAGACCGCTGTCAGCAGGAGGAGGACGAACCAGCGCTTGGACTCGGTCTCGATGTACATCCACTTCCTGCGCAATCGCCCCGCTCAATGGCCGAGAACATCTAACGCGGGGGTGTCGCGCATATCCTCTAGAACCATTCCCTTAGTCTCTCGCACACATCGAAACACCGTAAAATAAGCTGCTATCGACGCGAGCGTATAAATGCAAAATATGCCGCTCAGCCCCACATTGGATAACAAACCAGGAAAAGTAGTGGTCACCAGAAAGGCCGTGACCCATTGAGTTCCGGCGCTTACCGCCAGAGCGGGCGCGCGGATGCGATTGGGAAACATCTCGCCCAGCAGCACCCACACGACAGGGCCCCACGACACCCCAAATGCAAAGATGAACAAGTGCTCAGCCACGAGCGTTATCTTCGCTTCAGCAGAGGTCATGGCCAATACGCCGTGCGAATGAGCGCTGAAGATAAACACGGCTGTCAGAATAATGAGCGTCGAGCTCATCAGTGCCGACCCGGCAAGCAGTAAGGGACGTCGGCCGATTCTATCGACCAGCACCATCGAAACCAGGGTCGAGATGACCAGCACCGCGCCCAGGGTCACGTTGATGAGCAGGCCGTTCTGCTCGCTGAACCCGGCGGCGGCCCACAGGTATTCTCCGAAATACATTACCGCGTTGATCCCCGAAGCCTGCTGGAAGAACGCGAGCGCGATACCCACCCAAACGATGGGCAGAAGAGCTCCGGCTCCGGGGTTGCGTAGACTCGTCGGAAGGGGTCGGTCCCGGGTGCTCACCGTAATGCGAATCTCCGCAATCGTCGCGTCCGGATCGACGCTCGGACCCCACAATCGCAGCATCATCATTCGCGCTGCCGCCTCCCGGCCCTTGGCCACGAGATAGCGCGGCGACTCGGGAAGCGCGAGACTGCTGAAGAGGTAGAACAAGCTGGGTATGAGCTGCACCCAGTACATCCAGCGCCACGCGTGTACGCCCAGCAGCCAAGGCGCCCCGGCGCTGCCGGCCGCGTGGGCAATCAGGTAATTGCTCAAGAACGCGCTCTGCAGACCTACTACGATCGCGAGCTGTTGCATCGTCGTCAGGCGGCCACGGATTTCCGCTGGAGACACCTCGGCGATATACGCAGGCGCGACGACCGAAGCCGCGCCAACTCCGAAGCCGCCGATCAGGCGGAAGATGAAGAACATCTCGGCTGAGCTTGATGCTCCTGCGCCCGCGGCGCCTATGGCGAACAGCACTGCCGTGATCAGCATCAGCGGCTTCCTGCCCAACCTTTCTGCGTATCGGCCGGCAAGCAAGGCACCTGATGCCGAGCCGATCAACACCGAAGAGACCGAAAATCCCGTCCCGACACTGGAGGAACCGAACTCCTTGCTCAAGGCCGCAACGGTGCCGTTGATGACGGAAGCGTCAAAGCCAAAGAGAAATCCCGCCAGCGTCGCGACGATGCAGACAAACAGCAGATAGGCGAGAGGCCGATCAGCTCTCTGCGAATGCATCGGAATCTGGTGTCGGGTGTCCAGGCTAATTTCGCCGCACGAGGGTTGCGCCGCCGTCCACGAGCAGCGATGTGCCCGTGATATACGCTCCATCATCGCTGGCTAAAAACAGGAAACTTCCGGCGATCTCCGCGGCACTGCTCATGCGGCCGACCGGAACCAATTGGTCCACGAGCTTCGCAAATCGCTTGTTCTCATCGTAAATTCGCTTGGTCAGGCCTGCGTAAACCATGCCGGGAGCAACCAGTGAGACGTTGATCCCCTGCGCCGCCAGCTCCTGGGCCATGACTTTTGCGAGCATTTGCTGCCCAGCCTTGCTCGAACAATAGCTTGTACCGTTGGGAAATGGCATGTCCTGTACCCACGAGCCAGTGAGCAAAATCGTGCCGCGACGGCCGTGCGCCCGGCGGCGATTTTTCAACATGAGGCGTGCCGCGCGCTGGGCGGTGAGGAAGCTACCGGTCAGATTGACGGCCAGGGTCGATGCCCAGGCCTTTTCGGTCGCGGTCAGGAACGACTCGTTGAGTGCAATTCCGGCATTGCAAATGACGGTATCGAGTCTTCCGAGGAATTTCATCGCGGCGGCAAAGGCGGCATCGACTGACGCGGCGCGCGTCACATCGCAGGTGACAAATGAGACATCGCGAGCCCCGAGCTTGCTGGCAATGAGTGCCTTGCCTTTCCGGGCGCTGAGACGGTCCGCCAACATCACGCGAGCTCCGGCGTCCAGAAAGCGCCGGGCGACGGCCAGCCCGATGTCGCCGCAGCCGCCGGTGATCAATACACCCGATTTATCTATGCCGCGCATCGTTGGCCCGCAGCCCCCCCTCTCAGCGCTGAATTCTACACTACGCGAACGGCTTGGCATCCGAGATGATAACGTTATCACCAAGACGCGACAAGGCGCATTCGTAGTGTGGCGTCTGCTGGGCACTGCACCTGGCGGGCGTCACCACTTTGCCGTGATCTGCTCGAGCCGATCGGATATCTCGAGCTTCAGACGTGCCAGTTGCTCATGTTCATCGATGGCGGACGTCGTGATCGCGCGATGGCCATCGCGCGGCATGTAGCCAATGACTCGGCGAGTCTCATCAATGTCCCAGCGCATGCCGGGATTGTCTGACATCAGATTCAAGACGGCGAAGGGCACGTGCTCCACGAAAATCGCGCGCTCCACGCCGTGGCAAAGATCGCGGTCGCTCAGCCACATCTGTTGACCCCAGAGTCCGTGCTCGATGTGGGGACCCGGTTCATTGCCTTGGATATGCTGACAGCATCCAATTCGCAGCGCGATAAAGGATATGCCGCTTTGCTGTGCCAGCTGACGCCCGGCGCGCTCGCACAGCAGTTTCCCGCAGCCATAAGCGTTAATGGGCTTAGGTGCAAGGCTCGTGGTCAGACGCTCAGTTCCAAAGCGATAGCCGGCCATCACCCAGTTCGAGCTGGCAAATACGATCCTTTTCGCGGAGTGATTTTGAGCAGCGCGGAAGACGTTCAGAGTGAGGTCGATGTTGTTTTTCTGAACGCAATCCCATGAGGCGGTCGCATGAGGATCGCCCGCCAAATGGATCACGACATCCACGTTCGCGAATTGACGCGCCCAAGTGTCATCGTAAAGACTCAGATCCGCCGTCGTGACGCCCGCCTCGCTCATTGGATTCAGGCAGAGCAACCGCAAGCGGATGTCCTGAGAGCACAAATGCTCGCGCAGCTTCTTGCCAATGCTGCCGGTGGCGCCGGTGATGAGTACTGTCCTGCTCACGGAATTCATCCTCGATGCGCTCTACCAATTACCAAATGACAACGGTACCATAGCGGCGCGCACAAGTAACTCTGCCCGGTGGACCAGCATGCCAGACAAAACGGTCGATATTTCACCCACGTCGACCGATGCAGCGGTCATCACCCGCCGGGCCGTGCTGGGTTTAGGGGTCGCCACGGCCATCCTGGCCAGCAGCCGTCCGCTGGGCGCCAAGCCGGGTTCCGCGACGTCAGCACAGATCGCGAATCGAGGCTCTATAGTCGAGTTCTCCGCGGGCGCCGACGGCCTCACGGTGCTTTCCTCTCTACAGAATGCCGCGACCCATTTTGAGTGGGTCACCCCAGCAGGAACGTTCGCACCATTGGTCAAGTGGGCGGACGGAACTTCCGCGACTTGGCGTGGACTGCCTTTCAGGTCGACTCCCGACGACATCACCATCCGTGCTGCGTCAGCAGGCAAAGTTGAAGCGCAACTTGACGTCGTGGCATACGCCGACACAGGCGCATTTCGTTGGCAGCAGCGCTTCCTGAATGCCGGTACGAAGCCCATTCGCGCAATCACGGAGATTGGCGCTCTGGATCTCGACCTGAGACCCGACCTGGGTCAGCTGGTGGTGCATTGTGTCCGCCGCGACGGCGACTACAGCCGGGAAGCCCAACCGTTCCGATCACATCTGGAAATCCAGGGAGGCCGTTGGAATGCGCCGGTTTTTACAGGCCTGATCGTGGTTGAAGCAGTCGGCCGATCGGAGTTCCTGGTCATTGGTGTGCAGCAGGAACGGGGATGGACCTTCTCGCTCGATGACCTCAAGGAACGGGTGCGCTTGAGTGTGACTCTCGATGACACGGAAAAGAGTATCGCGCCGAACGGCAGTCTCGCCGCATGTCCCATTTTCCTGGGTGCATGCGGAGGGGATCTGGATACCGCCATCAACGTTGCTCTGGAACACCTGCGGACAAGAATTCTGCCTGCCGCCCTGAATGGCGCTCCTTGGGTGAGCTACAACATCTGGTCGACCGATGCGCTGGATGTCGAGAAGAACATTCTCGATGAGATCTCATTTGCCGCCACCCTGGGCGTGGACTTATTCTATCTCGATGCCTCCTGGTACAAGGGCTCCTCCACCCGGGGTAATGGGGATTGGGGCAAGGGGCTCGGCTCATACACCGAGGATCGGTCGAAGTTTCCGCGCGGACTGCGCTTCATGTCGGACCAGGTGCACGCGGCCGGCATGAGGTTCGGTCTGTGGGTGGGTCCCAACATTGTCGATGCGAGCCTGGTTCCTCACGAAGTACCGCGCTCGTGGCTGGCTCTGGTCGATGGTAAGCAGGTAGAGCTCAAGATCCCCACGTGGGAAAACACTTGCCTGCAGGTCTGCTTGGGATCGACGGATTACGCCGACCATCTCAAGCACAGCCTCGCCAGGTTGGTCGAAGACTACAACCTGGATTGGATCAAGTGGGATAACTCGGGTATTCCCGCCCTCCCGGCGCGATGCAATCGGAGTGACCACGGCCATGGTCAAAACGACGGCAGTGCGGCCGCGCTGGACCACGAATACGCCATATTCGAGTACTTGCATCGGAGATTCCCCCAACTCGCACTCGAGCAGTGCGGCTACGGGAGCCGCCTCGACTATGGGTTGGCGGGGACTATCCGTGCGAATTGGTGCAGCGATAGCTGCTACCCAGCATCGCGACTTCGCGCGAATTCCCTGGTCTGCGCCACTGTCTATCCATCTGCGTACAACGCCGCGTGGGTCGTGAAGGAGGACACGGAGCTGTTCGAAGCGAAGACTGACGCCGTCATTGATGCCTGCATTCGCAGTCGCATGATCGGACTTTTTGGCGTCGGCACCCTGAATGGACAGATGTCCCAGCGCGCATCGTTGTATCCGCAAAAAATCATTGATCGCTTGACCAGCAACGCGCGACTCTACAAGCGCTTCAGGCACCTGTTGTTTCAACAGGTCACGTTTCCTTACAAGCCGTACGGGACCGACCCGCAGGGCTGGCAAGGGATTCAGTTCACCAGCACAGACGGGTCAGAGGCCGTGCTTTTGTGCTTTCGCGCCTCGAGCACCCAGACGACCTCTGTATTGGCACTGAGCAGGCTCCACCCGCTCAAGTCGTATCGGGTTCAGTTCATCGATGGTGGAACGGTATCGACGCTGATCGGCAAGGAGCTGATGGAAGCCGGAATATTCCTCTCACTGCCGGAGCCGGGGGCCTCGGAAATCATCCTCGTGAACGAGGTCTAGGACCGCGCCGGCTGCGTCGGTCGGCAACGTCCCAGAACGCAATTCATGAGCCTCTGTACGCCTATCACAGGCAATGCCGCGCTGCACTTCTGATCATTTTTACTCCCAATCTCGTCAAGTCTTCCCGTCTCGCACCATCTCGGACGTTCGTGTGAAGGGTCGCTGAGCGAAGTACATGAGCGCGGCCCCAAGGATCCACGCCGGCATACCGATGATCGCGATGGCAAAAAGCACGTCTCTCAGTCCCGTGTGGAGGACGTCCGACAAGCCACCGACGGCTATAACGCTCAATCC
>CAZDTG010000085.1:0-17738 GCA_964508005.1 uncultured Steroidobacteraceae bacterium
CCCTGCCCTGCGTAGCCTCCTGGAAGCTCAGGTCGGTCCATTCGATGTTCATGCCGTTCGGTAGGACCTTCTCCGCGATCTGGTTGATGTTGTCCATCGCCTGCGCTGAGGACAGCAGCCTGGGATCGGACTCGCCCAGGAAGTCGGCGGCCGGATAACCGTTGTAACGCAGCACCGGATCGGGGCCATAGGTGTGACTGATCTTCACCATCGAGCCGATGGGCACCATTTCGCCGTGATCGTTGCGCGTCTTCAGGTTGGTGATGTCCTCCATGCGCTTGCGAAAGTCGCCGTCAGCCTGCGCATACACACGCCAGGTGCGACCAAACAGGTTGAAGTCGTTGACGTAGGACGAACCGAGATAGACCTGGAGGGTGTCGAACAGGTCAGTCAGCGCCACGCCCTGCATCTTCGCCTTGACACGGTCAACCTCCACGTCGAGCTGCGGCACGTTGGACTGATAGCTGCTGAACGGGAAACCCATGCCCGGCGCCTTCATCACGGCGCCCTGCAGCGTGCCCACCGCCTCCTGCAGCGCGCCGTAGCCCGCGCCGCCGCGGTCCTCGACGAACGCCGAATAGCCCGCGCCGTTTCCGAGCCCGAGGATCGGCGGTGGGTTCAGCACGAAAACAAACCCTTCCTTGATGCCCGAGACCCTCGATTGGATCTCGTCGACGATCTGCTTGGCGCTGCGAGAGCGCTCGCGGAACGGCTTCAGGATCGCGAAGGCCACGCCGTAGTTTGGGGTGTTACTGTACTGACTCGGGTTGAAACCGGCAAAAGAGATCACATGGGCGACGCCGTCGGTATGCAGGGTGATGTCTTTCACCTTCTGCACCACGGCATAGGTACGCTCGAGTGAGGCGCCTTCCGGCAGTTTCACCACGCCGATGAGGTAGAGCTTGTCTTGGGTCGGGATGAAGCCGCGCGGCACGGAATTGAACATGAGAGCAGTGCCCACCAGGAGCACGACATAGACTGCGAAGACCACGCCGCGGCGCGTCAGGATGCGCGACACGGAATTCTGATACCGATCCGAGCTCGCCTTGAAGAAGCGGTTGAACGGGCCGAACACCCAGCCGAATGCGCGCTCGATCAGGCGCGACAGCATGTCCTTCGGCGCGTCGTGCGACTTCAGTAGTTTTGCCGCGAGAGCGGGCGACAGGGTCAGCGAATTGATCGCCGAGATCACGGTGGAGATCGCGATCGTGACCGCAAACTGTTTGTAGAAAGTCCCGGTGACGCCGGTGAGGAAGGCCATCGGCACGAATACCGCGCAGAGCACCAGCGCGATCGCGATGATCGGCCCGGACACTTCCTTCATCGCCTGGTGCGCGGCCGCGAGCGGCGTACGACCGTCTGCGATATTGCGCTCAATGTTCTCGACCACGACGATCGCGTCGTCGACCACAATTCCAATGGCAAGCACCAGGCCGAACAAGGTGAGCGTATTGATCGAGAAGCCGAGCAGATAGAGCACGGCAAACGTGCCGATGACCGACACCGGCACCGCGATCAGCGGAATGATCGAAGCGCGCCAGGTCTGCAGGAACAGAATCACAACGAACACGACGAGCCCGATCGCCTCGAGCAGCGTATGCACGACTGCCTCGATCGACTCGCGCACGAAGATCGTGGAATCGTAGTCCGAACGCCAGGTCAGACCCGGTGGAAAGCGCTTGGCCAACTCTTGCACTTTCGCGATCACGGCATCGCGCGTCGCCAGCGAATTGGCGCCCGGCGCCTGAAACACGGCGAGGATCGCAGTCGGGTAGTTGTCGAGTTGGCTGCGTATCGTATAGTCGCTGGCGCCGAGCTCGATGTGCGCCACGTCGGCGAGGCGCACGACCTCGCCGTTCGCGCCGGTCTTGAGCACGACGTTGCCGAACTCCTCGGTCGAACGCAGCCGGCCCTGTGCGTTGATCGCGATCAGGAAGTCGGCGCCGCCCTTGATCGGCTCGGCGCCGAGCTGGCCGGCCGAGACTTGCAGGTTCTGCTCCTGGATCGCGCGCACGACGTCGCCGGCGGTGAGGCCGCGCGAGGCGACGTTGTCGGGGTCGAGCCAAACGCGCATCGCGTAATCGCCGCTGCCAAACTGCTGAATCTCTCCGACGCCGGGCAGGCGCGCGATCTGGTCCTTGACCCTGATGTTGGCGTAGTTGCGCAGATAGAGCGCGTCGTATCGGCCGTCAGAGATCAGCGTCACCAGCGCGAGAAAAGCCGGACTCTGCTTCTGGGTCGTCACGCCGAGGCTGACCACCTCCGCAGGCAGGCGCGACAAGGCCTGGGAAACGCGGTTTTGCACATCGACCTGTGCCTTGCTCGGATCAGTGCCGGGGCGGAACGTGATGGTCATTTGCAACGTGCCGTCGGAACCGGCGACCGACTTCATGTACATCATGTCCTCGGCGCCGTTGATCTGTTCTTCCAACGGAGCCGACACGGTTTCGGCGATGACTTTGGGATTGGCGCCCGGATAAGTCGCCTTGACGACGACCGTAGGCGGCACCACTTCCGGGTATTCGCTGATGGGCAGCAACGGCATTGAGATCAGGCCGGCGACGAGAATGACGATCGACAACACCGCCGCGAAGATCGGGCGGTCGATGAAGAATTTGGAGAAATCCATGTGCGTGCTGCCCTATTTCGCCGCCGATGCCACCACTGGGGCGGGTGGCAGCGCGCCCATCGCAACGATCTTCGGCTTCACCGGCGTATTCGGGACGAAGATCTTCTGCAGGCCGGCGACGATGACTTTGTCGTTCGCACCGAGGCCGGAGCGCACGATGCGCAGTTCATCAGCGAAGCCGCCCAGCGTGACGTCCTTACGTACAGCCTTGTTTTCCGGCCCAACCACGTAGACGTAGTTGCGGTCCTGGTCGGTCATCACGGCCTTGTCGTCAATCAGTATGGCCGTGACGTCGGCACTCCCTTCGAGCTGCACCCGCGCGTACAAGCCGGGTGTGAATATGCGATCCGGATTCGGCACCACGGCCCGCAAATTGATCGTGCCGGTCGCCGGATCGACCTGGTTGTTGATGAAGTTCACCGTGCCGGCGTACGGATAATCCTTATCGGTGGCCAGGCCCACCCGGACCGGATTAGCCGATTTCGCGCGCTCGCCCTTGCGCGCGAGTTCCGCATAGCGCAGAAACGTCTGCTCGTCCGGTTGGAAGTAGACATAGACCGGATCCTGAGAGACCACGCTGGTCAGCACGCTTTGGTCGGCCTGGACCAGATTGCCGAGGCTCAGCATCGCGCGACTCACGCGCCCGGCGATCGGCGAGCGCACCTCAGTGAAGCCGAGATTGAGTTTCGCCGTCGCCACCGCCGCCTCGGCTGCCCGCACATCTGCGTTGCTCTGCGTCGAGCCGGCGCGGCGCGTGTCGAATTCTTCGCGCGAGATCGCCTTAGCTGCGATCAAGGCTTGCGCGCGTTGCTCCTGCTCCTGGGCGAGCTGTTCTGCGGCGCGCGCGCGTGCAAGTTGAGCCACCGCGCTATCGTAGGCGGCGCGGTACGGGCGCGGATCGATCACGAACAATAGGTCGCCCGCCTTGACCTCGTTGCCGTCCTTGAACGCGATGCGGTCGATGTAGCCACTGACGCGCGCGCGCACATCGACCGCATCGGTCGCGGCGGTACGCCCGCTGAACTCGTCCCACTGACGTACAGGCTTGACTACGACCTGGGCCGCATCGACCTCGGGCGGTGGCGGCGCACCCGCCTGAGCGCCGCCGCGACTGCACGCGGTGATGGCTAGCGCTGCGGCAGCGATGACAGGAAGAACTAAGCGCGACCGGGCAGACATGCAAAGGGGGTAAGACACGGACGACTCCTCGGAGGACGAGACCTTTTATGTTAAAGTTCACTTGAACATGGATACATTAATGTTTAAGCTAGCTTTAACTGCAAGTCAAGAGGCCGATGTGCAGTCCGTTCACCCGACTTCGTGGACTGGCCCGTTTAGAGCGCCAAGGCGAGCGCGCGATGGGTAGAGCTTGCGCGAATCCTGCGCTCTACTCACAATCCAGACATGAGCAACGATTCCGATCCCCTGATCAGCATTCGCGACATGGCCCAGCGCAGCGGCGTAGCGTCCTCTACGCTGCGCTACTACGAGAAACTCGGCCTGATCGCCTCTGAACGCGAGGGCAGCAGCGAGAGCGAGCATCGCCGCTACCGTGAATCGACCTTTCTAAAGATCTGCTACATCACGATCGGGCAACGCGCCGGCTTCAGCCTCGAGGAAATCGCGGCGCAACTGGCCACCTTGCCAGACCGATTCCCGCTGCTGAAGAAAGACTGGGCGCCGATGTCCCGGGTATGGGACGAGCGCATCGATCAGCGCATCGCCGAACTCAAGCAGCTGAAGATCGATATCGTCAACTGCACCTGCGCACGCACGAAGGCGTCTGCGCGCGGTCGCTAGGCAAGGTCCAGTCGCGACGTTTTTCGTGTAAACCCGCCTCCGAGAAACGCCACGATGCCTGCGCAATCCCGGTTGCTGACCGCTGACCGTGCGACTCCAGCAGCAGGTCGCCGACAAGATTGGCACCGGCCCGCGCGCGGTGATGGAGGCGGAGAAGGGCACCGGGCGCGAGCATCTCCGTGTACCTGGCGCTGCTGTGGGCATACGACCTTCTCGATCAGATGAGCGACGTGGCGGATGCCGTGAAGGATGCGGAAGGCCTCCCTCGGCTGCCCGCGCGCGAGCGGGCCCGGCGGCAGGAGTTTCGGTCGGGCACGTTGAGCGGGCTTGAGGGGCTCGATAATCGTCCGCTGTCCAGGATCGGAGGAAAACTCGCCGATGCCAGCGCCGCCCTGACGAATGCCGTCGCGTCGATCGAGACGCCGGTCGCTTCAATGCAGAAATGGGCACACGCCCTTGAGCACGTGCGGCGTGCTGGTGGCGACCTCGATCGCCACGTATACACTGTATACAGATAGGACGGGTCTCAAATCGTGGCGACGTAGCGGCTACGAACGCAGGCGAAACAACCTAAACTGCCGGGGTTCCCTGGCCCATGCACCTGCGTGTCGTCGGCGGGATCCACGCGCTGCAGCTCGTCTCGCATCCGCGTTTTGCCATGGCGCAATCATACCCATCCCGTTAACCCGTCATGGAAGCTCATAGTTGCGACCCAATTCGCTGTATTGAGCCCCATCATGTGATGCATTCGCCACCCGGGCAGGCATTCAACTAATCCAAAATGTGCCTCCATAGTGACATTCGACGCGCAAACAAGGTGAACGCTGCGCCGCGGGCACGTCAGGCCAATGATTTCGCAACCTATCGGTCGCACTCCCATCGGGCAGCCGCAGGCCGCAGCCGCCGCGCAGGCTGCCGGAACCCTGGACCCCGTGTTCGGGGGGCTCGCGCGGCTTGCGGCCAGTGTTTGCGGGTCGCCTCTGGCCTCGATCGCGGTCATCGGTTGTGGCGACGCCTGGTGCACATCGACCGCGGAACTGCCGTCCGCCGCCGTGCCACGACCCGATCCGTTTGCTTGCTACACCTCCCAAGCCGTGGGGCTGTTCGAAGTGCCGGACGCGACCCTGGACGGTCGCTTCCGGGAGTCCGAGCAAGTGATCGGGACGCTTGCCATCCGTTCCTACGCTGGATGCGCACTGCGCACTCGGGGCGGCGATATGCTCGGCACCTTGGCCGTGTATGGAACGCAAGCGCGCGCGCTTTCGCCTGAACAGCGCACCTCCCTTCTGTTACTCGCCGAACAAGCGATTGCCCAGGCTGAACTTCGCTCGCGACTGACTGAGCTTACCCTGCTCTCCCATGCGCGGCCTGCCGCGCCGTCACTGCATCCTGATGCCATATCGGCCAGAGCCCTGCTCGACAGCGCACCGGTTGCCATCTATCACACGGACGCGGCCGGCAACATCATCTACAGCAATCCCGAGTACCTCCGAACATTCGCACTTAAGCCCGGGCATAGCCCCGATGCTTGGGCACAGCGCGTGCACCCCGACGATCGCGTGCGCATGGAACACGCGTGGGCGGATTTCTGCCGGCAGCCCGTCCCAAGCCGATTCGGCTATCGCACACAAGGCGGCGACGGCACGATTCGCCATTTCTCGGAACAAGTGGTCGCCGCCGACGGCGTTCCCGGCTGGGTCGGTACGATCGCCGACTTCACCGATCTTGTCGCTGCGCGCGACAATTTGCGTAAAGCGGAGACCTTGTTCCGCAATACATTCGACCAGGCACCGCTCGGCATCGTCTATTCCGACCGCAGCGGCAAATTCTTGCGGTTCAACCCGGCGTTCTGCACGCTGTTGGGTTTCGACCCCGGCGAGCTCGCGCACGGAACGATCGGCGATCTCACGTGCGCAGAGGACCTCGCGCGCGTAGCGACGGAACTCGAACGTCTGTGGAACGGCGAGATCGAATACGTGGATCTCGAGAAGCGGTATACCCGCAAGGATGGCAGCCTCCTTTGGGTACACACGACGACGGCACTGGTTCGCGAAGGCGATGACAGGCCCGAGTACTCGGTCGAGTTCTTGCGGGATATTTCCGCCGGCAAGGAAACCGCTGAGGAACTCGAACGAGTGCACAAGCAACTCATGACCGCTTCGCGCCAGGCGGGCATGGCCGAAGTCGCGACCAACGTGCTGCACAACGTCGGCAATATCCTGAACAGCGTCAACATTTCGGCAAGTCTCGTGATCGAGCGCGTCAAACAGTCCAAAGCCCCCGGCGTGTCCCGCCTCGCCGCGCTGCTGCAGGAGAAAGGCAGCGCAGTCGGGGAATTCCTCACCCATGACGAGCGCGGCAAGCGCATACCGGAATACCTAACCTCGCTCGGCGAACAGCTCACCGGCGATCAGAAAATGGCGCTTGAAGAACTCGCATCGCTGCGCGACAACCTGGAACACATCAAGGATACCGTGGCGATGCAGCAGAGCTACGCCAAGCTGTGCGGCGTCACCGAAACCGTGGCCGTGGTCGATCTGGTGGAGGACAGCCTGCGCTTGAACGCCGGGGCCTTCGTGCGTCACGGCGTGACGCTGCGCCGCGAATTCAGCAAGGTGCCGCCGATCACCGTCGATAAACACAAGGTGTTGCAGATTCTGGTGAATCTCGTGCGCAACGCCAAGTACGCGTGCGACGAATCCGGCAGAACCGACAAGCTCATCACCCTGCGCATTGAAACGGCGCCAATCGGCGTGCGCATATGCGTGATCGACAATGGTGTGGGTATCCCGGCGGAAAATATCTCCCGCCTGTTCACGCACGGCTTCACGACTCGCGTGGACGGGCACGGCTTCGGTTTGCATAGCGGGGCGCTCGCCGCTCAGGAGCTCGGCGGCTCGTTACGAGTTGAGAGCGACGGCCCGGGCCGTGGTGCAACATTCATTCTCGAGCTGCCGTTCAGCCCTTCCGAGGCTGTCCATGGCTAATTCCAGTCCGCTCGCCAATCGGCGCATTCTGATCATCGATGACAATGCGGCCATTCACCTGGATTTTCGCAAAGTCTTGGGCGCCCAGTCCGAGCACTCCGCGCAGGACGCGCTCGATGTGCTGGAAGCGAATCTCTTCGGCGAAGCCGTCGTCGCCGCGCCGCGCCCGAACTTCGACATCGACTCCGCGCACCAAGGGCAGGAAGGCGTGGCAATGGCCCAGCAGGCGCTGGTCGAGGGACGGCCTTACGCCATGGCCTTCGTCGACATGCGCATGCCCCCGGGCTGGGATGGCCTCAAAACCATCGAGCGCCTGTGGGCAACGGATCCCGACGTGCAAGTCGTCATCTGTTCGGCCCACACCGACTACGACTGGACGGAGGTTGTGGAGAGATTGGGCCACTCCGACAGGTTACTGGTGCTGCGCAAACCCGCCGAGCCCATCGAGGTTCTGCAGTGCGCCACGGCGCTCAGCCGCAAATGGGAAAACGACAAGCTGGTCAGAGAACATGTGTTGCGCCTCGAACAAGTGATCACGACGCGCACGCAAGGATTGGAAGCCGCGAATCAGCAACTGCGGCACTTGGCCACCCACGATGCATTGACGGGTCTTCCGAATCGCGTCTTGCTGGACGATCGATTGCAGCAGGCCATCGCGCATGCCGAGCGCGACATGCGGGCTTTCGCAGTGCTGGTATGCGATCTCGACCGCTTCAAGCTCATCAATGATTCCTTGGGGCACCGCGCGGGCGATGAACTGCTTCAAGAGGTCGCGCGCCGGCTCTTGACGGTGGCCCGCACCGCCGACACGGTGGCTCGCTTCGGCGGCGATGAGTTCGTCCTCATCGGCACCTCCATTGGCGACGCCGAGGATGCCGCCGGCCTCGCGGTCCGCGTCATGGACGTCCTGCAGGCTCCGGTGCGAATCGCCGCCATCGATATTCATGCCTCGCCCAGCATCGGCATCGCCATGTATCCGGATGACGGTGTAACCATGCAGGCCCTGCTCGCGCACGCGGATGCGGCCATGTATTCGGCCAAACAGCACGGCCGCGGCAACTTTCGGCGCTATGCGCCGGGAATGGATGCGGGAACGGAGGAGCGTGTTCAGCTCGAAAGCGATCTGCACAACGCGGTGACGCAGAACCAATTCGAGCTCTACTATCAACCCAAGGTCGATACGCGAACGGGCGAGGTACGCAGCGCGGAGGCATTGATCCGTTGGGTGCACCCGACGCGCGGCATCGTATCACCCGCGGAATTCATCCCGCTGGCGGAAGAGTGTGGCCTGATCGGCAGCATTGGCGGATGGGTGATCCGGGAAGCGTGCCGGCAAACACGGGCCTGGCAGATCGACGGAGTCCCGACGCTCCGAGTATCGGTGAATCTGTCAGCATCGCAGTTCCGCGACAGCGGGCTGGTCGACAGCATCCGCTGTGCGCTCGACGACGCGGGCCTTGAGGCACGGTATCTCGAGGTCGAACTCACGGAAAGCGCAGTCATGAGCGATCCCGAGAAATCGATCGCCATTCTCGAGCAGCTGAGCGCCATGGGAGTTCTCGTCTCCGTGGACGATTTCGGTACCGGCTATTCGAGCATGAGTTACCTGCGCCGATTCCCGATCGATAGACTCAAAATCGATCGTGTGTTCATCGACGAAATCGTGAGCCGTCCGGAGGATGCTTCGATCGTTCGCGCCATCGTCTCGCTCGCGCACAGCCTGCGTCTCAAAGTAGTCGCCGAAGGGGTGGAGACGCCCGCGCAGCTCGATTTCCTGAAAACGGCCGGCTGCGATGAGTATCAGGGCTATCATTTCAGCCGCCCCTTGCCCGCGGCGGATTTCGAACATCTCATCCGCCGGTCGCGCCCGACCGATGTCCTCACCGAAGACGATGCGATCCGTACCCACAGTAAACTCGCGGCGTACGTGCAAAATTAGAGTTTCGTGCTGTCCGGATACATTCGAAGCCACGGGACTTCGCCACGCCTGAGTTTCTGCTGCACGTCTGGAGTGCAAGAATCGGCCACGAACGCCGTCCAGCGATACCGCTTCACTGATGCAGCCGGAATAGTGAAGCACGCGTGCTGAGAGGGTCATTCCCTGCCTGGTCCGTCTTGGCGGCTGCGTCCTCTATTGTGCCACGACTCCCGTTTGGCTATCAGCCACGCCGCGGATGCGCACTCGCCTCGCCGCGATCACACAGGCCGTCCACGTGACC
This sequence comes from uncultured Steroidobacteraceae bacterium, assembly GCA_964508005.1. GTDB lineage: Bacteria > Pseudomonadota > Gammaproteobacteria > Steroidobacterales > Steroidobacteraceae > 13-2-20CM-66-19. The sequence goes on from CAZDTG010000085.1 coordinate 9,636, forward strand.
AGTTCGGTTAGATTGCGCTGCCTACGTAGCCTAGCCGGCCTGGGTGCAGCTTATCGAATACGGATCTCTTTGGTTCTCAAGGACTTTCCAACTCAAAATCGAGCCCCCGCTACCACACTCGTCTGCAACGTCCGATCGGCGCCAGCGAGCCGCAGAACGCCAAGCTCGCAAGCCAACACACGCGGCTGCTAAACTTCAATGTCGAGGCTCAATGCGCGCCCACTCGGTCGGCGCTCATGACGGACCGCTTGCCCATCCGCTCCGGCGCATACAAAGTCCCGCTTGGCGGCATTCCGGGCGCGCTGATGCTGTGGGGGGCTTTATCGCGGAGTTGTTGTCCGCGAGAGGCTACGCTACTACCGTTAGACAAGGAGCACCAAATGATTCCCGAGTCTTCTAACCCCGATCGGGACTACCCCCAAATGGCGGCGGAGCGGGGCCGGATCGAGCCCGCACCACGCCGAGTGCGGGGTTATTTCGACAACATGCTGGTCTTCGACACGACCGGCGCCCGCTATGTCTGGGAGGTACCGTACTATCCGCAGTACTACATCCCGCTTTCTGACGTCCGCATGGAGCATTTGCTTGACGAGGACCACCCACAACGGGTGCAGTTGGGTCCTTCACGGCTGCATTCGCTGACGACGGACCGGCGCACCAGGAAGGCCGCGGCGCGCGTCTATGACACCAACGGCGGTGGCCCGGTTGCCGGTTACGTGCGGTTCGAATGGGAGACGCTCGACTGGTTCGAAGAAGACGAACGAATCATCGGTCACCCGCGCAACCCTTATGTGCGAATCGACGCGCTGCGCTCTCATCGGCACGTCAGGGTCGAGATCGATGGCGTCGTACTTGCGGAGACGCGCAGCCCCGTACTGCTTTTCGAGACCGGGTTGCCAACGCGGTACTACTTCGACCGCACGAACGTCGAGTTTGAGCATCTCGAGACCAGCAACACGCAGTCAGTCTGCGCCTATAAGGGGATCACGTCGGGCTACTGGTCCGCGCGAGTCGGCGACACAGTTCATTCGGACGTCGCTTGGACCTACGACTACCCGACGCGCCAGGTGGCGCCGATCACCGGCCTCATCGCCTTCTACAACGAAACGGTCGATACCTTCCTCGACGATGACAAATTGCCGCGGCCCCGAACACATTTCGTTTAGCAGTGCGGCCCGTCGCGCTGACCCAATGACTGCTCTGGAGGATTCGGTGTCTCGGATCGAGTCTGGTCGTGGCCGGACTGGACCTGACCCAGCTTCAGATAGCGGTGCAGTACTGGCGGGTTCTTGTTCGCCTCGAAGACCAGTGTGCGGTAGACCGACTCCGGCATGTTGTCCGCGAACGTCGCATCGGCCAGTCCGTCTGGGAAATGGCGCATCCTGGCGTCGAGCTCTTCGTCCACCACTTTGCGTCGTCAGGACCCCGAAAACTCCCCGAAAGGCGCTGTGAGCCACCCAGAATGCAGAGAGTCATGCCGCGCTCAAGCCTCAGATACGCTCGGGCACAACCGACTGCTCGCAACCTTGCAGTCGCGGTCCAGAAATATTAAGTGTAGAGGCCCAGCGGCAGGCGCACCTCAACATCATCAGCCACCTGAGAAGGTGAAGCTGCCGAAGTGAGGCGGCACGATGTCGATTACCGCAGCGAGCGAGCCAGGTACGAATGACGAGGTGAGCGTCCTGCTGGCAGGCCGAATCACAGCCTACACGGCTGCGCCCGTCTGGAACTCCGCTGTCGACACGCTCATGCGCAACCCGAACCGTCCGGTCATCGTCGATGCCTCGCGGCTCGAGTATGTCGATGACGTCGGGATCGCGCTCCTGTTCGACCTGATTCGGCGCGATCGCCCGGAGGGCGCGAAAGTGGAAATCCGGGGACTCGCTCCTAACTTTGCCGCCTTGGTTCGCGACTACCAGCCCAAGGACTTCGCCGCGCCGATCCATCGCCGGCGGCGCATCCGCCTCCTCGAACAGATAGGCCGGGCGACCGCGCATCAGATCGCCTATTTGAAGGAGTTGGCCGGGTTCCTCAGCGCCTGCGTGCGTGCGTTTCGGCAGGCTCGCACCGTGAATTGGGACGACATGCTCGACGTTGCTACTGAGGCGGGCGCAAATGCGGTCCCGATCGTCCTGCTGATGGGCTTCCTCATGGGCGTGATCATCGCCTTCGAGGTCGGACTGGTGGCCCGGGAGTTCGGTGCGGTGATCTTCGTCGTGAACGGCGTGGGGGTCGCCATGCTGCGCGAGCTGGGCGCCCTGATGACGGCCATCGTGCTGGCCGGACGCACGGGTGCTGCGTTCGCCGCGCAAATCGGTACGCAGAAAGTCAACGAGGAACTGAACGCGATTTCGACTTTCGGACTCGATCCGATCCACTTCCTGGTTCTGCCGCGGCTGCTCGCGGCGATGTTGGTGGTGCCGCTGCTTACGGTGCTGGCCGATGTCGTAGGAATCTTCGGCGGGGCGCTGGTGATGGCCACCTTCGACATCAGTTTCCTACAGTTCTACCAGCAGCTGCTCCGGGCAGTGACGGCGACGGACTTCATTCTCGGCATCGTCAAGGGCGCGGTTTTTGGCCTGACAATTGCTGCGGTCGGATGCCACCGCGGACTCATTACGGGAGCCGGTGCAACCTCGGTTGGCCTCTCGGCGACCAGCGCAGTCGTCACCAGCATCGTGCTGATCGTCGTGATCGACGGCCTCTTTGCCGTCTTCACCAGCTGAACGGGCATGATGACGCACACCCAAGCGCGCTCCGACAACGCGGCGGCGACTGCAGACGACGCCTCGCCGGTCATCAGCGTGCGCAACCTACGTGTGGGCTACGGCGCGCACGTCCTCCTCGACAACGCCTCGTTCGACGTGCGGCGCGGCGAGATCCTGGTGATCCTGGGCGGATCTGGCAGCGGCAAGTCGAGCCTGATGAAGAACATCATCGGCCTGTACAAGCCGATGGCGGGCTGCATCCTCATCGACGGGGCCAACATCGTGACGGCTAGCGTGGACGAGAAGGCGCGGACGCAGCGCAAGCTCGGGGTGATGTACCAGAGCGGCGCCCTGTTCGGCTCGCTGAACGTGCTCGAGAACGTGCGCTTTCCGCTTGATCAGTTCACCGATCTTGCGCTCGCGGACAAGAACCTCACTGCGCGCATGCTGCTACACCAGGTCGAGATGGCGTACGCCGAGTCCCTGATGCCGGCGGAGCTTTCCGGCGGAATGTTGAAGCGCGCGGGCATCGCTCGCGCAATGGCACTCGGTTGCGACATCCTGATGCTCGATGAGCCCTCGGCCGGCCTCGACCCCATCACCGCCGCCAACCTGGATCGGACCATTCTCTCCCTCCGCAGGAATCTGGGCTTCACCTTCGTGGTGGTGACTCACGAGCTGGAGAGCATCTTCGCCATTGCCGATCGCGCGATCATGCTGGACCCGGTCTCGCGCAGCATCATCGCCGACGGAAAGCCAGTCGATTTGCGCGACCACAGCGCCGACTCCCGGGTACGTCAGTTCTTCAACCGCCAGCCCGATGTGGGCAGGCAGAGGAGCTAGATCATGGACGAAAGCAAGCGCTACGTTCGACTCGGTTCGTTCGTGCTCGTCTGTGTCACAATCCTGGTTGCCGTGCTCTTTCTGCTCGGCGGCCGGAAACTGTTCCAGCCGACATTCACGTTCGAGACTTACTTCAATGAATCGGTCGGCGGCCTCGAGCTCGGTGCTCCGGTGCGCTTTCGCGGGGTGCCGCTGGGTCAGGTCTCGGAGATCCTGACATCCGCGGCCACTTATGAGACAGACGTCCCGTTGGACAAGCGCAAGCAGTACATCGTGGTCCGGGCAAAGATCAACCTCTCCGCTAAGGAGGTCGAGCGCGTCAAACACGACGCGGTCCAGATGGTGAAGAAGGGTTTTCGTGCCCAGACCCAACTCGCGGGCGTCACGGGTCAGCAGTATCTCGCGCTCGACTTCTTCGACCCGGCGAAATTTCCCCCGCTCGAGTTTCCGTGGACCCCGAAGTTCGAGTATCTGCCGTCCGCGCCGAGTCTCACCGGGCAGATCGTCGCCAATGCGCAGGCGTTTCTAGCGAGCCTCAACGAGGCGGACGTCAAGACGCTGGGCCGGAGTCTGAACACGCTCGTCGTCGATCTGGACAAGAAGCTCAGCGAAGCGCCAGTCGAGAAGCTCATCAAGAACGCCAACGCGACGATCGAGCGCATCGATGGGATCCTGGCCGCAGCGCCCCTCGACCAGACGCTGCGCAAGCTCGACTCGGCCTCTGGCCGGCTCGATGCGATCCTCGCCGAACCGGGCCTCAAGCAGATGGTCGACAACCTCGCGGGGATCACCGCGCGGGTGCGCAAGCTTGCCGACGATGGTGACCTGGACCGTATGGTCACGCGCATCGACGCCACGGTCGAACGGCTCGAAGCCCTGATCGGCGACAATCAATACGACGCCCGCGTGATCGTCCAGGATCTGCGCGTGACCGCAGACAATCTGAGAACGTTGTCGGAAACCATCAAGCGGTATCCCGCCGGCGTACTCGTTGGCGGCCCGCCCGACAAGATTCGGCTTCCCGAGAATTCTCGATGAGCGCCAAACGCCTGGTCCTGACAGCGTTCGCTGCGCTGACCGTCACCGCCTGCGCGATTGGCAAACCGATACCCAAGGCGACGACATATGTTGTGGATCTGCCGATGGCCGCGGCCCGCCCTTCCGAGACGCGGCGCCCGGAAACGCTGCGTATGGGGAACGTGCGCGTCGCCGCAGCTTATGCCGGCAACGCACTCGTCTACCGCCTGGACGACGTGCAATACACGTCCGACCCCTATCACGCATTCATCGCCGAGCCCGGCGCGATTCTGGGGAATCAAATGGCCGCGTGGCTCGATCGCGCCGGTCCGTTCGATACCGTGGCCCTTCCCGGCAGCAGCAGACCCGTGCAGTACGTACTCGACGCGACAGTCGCCGAGCTCTACGGCGATTTCCGCCCTGGGAGGCGTCCCGCCGCGGTGCTGACCTTGCAGTTCGCTCTCATTGACCAGGCAGGCGCGCGTCCGACGGTGGTGTACGAGTCTACGATCGCCCGCCGCGTCGATCTGCCGCAGGCATCGCCCGATGCACTGGTACGTGGGTACGGCAAGGCGCTCGAGGAAATCCTCTCGCAGCTCGTTCCGGAGATCAGCGCCAAAAATGTCGGTCCATGAGACCCAACCGCCGCCCCGAGCCGCCTGGGAGACGGGCGCCGGAGCGCCGCACAACACAGCGCTCCGACGACCTTGCTCAGTTGACAGGGATGGTCGCGCGCGATCGCGCGAGAAGCTGCAGCCGCATTCCTTGCGGAGACGGTGGCGATGAAGACGGCGCAAGCCTCCCCCACCGATGTAGTCATCCTATTGAAAGGGTGACCGCGCTCAGCCGCCTTCCCGAGGGCTTAGCACGCCGATGGTGTGCAGCCACTGCTCCACCAGTGCGGGCCAGCGGCCGATGGGCAGCTTGGTGGGGCGCACGCCGAAGGCGTGACCGCCTTGCGGGTACAAGTGCATTTCTGTCGGGACGCCGGCCTTCTGTAGCGCGAGGTAGTAGGTCAGCGAGTGCTTCACGTCGTCCACGTGATCATCCTCGGCGTGCAGCAGGAAGGTCGGCGGCGTGTCGGCGCGGACGCGGATGTCCGGGCGCAGTCTCAGGTGCGTCCCGTCGCGGCTGACGGGGTCCTCGTCCTCCGGCGTCCACAGGTGGCCGGGGTAGAGGACAATAGCGAAGTCCGGTCGGCAGCTCAGCTTGTCGGCGGCATCCACCGCCGGATACGTCCGCTGCGCGAAGCGCGTGCTCACGGCAGCGGCGAGGTGCCCGCCGGCGGAAAAGCCGATCACGCCGACCTTGTGCGGGTCGACATGCCACTCCGCGGCGTGCTGGCGCACCAGCCCTAGCGTGCGCTGCGCGTCCTGCAGCGCCGTTTGCACCTTCGGGTAGTAGCTGTGTCCGTTCTTCATCGTCGGGCCCGAGTCGGGCACGCGGTACTTCAGCAACACGCAGGTGATGCCGCGCGAGGTCAGCCAGTCGCAGATCTCCGTGCCCTCCAGGTCCATGGCCAGGAACTGGTAACCCCCGCCGGGGAACACCACCGCAGCCACGCCGGTGTTGCGGCCCTTGGCCGCATACACCGTCATTGTCGGCCGGCTGACATCGTTAGCCCTGGGCCACCACTCGCGTCCTTCGGGCGGACCGACAGACTCCGGTTTCGGGTTGGGCATCGCATCGGGTACCGCGCCGGGCCAGATCGGCACTTGTACATGGCCGGGCGAGGGTTGCCAGACGGCAGCGTCCGCATGCGAATGGGCGCATGCAAGCACGAACAAGAAAATTACGCGGATCGGCTTGTGCAAGCATTCCATCTGGCTTCCTGCTGTTTGGCTCGAGATCTATGTCCGCTTTCAAGGAGTCCGCCCGCAGTCGCCAAATGGCGGCACGGGCATCGGTGTCACGACCGCTCCGTGCTCAACGGCCATTGCGTTAGGAGTCAATGGGATCGAGGCGGCGCCGAAGACGCGTGTGCGCGCTAGTCTACGAGTACTTCGGGGTACCTGCGCGCCAGGGCATCGAGAACCGTCCGCGGCCTGCCCTTCAGGTACACGTCGAAGAAGGTGCTGACGCAGTCGGCGGTAATTTCAAGCCCGCGACGCCCCTCGAGTCCGCCGATTACGCCCATCCGGTGCATCATGCCGAGCAGCAACCGGCTCTTCAAAAGGATCTGATCACTGAAGCTGAAGTGGTTGGATCCGATGAGCGTAATTCTCCGTCGAGAGTCAACCGGCAATCGCTCATACATCGACTGGATGCGCGCAAATATCTCGTGCACCGCTGAATCGGAAACTCGGCCATGACCTTCAAGTACGAACATGAAGGGTTGGCGCAGTCCCTCCTCAATGACCGGCCCGAAGAGTTGGCCATCGAGATCGATACCAGCCTTACATCTGGAATCTTCGTGGCAAAAATGAGCCGCTGTCGCACCACCCAGCGAATGGCCGAAGATTCCAAGGTGCTGCAAATCCAATCGCCCGGTAAATCGGCCGGACGGGTCGGCGGCGTCCAAGTTGGCAAGCTCATCGACCACAAATCCGATATCGGCGCTCCACATGCTCATAGGCGGGTGGCAAACGGCACTTTCTCGGATTCCGGCAATAGCTCGAGGTTGTACTTGGATGGGCGCGAGACGACCCGCCCGTCGGGAAAGACAACGACCGCCGTGCGGTACGGCGCATCCGGGCCGACGACGATGTAGCCATGGCTTGCTAGATCTTCCGCGAGCGCCGTATAGCCGGTCACCAGAGCTGCCAAGCCGGCGCGCAGGATCACAACCGGATACTTACGTTGATCCGGTGGAAGATCGGCATTCTCGGTGCTGTGCACCCGGACCTGTGAAGAGTCATTCGATTCCTCGTTCGAGCAGATCGGTTGATGGTGGGCTGTCGACCTCACACCCATTCGCTCGACCGCCAAAGTTGGGTCAGCCCTCTTTCTGAAAGCCAGGGACGGGGTTGCCGGGTCGAACCCCGCGTAACTCAGAGTGCGCTGAATCTGGGTGAGCGCGCGGCCCCCATGGGGTCGGCGAGCCAAGGTGCGGCTGCCGGCGCGGCAACTCTGGTAGTGGTGTGGTGAGTCGGTCATTCCAGCTTATCAATCAAGCGATAGACAGCAATCAGAATTCCGAATCCGAGATGCAGTCCCACCAACGCCACAAGCATCAGGATTCCGATCTGGACGCCCACAGTCCTTGTTGTCAGCAAACAAATAATCGCGCCCGCGAGACCGGTGAACGAAGCAGCCATGCCAACAGCAAGGTTTGATGTCCTCTTCTTAGGCATCCTCGATTCCTCACTGCGCCGGGCCGTGGGGGGTCTCGTGCTCCGGCCGATTGTACGCCGGGGCACAATCGTCGGCCCAGCGCAGGCGCCGGGCGTATCGCTTGGCCGTGACTTTGCATCTGCACAGAGTAACTAAGGGTGAACGGATGAGGCCACCATCAAAGGATGGCGGACACTTACCGGAATCCCTGGTCGCCTGACGGCCGGCAGATCGCGTTATCTGTAAAGACGTTTCGAGACAG
>CAZDTG010000086.1:0-13548 GCA_964508005.1 uncultured Steroidobacteraceae bacterium
GCCGCGAACAGCGGGCGATCTGTCATCCATCACGGCGGTACGTGAATGTGCTCGGGCGGCAATCCGGCGTGAAACCTTTCCAGAAGCTTCGAATAGGCGGTTTCCAAGTGTCTGGTGAAACGGCGAGTATCAAACAAGGGTGAGTCGAGCCGATTGCGTGCCAGTTTTTCCCTGATGCCCGCGTGAAATTGCGGATTTTCGGCCATGTGGACCGCCATATCCTCGTAATTCCCGGGACTCGTCGCGATGAGTTCCGGCAATTGGACGGCCTTCAGCAAGCTGGCCGCCACCCGGCTGGCGAATCCCTCGCCGGGAAAGGTAAGCATCGGCAGTCCCGCCCACAACGCATCGATCGCCGTCGCGTGTGCGTTGTACGGACGTGTGTCGAGAAACAAATCGGCGGCGCGATGCCGGGCCAGGTGCTCCGCCGGCGAAGCCATTCGCTTGGCGAATATCAGTCGCTCGGCGTCCACGCCTCGTCGCAAAGACTCCCGCCGCAAATTATCCGTTGCCGGCTCGTTGTTCTGCGAAAGCCAAAGCACGCTGTCCGGGACCCGCGCCAGTATGCGCATCCAGCCGTCGAAGACGTCCGGAGTGATCTTGTAACTGTTGTTGAAACAGCAGAACACAAATCCGCTGGATGGCAACCCGAGCTCGTTGCGGCTGAATACCGTGCTGGCGATCGTTCGCGTCGAATCATGGGGCAGGAAACTGTTCGGCAATCTCACGATCTTCTCGGCGTAGTAATGCTCGTGCGCCTCCGGAACGACGGTCGCATCTGCGATCATATAGTCCATGTAATCCGCGCCCATCGTCCCGGGGTAACCCAGATAGTTGACCTGCAGCGGCGCCGCACGCAGCGCAAAGATCCCCGTGCCGCCGCCATCGGTATGCCCTCCGAGATCCACGGCGATGTCAATGTCCATCTTCCTCGCAAGCAACGCAATATCGCGGTCTGACTTCTCGCGCACATCGATAAACTGGTCGAAGGCCGTCTCCAGGCGCTTTCTCATGTCGTCCTGCGAATCCGGACCGTAAGAAAAGGCGCTCATCTCGTACTTCGAACGATCATGGGCTTCGATGACCCCGGCCATGAGCACGGCCACGGGATGCTGATGAAAATCGCCCGAGAAGTAACCAATCCTGACCTTGCCTGGCCGGAGCCGACGCGATATCGCTGGAAGCTCGGGACGCGGAGGATGCTCCTCCCGGACCCAAATTTGTGCGGCCTTGTAATGGAGTGGGATGGAATCCAGCAGGCCCAGCACCTGCATCGGCGGCGACACCAGTTCCCCCGCCTCGATGCCGGAGGCAAGCCGCTGCACGTCGCTCGGGAAGTCGCTCCAATCGCAGATGGTCATTTTCGTGTACTGGCGCATGCCCAGCACAAAACGCGTCTTCGCTTCGAGGGCGATCCCCCGATCGTAGCTCGCAATCGCGGGCAGGAACTGCTTCATTTCCCAGAGCAAACTCGCCCGTTGGAGATATGCCTCGGCGTAATCCGGCTTGAGGGCGATGGCTCTGTCGTAATTCGTCAGGGCTGCCCCGAAGCGACGGACTCTCCTCAATAAAACCGCCATGGAGCAATAAGCCGCAGCGAAGTCCGGTTTGAGGGTGATCGCCCGGTCCAGACTCGAGCGGGCGGCGCTCAAGTGCCTCAGCCTCGTGAGCAAACTCCCGCGGTTGCAATGAGCCATTGCAAAGCCGGGATCGATTTCGATTGCTCGATCGTAACTGGCGAGTGCCGCATCCAACTCCCCTTTATTCTCGAGCACGGTGCCGCGGGCACAGTGTGCGGGGGCAAAGCCGGGATCGATTTCGATTGCTCGATCGTAACTGGCGAGCGCCGCATCCAATTCCCTTTTATCCTGGAGCACGGCGCCGCGGGCACAGTGTGCAGGGGCAAAGCCGGGATTGATCTCGATGCTGTTCGCGTGACTCGCAAGCGCTTCGTCCCATCGCTTCATTTCGGCGAGCAACAGTCCGCGGTTGCAGTACGCCTCGAAGTAATCGGCCTTGACCGCGATGGCTTGCGTGTAGCTCGCGAGAGCTTCTTCCCGCCGCTCGAGTTCCCGCAACACCCCGGCGCGGTTGAAGTGCGCGAACGCGTCCCCTGGAGTGAGCAAGATGGCTTGGTCGTAGCTTTCCAATGCCGCATCCCATCGATTGAGTCGCTCGAGCACGAACCCACGATTGCAGAACGCGTGGGCGTATCCAGGGTCGAGCGCAATGGCTTCATCGTAACTCGCGAGCGCGGCCTCCATCTCCTGCCGGTCTTTGAGCAAATTGCCGCGCTTGTAGTGAGCAGGCGCGTGATCCGGCTTCAGGTCGAGTACTCTTCGATAGACCTGCATGGCCCGATCCGATTCGCCTCTCCTCGCGGCAATTTCCGCCGATAGAAAAAGCGCGTCGACGTGATCGGGTTCGCGCTCGAGGATTTCCCGGCAAATTGCCAGGGCATCCGCGTGTTGGCCCTGCAGATGGAGGGAGCGCGCCTTGTCGAGCGTTTCCGCCAGGGTTGTCGACGGCGAATGCTTCGCCGCCTGTGGCTTGAAAAAATTGAATAGTCCACCTGCCATCGGCTGAGTCTAGCAAAAGCGAGCTTTCATCGATTGCCACACCCTGGAACGCCATTCAGGTTTGTGACGCAAATCCGGCACTCCCTGCGCGAAGAGGAACGGGGTCTCGTCGTCGGGGTCTCGTTACACGCTCTCGCTCGCCACTGGCGTCCAGCGCGATTGCCGTCGTTGGCGTCGAATCTCTGCGGTTTCATCCCCATAGTCCATCGGCTCTGCCTGCGGCAAATCTGGCGGAATGGGTCTAAGCGCCAAGGCGTTGAGAATCCCAAACCGCTTGCACCCGCTCGTTATCTGCGCGCCCAGATACACGCCGCATGCTCGACAGATCAAAAATTCCGCGCTGCCAGTACCGAACCGATAGCGCTGCAACAATTTCGGATCCGAGCACTGATACGCAATCAGGCCTGCTGGATCCGAGGTCGACAGGGCCGCGTGACTGCGACAGAACGAGCATTGGCAGGCTCGAATGTGCCAGGCAGACGGTGGTAGGGCGGTGCGATAGCACGCACTCAACGCGCCACAGTGACAGCGAGCATGGTATTCAATCGTATCCAACCGTGCTCCTTCTCGAATCGATGAGCCCTTCAGCAACAGTACACCCAATGACCGCCCAGGAGAAATTCGCGAACAGAGCCCGGAACGCCTGCAGACGGCCGAATCCGGTCTTTTGGCGGCCGGCGAGGGCTGAGATCGTGCGCACTTTGCAAAGTTGTGCGCGAACTGAAGCGGTTGCTGGGCCAACTTCAGTGCCCGGTTATCCGGAGAAACCAGCCTCTGCCCTGATGCTGGCACATACCGCAGCGGTCACTTGCCGTGTGGTCGCGCTTCCACCCAGATCGCGCGTATGCAACTCCGGATCAGCCGTAACCCGCTCTATGGATCGCATGACGAGTTTTGCCGCTTCATTCTCTCCCAGATGCTCCAGCAGCAACACGATTGACCAAAAGGTTCCTATGGGATTTGCCACTCCCTTCCCCATGATGTCGAATGCCGAGCCATGAATCGGCTCGAACATCGATGGATAGCGGCGCAGGGGGTCGATATTGGCGGTCGGTGCGATTCCAATGCTGCCTGCAAGCGCCGCGGCAAGATCGCTCAAAATATCGGCATGCAGGTTAGTGGCTACGATGGTGTCCAGAGATTCGGGTCGGTTTACCATGCGCACCGTAGCAGCATCCACCAACTCCTTATCCCAGCTCACATCCGGGAACTCGGCAGCAATCTCGGCCGCGATCTCGTCCCACATGACCATCGCATGGCGCTGGGCATTACTCTTTGTGACCACGGTCAGAAGCCTCCGCGGGCGCGACTGAGCCAGTTTGAAGGCGAACCGCAGAATTCTCTCTGCACCCGAACGCGTGATTATCGTCAGGTCGGTTGCAACTTCGAGCGGGTGTCCTTGATGCACTCGACCGCCGATCCCTGCGTATTCGCCCTCGGTGTTCTCACGGACGATCACCCAGTCCAGATCTGCCGCCTTGCATCTCTTCAGAGGTGAGTCAATGCCAGGCAGGATCCGGGTAGGTCTCACATTGGCGTACATGTCGAGACCCTGGCAAATCTTCAGGCGCAATCCCCAAAGGGTGATGTGATCGGCGATCGCGGGGTCGCCGGCGGAACCGAACAGGATCGCATCCTTCCCGCGCAGCGCGTCCAGGCCAGCGACTGGCATCATGACGCCGTGCTTGCGGTAGTAATCACCACCCCATTCAAAGTCTTCGAAGTCGAAGTTCAGGTTGCTGCAGCTCTCTGCAAGGGTCTCGAGTATCTCGCGCCCGGCTGGGACGACTTCCTTGCCAATCCCATCCCCAGGTATCATCGCGATTCGGTACTTTCCCATCACTGTCACCTCGATCGTCGCAAGCGGGTAGCCTGGTACAGGCGTAGCCTGGCAAGTGTACATTACGAACGGCGTGGCGCTCGACTTCGAGACGGTCCGGCGTGACTCGGCGCTGCGCGACGGTATTGGATCGGCGACATACCACGAGCCGACTTGAAGGCACGGCTGAACGAAAATTCCGATCAAACGTATCGCGATCGATGGCGATCTGGCCCTCGTACACGTGCGTTACTTGGACTGGGGTGGCCGCGAAACCGCCGGTGTCGACATTTTCCGCTTTGACGCCGAGGGGATGATCGTCGAGCACTGGGACGTGCTACAGGCTGTTCCGGAGACGGCGAACAACGCCAATACGATGTTCTGAACGGAGGACGGCAATGCCGGCGCCGGCGCTCCTTGGCGCCGGCGTTTCGCGGCCAGCGCGTCAGAGGTGTTTCCGGTAGGCGATGCGCACGGCTGGCGATTGGGACGCTTGGTTGACCCGTTCGGCCTTCACTGGGAGATTGGCCGTCCCCTCGTCGCTTAGTTAGCTGAGATTCGCGCGCTTCAGTGCCAGTTGGCGCCACCCGTGGCGAACATCTCCTGCTCGCCGAGAACACCCGGATGAGTACGGCTCGTATCCATCATGTCAAATATCTTTCCCTGGTAGATCATGAATTCATCGTGCGAAATTCTGCCGTCGCCATTCGTATCGATGTCGCGACTTGTTTCAATGCTGCACAAGCCACGAGCGAACCCTCCGGTCCCGAAGGACACGAGACGCGCGCACCTGCGGCTGACAAATATTCTTGCGCTGAGGCTACCCCTCTTGTGCACATCGAGTGCCGTGAACACTTTCTCCTGAAATGCGTTCCATTCGGCTTTCGATATCGTGCCGTCTCCATCCGTATCTATTTTGCTCATCACCTCTTTGCTGCGAAGGCCAGCGGCGTAGCCGCCCGTTGCGAACGATGCCGTGTCATCCGCGATTGCGCCCCGCGGGGAAGTGATCGTCAAAACCGCTGCCGTCAGTGCGAGGGCGCAGCGCCTTGATGGTGAAATGGCCATCCCGATTCTCCCGTTCCGATGTCATTGAGCGGTCGCGCGACCAAACCCGGACGCTCCCGCCGACGCTGCAGTCTCAGGTCTCCGTGACTACCCTAGCGCACGCTTTGTGAGCAGTCTTGTAGGGTCTTGCTCCGACTTTCCCAAATCAGCTGAGACCTTCGCCCGTCTCAGCAAGCAGGGAGGCCATCGGTCGCGGATTTCACATCGTCAGAACGACGCGGAACTGCGCGTTGCCGCTCACCATGCGCCCGTAGGCCTCGCCCGCCGTTTCGAGCGGATAGGTCTCGATCATGGGCCGCACGCCGGTGAGCTCGGCGAAGCGCATCGTGTCCTCGGAGTCTGTTGGGGTTCCTGATGCCCAGCCTTCAATCTTTCGAGTTCGACTGACGAGCTGTACCGGTGTGACCTCAATGGGGTCGAAACTCACACCGATCACCATGAGCTGACCGTTCGGAGCCAGACCCTCGATCAGCTCGGACATGGCTTTCGAGTTTGGCGCCGTCGCCAGAATGACCTGTGCGCCGCCAATCTTTTGCAATGCCTTCGCGGCGTCGGTCGACTTGCTGTCGATGTACACGCTCGCTCCGAGTTTCTCCGCGAGCCGCGCGTTTTCGGTGCCGCGCCCGATCGCCGCGACCGCGTAGCCAAATTTCGCCGCGAATTGAATTCCAAGGTGCCCCAGACCGCCAATACCCTGCACGGCAACGAGGTCGCCGGGCATGGCACCGCTGTGCCGCAGGGCGTTGAAGGTGGTGATTCCGGCGCACAGCAGCGGCGCTGCTTCGGTATCACTCAAAGCTTCCGGTATGGCCGCCAAAGCCTCGACGGGAGCCACCATGTATTGCTGATATCCACCGTCATAGCTGATGCCGGGAATCTTCAGATTGAGGCAGTTGCGAAAATCGCCGCGCCGGCACTGCAGACACGTACCGTCCTGGCCGCCGTGCCAGCCGATGCCGACGCGCTGCCCCTTCTTCCACGCGGAAACACCAGTACCGAGCTCGTCGATGATGCCGGCGATTTCGTGTCCTGGAACGCGAGGATATTGGATTCCGGGCCACCCGCCTTCCTTGGTGAACATGTCACTGCGGCAGATGCCGCAGGCCTGAACCTTGATGCGCACTTGTTCCGCGCCGGGATCGGGAATCTCGCGCTCGACGATCTGGAAATCGGCTCCGGGCTTGGGAACCTGGACCACCTTCATCGCTGCCGCTCCAACTTTTGTGAGTCTCCCCGGCCGCCGAGTGTGCAGCGCATCGCCGCGTCGTGGCCTTGACGGCGATCAATTTCGCAGAACAAGGGTGCTCGAACGTGCGAGGGAGGAGTGCGTCGGGGTGCAGCGCTCGATCACGCTCCTTGCGCGACTCTCATTCGTAGAAGGTGTGATTACCGATCGTCCCGATGACTCTTCTGGTCCTCGACCATCCCGGCCGGACACTGGTCGCGTGATAGAACAATGCGCCGGGCACGACCGAGCTGTGCAGGTCGTCGTACGCCGCGCTCGCCACAACCATCGCTTGCTTCCAGGCAGGGCCGTCCTGCGGGGACAGCGCGCCGAGCTCCGTCCAGGAGAAGTCTGCAACGAAACGCCGGCGGTTCGGATCCCAGCGGGTCTCGTGGACCACTTCGCAGATCGTGTGCGGAAAGTTCGGTGCGTGGGTCCGATTCAAGGTGACTTCGGCAACTGCGTACTGGCCTTCCAGCGGCTCCCCCCGAGCTTCGAAATAGATGTTCTCGGCGAGGCATTGCAGATCGGCTGCGCGATGGCGCGCATGTGTTGTTTCCCGCTGCACGGCCTCGACTCGGGCAGGCTCGACGCGCGCTCTGTCCAGGTAGGCAAAATAGACGATGCCTGCCACACCGGCGATCGGCAGCCCGAGCATCACGAGGAACGCCAGATTGTCCCTGGTACCGTCGAGCCAATAGTAGGCGAGCCTGCGTCGCCAGACTACCGGCCAGATACGCGCTTCGTAGAGCAGCGATGTGAGCATGATGGTCCGGCGGACATCCTTTGTGACGCGAGCTTCCTGCGGCGGCCGGCTGCATACGGCGCCCGGCGATGCGGTCAGAATGCGCGAGAGCCGGGCGCAAAGTCAAACTCGCGCATTATGTTGCAAACGACGCGCGCAGATCCGCAGCCACGCGGGTGATCACGCCGCCCCAGTCGCCGATCGACTGCTGTCGATACAACCTGGCGCTCCGGTACCACGGACTGTCGGTTCTGCCGACCAGCCAGCGCCAGTCCGCGTTAAAAGGCAACAACACCCACGTGGGCCTGTCCAGAGCGCCGCTCACGTGCGCGACGCTCGTGCAGACACTGATCACCAGATCGAGGCATTCGCACAACGCAGCGGTATCGCTGAAATCGTGCAACTCGGCGTCGACTCTGGATATCCAGGGATTGGCTGCGAGGATTTCCTCATCCGCCGCACGGACTTCCTTCTGCAGACAGACGTATTCAAACTCCCGCGGCAGGTGATCGATCCACTCGGCCAGCCGGATGCTGCGATTGTGATCATTGCCCTGCTTTGGGTTGCCGCTCCAGGTGAGGCCAATGCGCGGACGGCTTCGATCTGCGAGCCGCGCATGCCACGCGGCCACCTTGGCGGAGTCGGCGCGCAGGTATCCCGCTGCGCCGGGAATCGTGTCGAGCGTGTTTTTGAGCGCCAAAGGCAGACTCAGGAGAGGACATCGATAGTCGAACTCGGGCAGGGGACTGCCTTCAATGACGACACGGGATACTCCCGCCAGGCTCTCGAGCAGACTCGCCAGTTGCGCCTGCACCTCGAGAATCACGGTGGCGCCCAGATCCGCGACGGACTTTGCGAAGCGGCAAAACTGCACCGCATCGCCCAGCCCCTGTTCGCTGTAAAGCAACAGCGTCTTGCCCGCTATGGTTTCCTTGCCCAGCCACAGGGGCCGGCCGAAGGCCCGCTGCCCGCCCATCCCCAGCCGGGCCGCGTTCTGCCAGCGCCACTCGTAATTCAACCAGCCGTTTTCATAGTCCCCGCCCGACAACAGCGCGAGCGACCGGTTGTATTGCGCTTCGGCGAAGTCGGGTTGAATTGTAACGGCCCGGTTGAAACTGGCCAGCGCAGCGTCCAGCCGTCCGACCTGCTGGAGGACGCCGGCACGCTCGCAATGGGCCTGCGCATTGTCGGGCTGCAGCGCGACGGCCCGATCGTAACTGGCCAGTGCCGCATCCCATTGCATCTGCGCCGTGAACAATGTGCCGCGGTTGAAATGGCACTCGGCGTTGTCGGGCTGCAGCGCGATCGCCCGGTTGTAACTGTCCAGCGCCTCTTGCCAACGCTTGAGCCCCTGCAGCACGACGCCGCGGTTGGCGTACGCCGCCGCGTAGTCGGCCTTGACGGCAATGGCGCGGTCGTACCCGTCCAGTGCCGCTTGCAGCTGTCCGATCCCCTTGAGCACGCCGGCGCGGTTGTAGTGCGCCTGGTGAAACTGCGGATAGACCTCGATCGCCCGGTCGTAACTGGCCAGCGCCGCATGCGGCTGTTGCGTTCGTTCCAGCAGGACCCCACAGTTGTAGTGAGCCTCGGCGTAGTCTGGTTTCAGCCTCACGGCCTCGCGGTAGCTGGCCAACGCCGCCTGCAGTTGCCGCAGCTCCCTGAGCACATTGCCGCGCTGAAACCACGTCTCGAACAATTGCGGAGTCAGCTCAAGTGCCCGATCGTAGCTGGCGAGTGCCGCTTCCCAGCGGGACATCCGCTGCAGCAGGGAGCCGCGGTTGCAGTGAGCGAGCGCATCGGCCGGGTCGAGCGTGATCGCCTGATCGAAGCTGGCGAGAGCGGCGTCGTACTGCGCCAGACCCTGCTGCACCACGCCGCGATTGCACCACGCGTACGGGAAAGCGGGCTTGCGCTCGACGGCAGCATCGTAGCTGGCCAGCGCAGCCGCGAGCTGTCCCAGGTTTTTCAAGGCGTTGCCGCGCTTGTAGTATGCCTCGGCATGGTCGGGCTGCAGCGCGATGACACGCTCATACAGCGGAATGGCGCGGCTGAAATCCTTTGCCTGGTACGCGCGAGTCGCCTCGGCGTACAACTCGTCCACCGGGGCCGGCGCCGCGGCCAAGGGCGCCCTGGGCCGAAATAAATTACGAAACATGGACGCCATTACGGTTCCTCTGAGCTGCCTGCCGGGCCAGGACTCATGACGGATTCCAGACCGGGTCCTGCCGATCGCGACGACGCGCCACGGTAGTCTAGCGGACATCGGGTTCTGGCCTGGAGGGAAGGGTGAGCCAATTGTGCCAAAGCGTGATGCACTTGGCGTAGCATTCTGGCCGGCCGAAGGCTGGTCAGGAGATCCGAATGACTCACCTCGAGATCAATGGAGCGAGCCACGAGCTGGATGTGCCCGCGGACATGCCGCTCCTTTGGGTATTGCGTGATGTGGTGGGCATGACTGGCACCAAGTTCGGGTGCGGAATGGGACTTTGCGGCGCCTGCACCGTGCACGTCGATGGAGAGGCGATACGCTCCTGCGTTACGCCCGTGTCCTCTGCGGCCGGCAGGCAAGTCCTCACCATCGAGGCCGTTGGCGGCACGCCCGCCGGCAAGAAAGTGCAACAGGCGTGGTTGGACCTGGAAGTCGTTCAATGCGGCTACTGCCAGTCCGGCCAGATCATGTCCGCGGCGGCGCTGTTGGCTCGGAACCCGAACCCCGCCGATGCTGAGATCGACGCGGCCATGGCCGGAAACATTTGCCGTTGCGGCACCTACAACCGCATCCGCGCGGCGATCAAACACGCGGCTCTGCCCAAACCTGCCGGCTGAACGGAGTTGACCATGGGTGCCGATCGCTCATCGAATGCCAGCAACCCCGCGGCCGAGCTGACGGCGCGCACCTCGCGCCGTACCTTCGTGAAAGCCGCGGCCGCGGCGGGCGGGGGCCTGCTGCTGGGTTTCAGCGTGCTGGCGCCCTGGAGCCGCGGCAAGGCCCACGACGACGCACCCGGCGCGAGTTTTGCCCCCAATGCGTTCATCCGCATTGATCGGGCCGGTCGCGTCACGCTCATCATGCACAAGGTGGAAATGGGGCAGGGGACCTACACCTCCATGCCGATGCTGCTCGCCGAGGAGCTGGAAGTGGATCTGACCCAGGTCCGCCTCGAACACGCGCCGCCGAGCGATCCGCTCTACGCCGAACCGCTGTTCGGGGTACAGGAGACGGGCGGCTCGACGTCGGTGCGCGGCAACTGGGAACCGCTGCGCCGCGCCGGTGCGGTTGCGCGCATCCTGTTGGTCAAGGCCGCAGCGCAGATGTGGAAAGTGGATCCAGACTCCTGCACCGCTGCGCGCGGGGAGGTGATCCATGGCCCGACCGGCCGCCGTGTCGGCTATGGCGCGCTGGTTGACAACGCTGCGGCTCTTCCCGTGCCGCGCAACGTACCCCTCAAGGACCCGAAGGACTTCAAACTGATTGGTACGCCCGCCAAGCGCCTGGATGCCCCCGGGAAAATCAACGGCACCGCGCAGTTTGGCATCGATGTGAAGGTGCCTGGCATGAAAGTCGCCACGGTTGCGACTTGTCCCGTGTTCGGTGGCAAGTTGGCGAGCGTGGATGACAGCAAGGCGAAGGCCGTCAAAGGCGTGCGTCAAGTGGTACGCCTCCATGACGCGGTGGCCGTGGTCGCTGACCACATGTGGGCGGCAACACAGGGCTTGGCTGCGCTGGAGATCCGCTGGGACGAGGGGAGCAACGCGAGTCTCAGCAGCGATGTGGTTGCGAGGCAGCTGGCAGCGGCATCTCAACGGTCAGGCGTGGTCGCGCGTCAGGAGGGTGATCCCGACAGCGCCCTTGCAGGCGCTGCCCGGAAGATCGAGGCAGTTTACGAGACGCCGTTCCTCGCGCACGCCGCCATGGAGCCGGTGAACTGCACGGTCCATGTTCGCCCGGACGGTTGCGACATCTGGGTGGGAACCCAGGTGCCCACCTTCGCTCGGACCGCCGCCGCGAAGCTGACCGGTCTGCCGGCGGAAAAAGTCCAAGTGCACAATCACCTCCTGGGCGGCGGCTTCGGCCGTCGCCTCGAGGTGGATTTCATTGTCAGGGCCGTGCAGATCGCGAAGCAGGTCGCGAGTCCGGTCAAGGTGGTGTGGACCCGGGAAGAAGACATCCAGCACGACATGTACCGGCCGTACTATCACGATCGCATCGCTGCCGGCCTGGACCCGCACGGCGGACTCATCGCCTGGACTCATCGGGTCACAGGCCCCTCGATCCTCGCGCGGGTGACCGGCGAACTCATGCCCAAGACGCTCAGGGTGATGCGCGCAGCCGGGCTCCGCCAGCTCGTCGACATCATGGTGAGGGGCCTCGATACGGATGCCGTGGAGGGCGCAGCCGCGCCGCCCTACGCTATTCCCAACATCCGGGTCGACTACGTGCGCCATGAGCCGCCCGGGATCCCCACTGCGTTCTGGCGTGGCGTCGGGGCGACGCGCAGCGTTTTCGTGGTCGAGAGCTTCATCGACGAGCTCGCCGCGGCCGCGAAGCGGGATCCGTTCGAATATCGCCGTGCCTTGCTCCAGAGCTCGCCGCGCGCCAAGGCGGTCCTCGAGCTCGCCGCGGAGCGCGCCGGCTGGGGGCGACGGCTGCCTGCGGGTAGCGGAAGGGGCATTTCGGTCTTGCATGCGTTCGGCGAGACCTACATCGCCCAGGTCGCCGAGGTGTCGGTTTCGCAAGGAGGCGAGGTTCGCGTACAGCGCGTGGAGTGCGCCATCGACTGCGGGACGATCGTGAATCCGGACACGGTGACGGCGCAGATGGAAAGCGGAATCATCTTCGGGATCACGGCCGTGCTGTTCGGCGAGATCACGATCAAGAACGGCCGGGTCGAGCAGCACAACTTCCACGACTACCCGGTGCTGCGCTTCGACGAGTCTCCCGTGATAAACGTCCATCTCGTCAGGAGCTCGGCACCTCCAGGCGGCGTCGGGGAGCCCGGTACGTCGGCGGTGATACCGGCAGTGGCAAACGCGATCTTCGCGGCGACCGGCAAGCGCGTGCGCAAGCTGCCGGTGAAGAACCAACTGCGTTCGGCGTAGCAGGAAATTGCGACGCTGCCAGGACCGCCGTACAGTTCCAGCATCCGCTGTACGACCGCCTGGTTGCTGCCAGGATCCGCGGAATTGACCGCCATCAGCGCGCGGTCGGCAAACCGGACGCCTTGATTATCGCGAGGTCGACGTCTTCTTCGCAGTCGGTCCGGCGTGCGGCGTCGATGCGTGCGGCCATGTCCCGGTTCAACCGCCACCACCGAATGCGACCTGCGGTCGTCATGACATAGTCGAGTCTTCGGCGCTTCGCGCTCACAACTTCACGTTGTGGGCTGTCCGTGGGCCACCAGCGCTCCTGCAAACTGAGGGCTAGACTGTGGACGAGCACCGTGTCCGAGTGCTCCATGTTTGCAGCCATGAGCTCGCATGCCGCGCGCCGCCCCGGCAGCTGCAGCTGCTCTAACCGGCAGGGTTTTGCGAGCGGCTGCAGCGGTGGAATGGCCACCACCCCAAGGAGGGCGATAGCCCATATGCCCCGAGTCGCGAGATCCCGGGATGGATTCGCCACGGCCAACGCATCCGCTGTCATGACTTCGAGCTGATTCCAGTAGAAGGCCATTTTAGGGGCAGCACCGACCCGCGCGATTGCCGCTGTTACCGCGGCATCGGACCCCGATGATTGCGCCTTCTCGAGATCTGACATCCAGACGAAGCCGTTGTCGGGATCGAGAGCCTGAACACGTGCCTCGATCTGCGCTTTGGCCTCACACTTCAGTAGATTGCATATCCGGAGATGAAGCCATGCGAGCTCAGGATGGCGCGGTGCAAGCGCCTCGGCCCGCTCGATCAACTCGAGAGGCTGCCGGGCGCTCGGGTTGCCCGCCACCACCGCAGCCGTCGCCAGCACCGCGGCCGCCGCCAGGTTGGACGGCGTTTCTCGTGCAACGAGGGCTTCCACCTCTCGATTGGATTCGGCCCGAGAGCCCTCGCGGTCTGCTCCCTCCGGCATCGTGTGCGCGCACCCGGCGAGCGCCAGCCCGCAAAGTAGCGCAACGGAAGA
>CAZDTG010000086.1:13648-17126 GCA_964508005.1 uncultured Steroidobacteraceae bacterium
CGCCGGGTCACGTGCTCGGCCTCGCCCTGATGGCGCTCGATGGCCTGAGGCAGCGTCAGGGAAAGCAGGTCATGCATGTAGCGCGGGCGGGTCCGCAAACCCCAAAGTGCCGCGGTGCGCAGCTTGTTGGCGGTATCCTGCGGGCCCGCCTGGACGATACCGTCGCCGGTCTCGATGTCATGCAACAGGAAGTCGCTGTAGGGGTGAATGATCTTGTTCCCCAACGCCCGGGGGACGGCGAAAGTGCCGCCGTCGATCACCGTGCCCGCCGGTGCCGTCGTAATGGCCGGGACGTGACACGTCGAGCAGCCGGTTTCCTCGAACAGTCGCTCGCCGGCGCGCGCCTCGGCTGTCGCCTCCAGCATCGCATCGCGCGGCGGCACTTTGGTGCCGCGGATGAATTGCGCAAAGTGATCGATGTCAGCCAGGCCAAGGCTGTCGGGCTGGTCCTCCGGATCGGCGGTGACCTTGCCGATCATCGTCGTGTCCTTCGGCCGCAAGCGGTTCGTGACGCCCATCTCGTTCAGGTAAGCATCCCCGATGAACGAGAGCAGGCTGCCGTGCTGATCTTTCCAGCCAAAGCGGCCGATGCGCGTCTGGCCCGGCGCCTCGAAGATCGGCACCTCGATGGCTTCACCTCGAATCCGGCCCGCGCTGGTCAGAGGCTGTCGAGCGGCTATGGCGCGAAGGGTGGAGTCGTCGATCGACTCCACGAAGCCATCTCCCAGAGTGTTGAGTGCTGCCCGTAATGCCCGGATGTTCTCGGTGGCGGGTATGTGTTCCTGGGCCTCCGGAACGACCGCGCGGTCATTGACGATGGAGCGGCCGGTGATGCTGGCCGCTCCGTCATCGATGGGTATGGTGGGATTGACGAAGTTGCCGTTCGGGTCGTGATGCCCGACACGCAGTTCGGTGAACTGGCTCGCTCCGCCGCTGACCGGATTTTGGTGGCATTCCGCGCATGCCCGGCCGTTGTACACTGGGCCGAGCCCGCTGTTCACGTCGTGAAAGGTCTCGTAGATCTGCTGATCGAGCGCAAAGGTGTCGCCAGGCGGCTCGGCGATCCCGTTGCTCGCGCTCTTCGAGCCTGGATTCTGGACGAGGGTCGGAGTGTCGAAGCCCGCGGGAGCTTCGGTCGCCGGCGGCAGCGGACCTTGCGCCAGCAACGGAGCGTGCAAACCTATCAAGAAGAGAAGGGCGGGTAATCTGCGAGTCATGAGGAGGTCTCCCGGAGAGAGTGAGTTCGCTGCGATCACCTGTCGTTCCTGAGAACGACATCGCGACGAGTGCACGAGCTAGATCACTCGCGGGCGGGCTTTATTCCGTGAATGCGGTAAAGTTCGACGCGTGAGCGGCCAGATCAGAATCGGCGTCGGCGGGTGGACCTACGAGCCTTGGCGGGGCACGTTCTATCCGCCCGCGCTGGCGCATAAGCGCGAGCTCGAATATGCCGCGAGCAAGCTCACCTCGATCGAGATCAACGGGACCTTTTACGGGGCGCAGAAACCCGAAAGCTTCGTGAGATGGCGCGAGGAGACGCCGGCTGGATTCACCTTCGCCCTGAAAGCGCCCCGTTATGCGACGCATCGGCGCGCTCTTTCCGGAGCCGGTGCAACGATCGAGCGCTTCCTGGGCGGCGGCGTCCTGGAGCTGAAGGACAAGCTCGGCCCGATCAACTGGCAGTTGATGCCCACCACGAAATTCGACCCCGCCGATTGCGAAGCCTTCCTGAAACTGCTGCCCAAGACCCATGAGGGCCGCACGCTGCGTCACGCGGTCGAAGTGCGTCATGACAGCTTCCGTGTGCCCGAATTCATCGACCTGGCGCGCCATTACGCAGTTGCGGTCGTGATCGCGGGGGATTCCGCGTATCCCCAGATCGCCGACGTCACGGCCCCATTCGTGTATGCGCGTCTCATGGGGACACAGCCGGGCGAGCCACTGGGGTACTCGTCGCCCGCGCTGGACCTGTGGGCAGAGCGAGCCAGGTGCTGGGCCGAAGGCGATGCCCCAAAAGACTTGGACACCCTCGCGCCCGAGAGAGGCGGACGTTTGGCTCGGGACGTCTATCTCTACGTCATCAGCGGCCACAAGGTAGCCAATCCGGCCGCGGCGCAGGCATTGATCGGCCGTATTGCATCGGGCGGCGGCATCGCGCGGGAGCGCGGTGAGGGTGTTGGCTGATCAGCCGTTGTGTCAGCCGGCGTTCGTGTCAGGCAGCCCGTCGGTGGGCGGCGATCAGCTCTTCTGTCTCACCTTCATGGCCGCCACATGCGGACCGGAGAGCCAGTAGGATCCGAGCTGTTTGTCGATCTTGACGGTATCGCCCGCCCGCAAGGTGAGATCCCCGGCCACCGCCTGCACCTGTTGCCACACCTGGCCGTTGTCGAGGTGGAGGATCATCTCGCCCGGGGAATGTTCTATGCTCACCACGCGCGCCGAGAAGTGCCGCGAGTCGCTTGCAGCGCCGGGCGGCCGGACCGCTTTTTTCACATCCCCAGCGTCCGCTCCGGTGTTTCCGGCCGAGGTCGCTGCCGTGCTCGAGCTTGGTGCGGGTTGTGCCGTGACGGCTGGAGAATTCGCGGCAGGCTCGTGCTGGGTGGCGGCGTGTGGCGTTTCAACCCGGGGCGCGGGATCCGGGAAGCGCGCGACCTCCTTGTCGTAGCACGCGAGCCGTCGTCCCGGGTCCGTCTCAGCCACACAGGCGCGTACGCTCGCCGGTACCGATTCAGCCCATGCAAACACCGGGAGCGCGGACAGCGATATGGCCAACGCAAGCCGCCGTAGCCGCGGTGTGCGCGCCGAGACACCTTTCCCCGATAGTTCAGGCATCTGTCTCTCCGGTGGGGCTTGGAATTGCGGCCCCTGTTTGGAGTGTAGCCCGGAACTTGCCGGAGCGCACCGGAGACATCGAACAGAGACTGGCAGTACAACAGCCAGGACGGCATCTGCTCGATTCGCATGGTTTGCGCGAGGTAATCCACTTGCAACATCCCTGTTGGCTCGACCAAAGCGACGGCCACGGTGACTACGACATCAGGCGCGTCGATGCATACGGGCTCATGCATGCCAGGTACATCAGGCGCATGCGGACTCGCGCTGCGCGGATTCGTCCAGGATGTGCCCATTGTGACGGATTGTGACAATCAGTGCGTGCCAGGCCGCGTGAAAAATTAAACGGAATTAATGAATGCGCGGGGGCAAGCTCATGCGCACTCGCGGCGCGCGGCTTCGGGAAATCCCGGGGGCATACGGCTGTGATCCTGGTCACCGCATGCGGCCGATCTGCTATCTTAGGCTGCATCTGATCCGAAAAACTTTCAGCGCACCGGACTGAGCGAAACGCGGCATCATGTGGTTCAAGGCACTCAAGACGCGCGGAGTTGCCGAAGTCGGCGCTGCGCTGGCCGATCAGTTCGTTACCGCAACATCGGGGTCTGACAAGCGCAAACCAACGCAGGTGAACCGACACGGCCGG
>CAZDTG010000087.1:0-16735 GCA_964508005.1 uncultured Steroidobacteraceae bacterium
GGATGACATACCCCGAGCCCGACGCTAAACGTCGGATCGAACTGCAGCAGATTCGTGCTCGACTCGCGGAGGAGGACGGCGGCAAACAGGCGCAGCCCCTGGACGCGCGGGAAAGCTGAGCACGTCCGCCTTCGAGGAACCTGCCGCGTTCGGCTAACACCCAGCTAACGTACGCCGCGCAAAAGCAATCTTATGACCTCGATCATTCAAACCGACGCGCACGTGCAGATTTCGAGGCTACTGCGGCTGCTTCGGTTTCAGGCCATGGTGCGCGCAGCCTGCGCCGCGAAAAGATAACCGCTATTCGAGTTGAGGATTAGAGCCTGGACGGCTGATCGCAAGGTCCACTAATAGGGTTTCGACCACGGCCTCCTCATGTACCACGGCTCCCTGCTCCGCCATCACCTTGCTGAGACGATCGTCCCACTGCGCCATTACACGTTCATCGCTGCGTAGCTCTATTCCGCGACCGGCAGTTGCCTGTAAGTAGTCCTCCGTCCCGAAACGCCACGGTTCGGCTCCGAATTCACGCATCACGAAGTTGCCAATGGTCAGGCCAGCCCAGTCGAAATCTCCGTGGTAGTGCAGACTCGCGCCGCTGGCGGCAAGCTGTGCGAGTAACGTTTGCTGGGCGGCTGAGGGCATTCCGTCCGTGCAGACCAAAGGTGCGCAGGCGGCGCCGAGGCGATCGGCGGCAATAGCCATGATGTTGGGATTCTCACAAACGAAGACGTCGCGGCGGGCCACGTCCCAGGCGGGAGGACGGCGCAGCAGTCTGCGCAGCGAAAGGTGGACCGGCTCGCCCCAGGGGGACAATCCATGTGCCGGTGTAGTGGCGAGCGTCGGCGTCGCGGGTCGAGTGGCGCAGCTCTCGAAGTGCCGGACAGGAAGGTTCAGACACAGAGCTGGAAGTGCCAGCTCATTCACTGTGACCCCAAGCCGGGCCCATTGCTCACGTGGAGACTCGTCGGCTTTCCCGAGAGTTCCCTCCGCTTCAGGAGTGGTCTCAACAGCGCACGCCCGCAGCACGATGGTGGCCACCGGGCGCCCCACATCAAGGGCGTGTGAGTCTCCCAGAACTTCCGCCGCGAGCTGTGCGAGTGAAATGCCGCGTCCGGGCAATCTCGCGAGCACCCGAACTGCTTGCGCGAGAAGCGATTGCGCCCGGGTAGGATCGCTTCCCGAAAGCCTCTTCAGCAGCGCGATACCGGCCACTCGTGACAACAAACCCGCGAGCTGCGGCGCCTCGATACGTGAGAGTGTGGCACTCCACGCTCGCTGTCGGGCGATCCGATCAGCCCATCGGTCGTGCAGAGGGCCGTCGAGGAACTCGAGCGCCTCGCGAAGAGTGTCGGCAATCCCTGCGCGCATGAGCGCCTGGTCCAGATCCGAATGGCGCACGCGCATCGAGTCGGCGGCCACGGTCGGGCGGCCTAGCAATCCCGTGAGGGCCCGACGCTCGCTGGCCTTGAGGCCAACCAAGGTGAACGCGTCGCGCGATACACCCTTCTCGTATCGATCGCGTAGCCGGCGTCTCAGGTCTGCGAGTGCCGGTCCGCCGAGTAACCTCTGCAATCGCTCTTCATCGCAAGGCATAGTCATTCTTCGGCCAGCGATGCTTCCGGGAACCGGCGCACAGGATCGTCCTCGGCGCGCCGCTCACGGCCATCCCACGTCCAGCGCGATACGAACACGGCATCCATGCCTTCACGACGTACGAGTTGGCAGATGTTGAGACCGGGGATTTCCGCATAGCAGCCCCACTCGCGCTCGCTCGTCATGACAAAGTCGAGATCGAACTCGCGGATCAAACCCATGCAGTTCGCTCTCGCCTCGTCGTCTATTCCGGCGAAGGCCTCGTCGAGGAGCACCAGTCGCGGAGCGTTTGCATCCGAGCTCTCGTAGTGGCTGCTGGCAGCGGCAAACAGGGGGACGGTGAGGCCCAGCGCCCGCTCTCCGCTCGATGCCGGGCCGGAGAGAGGTTTCCACTGCTTGTCCTGGTTGCGCTCAACGGTGAACTGATGCCAGCGGCGATAGTCGAGCGCCCGCGTGAGGCTTTCGAAGAGCGTACCGCGCTCGTCCCGCTGTCTTTCGGCGGCGATCCGTGCCTGCAGGAACTCGCCGACGTGCCTGCGGTCTTGCGCGGACCAGGCATCTGCGCTCGTGTTCAGCAGTCGCTTGCGGGCGACCTCGAGCCCGGGAACAGCGTTCTCGTCGCTGTCGGGCAGCGGCTGCCACACGAGCCGGTAGCGCATGCCCGTGGAGGTGGGCCGCTGTTGGAGTTCCGTATTGATCGCAGCGACGCGTTCCTCTGTATCCCGGATCATCCGCTGCAAGTTGGCCGCAATCTCCTTCTCGAGATGCTCCTCGAGCAACGAGCGCTCCTGTGTGGAGAGGATCAGGCGTTGCTCCGCAATCTCCGCCTCGAGCTTCTGCTCGAGCGCATCGGGGCGCTCAGGTCTTTGCTGGTAGACGATACGCACGATGAGGCCATGGTCACTCGGCTCCGCCGTTGCCGAATGGCCTTGGGTCGACATCGTGCTCTGCAGCTCGGTGAAGTCGCGCCCAATCTCGCGTTGCATGCGCTCCCATTCCGGCTCATCCGCGGGTACATCCGCCAACGCTTGTTCGGCACGCCTCGCAATCGTCAGCGCGGCGTCGATACCCCAAGGGGCGGCCGGAAGATCCAGGTCCGGAATGGCGATCGTGACAAAACCGGTCTGCGCAGCGTATGCCTGAAGTCTCTCGATCGTGTCCTTACGCGCCTGAGAGCGCTCTTGGAGCTTCTCGTTCAGATCGGCGTGCCTTTGCTCTACAGTCCCACGATGTGCGCTGGCGACAACCAGTGCCGCTCGCGCGTCCTTCAGTGCACGCTCGTGTTTCTGTTGCGTCTTCTCAGTCTCCTCGATTTCGCTCAGCAGTTCGTCGACCTGTCTGCCAACCGTCGCCTGCAACGTCTTGACCGTCTCGATCGCCGCGCTCAGAAGCTTCTGCTTTTCCCGATGATCGGCTACCGCAGATTCCAGGCTTTCGCGGGCTTGCAGTTCGCGCTGCCTCTGTTCGGCGAGCTCGAGAAGGGCGGCCTGATGCTGACGAATAGCGTTGGCCAGCTCTGTGACTGCCACGCGATACTCGGCAAGAGCCTGCTCAATGGGATCGATGTCCGCGGCCGCGGCAGGTAAATTCAGATCGCGCGCGTCCAGCTCCAGATCGTCTTGCGCTCGTGCCAGGGCATTTTCGGCTTGCGCCAATTTCGCTTCCGCCTCGCCAAGGAGCCTTTGCGCGTCGCGCCGCTGTTGCTCGGCCGCGTTATGTTCCGCATGTAAGCGCAGCAGGCCGTCGTCTGACGGTGCACGCTCATACTCGCTGCGTGCCTCATCGCGCAGGACGGAGAGTTTGGTCGCTGCCGATTGGCAGTCGTTTAATTCGGCCTCGAGCTCAGCGAGTCGTATCGCAATCGTGGCGAGCCGAGCCACACGCGCAGCCTCGCGTGCCGCATGACCTATGTACTGAGCAGCTGACTTTGTCCAGCTACCACGTGCCTGGCCCAAGCGAAACTCGCCGCTCGGCGAGACCCACGTTTCCGCCTCCACAGGCTCACGTTCGGCGCACGCCACGGACTGAAGGAGAGCGGCTACCGTTTTGACATCGACGTTGGCCCCGGGTCCCGTTGCAGGTGCGGTCGGTATGAGCCAATCCGCCAGAGAGTGGGTGCATGGAGGCCGCACAGTCAGGATGACATCATTCGTCCGCGGGTCGATTACAACGCCTTCTGGCAGAACCCAGGCGTCGAGGAGCCCGGAAGCCTCCAAAGCTGCTTCCAACCCTGCCCGAGCGGCGCTTGGAACTCGAGCTGCGAAATCCACGAGCTGCCAAAGAGGTGCCCCGAGTATCCGGGTACGAACGGAAGCGTCCCGCGTGTAAGGCACGGGAGGCGCCTGGTCCTCGCCGGCCTCGAGACGGCCTCGCTCCGCTTGGAGCTCATTGTGCTCGACTGTCAGTCTGTGGTTCTCACGGGCTATCTCGGCCTCACGTACGGCGAAGTCCTTCTCCACGAGCTGGCGGATCCGGTCGAGTGCCGTGCGCATGGGGTTTGCGCCGTCCAAGGTCAGATGCCAGGTCTCGAGGGCATCCAGGGTCTCATCGAAGGTGGCAATTCGCAGCACTCGCGCGCCAGTCCCGTAGAGCCGCCAGGCAGAAAGGAGTTGGGCGGAACCGTCTTGTAACTTCTGTGCAGCGTTGCGCGCGGCTTCGGAAGATGCATCGAGCGCATTGGCGTAAAGCACTCGGGCATCGTGCGCTCGCGTGCGGACCTGTATGGCTGCATCGACCTCACGCAGGCGTTTGCGAATCACTCCGATCTGGTCACGGCGGCGCAATTCGCCTTCGCGCGCCTCTCTCAGCAGTCCTGCGACAGATTCTGCGGGCAGATCGCTTACTCCGTCGGGCAGAACGACTCCGCTCATCGCGCGCGCGTGTCCGTCAGAGAGCCCCGTTTCCTTTGCAAGCCCCGAGGCGCCCGACTGCGAGTGATTGAGTTGTGAGCGGGTCACGTCGGCCCGCTCACCTCGGCGGGCGGCCCCTTCTGATTCCCGCACGAGCTGCGCTTTGGCGCTGGTTTCCCGCCCGCTTGCCTCGTCCACGAGCGTTCGGCACTCCTCGGCTCGCTCGCGAGCAGAGGAAAGTCGGGCGGCGTCGCGCATGACGGGGTCCGAACGCAGCACGCGTAAGCGGGCCATGTCCGCGGCAACCTGCTCGTCGAGTATCTGCTGGTTCGAAAAACAGCGGGCGACCTTGGCTCGGGCGTCCTCGAGCTCCTGCTGAGCCGCATTGACATCCCGGCTCGCGTTATCGAAATCGGTTTGCGCCTGCCGCAGCGTCCTCGCACGGCGCCGTGTTGCGATCCGGGCATACCGCCGATAACGCGCCCCGAACGAGGAGATCGCCTTGCGCATGGCCTCGATCTCCTCCAAGGTGCGCCGGATGTCATCAAGCTCGCCCATCGCCTCGGCAACGTCCTCGAGCGCCGCGCGGTCGAGCGGCGGCAATGCCTGTGTCAGTGCTTCGGAAAGGCGCCGCTCATCCGGGCTCTTCGACAATTGTGGCTGTCTCAGCTGGATCAATGTGTCGACCAACGCGTCGTAACGCTCGGCTCCCAATCGAAACAGCCGCTCATCGACCGCACGACGATAGGACTGAGCGTTTGGAAACACCTGGCCGTGAGCGCCTATGGCTTCAATCAGTCGCTCTCGCGATAGCGCCGTCTTTTCCGGTGTGGTCAACCAGAGATCCGCGCCAATACGCTGTGCCGTGATGAAGAACCAGGGTTCGGCACCAGGGCGGCCCGCAACGGCACGCAATCCGCACCCGAGCGTGAGCGTGAACGCCTGTCCCGAGCCGTCGCGGCGCCCAAATTCGATCCAGGTATAGCCGATGCGACGGTCATGGCGCCTGTTCATCAGCAGGTTCCACTCCATCCGCTTGCTGCGATCGCCATCCGGCTCGACACGAGAGGCGCTCAGGTTGGCGTCCAGCAGAAACGGCAGTGTGAGCGAGAGGACTTTGGATTTGCCGGTGCCGTTGTTGCCTCGCAGTAGCAGGTGGCCGTCGCGGAACCAGAATTCCTCGACATCGTAGTGATACAGCTCGACGAGCCCGAGTCGCAATGGCTGCCACCGCGCACGGGACGGGGAGGGCAGTGGGATCCGTGGAGGAGTACCGATCAAGTTTGCACCTCGGAAATGGCGTAGCGGTGCAAGGCGGGAAGAGACTGCACGCCGTTCTTGACGCGTTGGATGAGCCGCAAGGCCT
The DNA here is from genome assembly GCA_964508005.1 of uncultured Steroidobacteraceae bacterium. Classification (GTDB taxonomy): domain Bacteria; phylum Pseudomonadota; class Gammaproteobacteria; order Steroidobacterales; family Steroidobacteraceae; genus 13-2-20CM-66-19. The sequence goes on from CAZDTG010000087.1 coordinate 5,812, forward strand.
CGAGACGGCTGACCGCCTCGGCTGCGAGCTCGACCTCTGCACCGGCTTCGCGCGCATCCTTGCGCCAAAAGCGGCCGTAGCGATCCCCAGCCGTACGAAGATACGCTGCGAGCTCGTGCAGTGAATGGATTTGCCCGCGGTCGACCTGTGCCTCACGAGCCAGATATTCCGCGACGAGCAATGTCGCGTGAGCTTCCGTGCCGACCGCTGGCAGATGTTTGTCCGACAGCTCTCCGTCCGGATCGACGAGTGCGAGCCCTTCGGCGCGCAGCTCTGCAGTGAGTCCCACGGCCTGCGCGAGTCGATACGCCATGGGTCCGCGCTGGCTCGCCAGATATTCAGACTCGTCGGCGCTGAGCTCGTAGTGGTACAGCACTGGATCATCCAGCAGTCTGCGGGCCAAGCGATGACGGAGCGCCATGCGCCGGCTCTCAGGGGTATCCGGCACGTACTCGTCTACGAGAGCGGCGAGTCGCGCGTCGAAGTCGAGATCCGGCTGGGTCACGGCGATCAGACTAGCGCCTCGTGTTCCAGCGGGCAATCGTGCCAACACCCGGCGGTGAACGTCATATAGCACGTCGCCCGATTGATTCACGTACGCTTCCTCGTCGCCCGCGACACGCGCAAGCACACCTAACTCGAGCAGGAGACGGCAGATGCTGACCAGAGATCGTCTCTCGCGGGCCCCTTCCAGCGTATAGGTAAAGCCGCGGGCGGCAAGCTCGGGATCCGCGGCCGCTTCCAGAAGACGCTCACCCAACGCCCGTAGCGTGATCTGCGACTCGGCGCGCTCGAGTACGGCGCACGCGAGGCAAAGGAGCACGTAGCGATCGCGATCGAACTCAGGCAGTCCACGTGTTACGTCGTCGAGTGTTGCAGGCCGCTTATAGAGTCGCGCGCATTGGCGTTCCACTTGGAGATTCCATCCGGTCTCCCGCAGCAGCCACTCACGCAAATATTCGGCGTGCCGGCGCACGAGCTCGAGCTCCGGGTCGCCGGCAGTCATGAGCGGTCGCATCAGCAAAGCTCGAAGCGCGCGCTCCTTTTCTTCTCCCTGCTGATGGATGAGAACATCCTGTAGACCGCGCGTCTGCATGGGTCTTCAGGTTCTGCTGATCAGCACGCGATGGTCGCGGCCGCAGAATCGGCCCAGGTCGGTCTGAATCTCAGCCCGGCTGTCCGGCTCGAGAGGCACGAGTCGAATGGTGAGTGTGCCGTCGCTAGTCAGCCGTTCCACCGGCTCCTCCGGATCGGTCTGGGCCGCGAGAGCTTCACCGAGTAGCGTCAGGAATAGACGAAATGCCGACGTATCGAGTTGACCGAGCTCGGAGAGGCGGGTCTCGCGATGGGTGGCGAGGCGCTGGCGTGCAGACTCCGTTTGCGCCGCTTCCTCTGCGACGCGAGCGGCGAGCAACGTGCGTTCCTTGGATCGGTCCAGGATGCGAGGCGGGGCTCCGCGGGTCGGCAGAACACCCTGTTCGCGAAGCTTGGGCAGGACGGCGATCCCGGGAGCGTCACGCCAAGACGTATTTGCACTGACTTTTTCGTCGGCGACCGCAAGCGCAAGGTGTCGCGCGGGCGACAAGGCGAAGGCGGCTCGCCACAACCGATGGGCATCTGCGGGGCTGGGCGCTTCAGCAAACCACAACGCCAGGCGTCGGAAATCCGCAGCGCGATCGCTGCGTCCCGCACGCCGTTCGTTCAGCAGTGAGACGGCCTGCAGGAGGCGAGGAATCGCCGAGAGCGCGGTGGCTCGCAGCAGCTCTGCCTGCGAGCGATCCCGGCCGCCCGATACGAACCAGCGCCGCAATCCTGCCCAGCGCTCGTTCCAGGCGATGATCCTGGCGGTGACGGCTTCCTCATCCGTCTCGGAGTCGCCCGGAGCTGCGTTGAGCGCATCGCGCTCGGCAGCGATGCGTAGCAATGATTGCTCGAACGGCCGCAGATCGGCCAACAGTTCGGCGATCTGGCTCGAGCGGGTCACCAGATCACCGATGAATCGCTGCAGATAGTCGATCAAGCGCGTCTTGAAGGTCATCACCGCGGCGGCTTCGGCGCGCTGCAGCTCGATCGTGCGCGCCAGCCCCGCCATGAACGCTTCGGCGTTGTTCGACAGTCCCTCGAAGACATGTACGAGATCCCGAAGCGCGCCGTGGACTTTCGCAGCATCGGGAGGTGATTCGCGCATGAGTTGTGCGAGGGAGATGAGTCGCGCCCGAATGTCATCGAGGGCTACGGACTGCAGCTCAGCACGCCTCGCCAGAGTCTCGACGAACGCCTGCAACCCCGCCTCGACGGCTTCCCCGCCGACCGTCATCCGGTAGAGCAGTCGCTTGCGGTAAAAATCTTCGATTGTCGCAACCCGGGCCGTATCCGGCTGCGCGTGCAGATTGCCCCACTCAACGAGCTGCCCGAGCGCCTGCTGGACTGCATCGAGACTTGGCGGCTCATCTGGCCACGTCGCCTCGACGAGCACTTCGTCAGGCCGCAGATGCAGCCGGAACTGCCGCTTGGCGGTTGCGAACACATCCAGGATCGCGCGGTATAGCGGCGCGTTATCGGCGCTTACGTGGCTGAAGAGAGCGGGCGCGGAATGCGGCAGCGTACGGGGCGGCATTCCCAGATTCTCGCAGGCGCGTGGTGCAGCCCCAAGGCCAATACGGGTAAGCGGATAGCCCCGAGCCCGGACTCTGCATTTCAGCGGCGGATTTGGTGAGGCGTCTTGTGAGCGATCTTTCGGAATATCGTAAATTTCATTGATCTCTGCTCCGAGCTCCCTATAATTTCTGATATTGCGAAACATTATCGTCTTTGGGGTACTTCATGCCCGATTTCCAATATCCCGAAACGCCGGTTCACTCGTTGCAGGACCTCGGCCGAACCATTCGGGAAAAGCGCAGAGCCAGCGCCCTTAGGATCGATGACGCCGCGGCCCTGTGTGGCGTATCCGTGGACCTTCTTTCGCGATTGGAAAACGGCAGATCCGGAGTCGCGACCGATCGGGTACTCAAAGTCCTCGACGGGCTGGGTCTGTCAATGTCGATAGTCGACAAGGATAAGCTTCCACGACGATGAGCACGCACGCTCTCGAGGTGTTTGATTCGGCTGCCCAGGTCGGAACAGTCGAATACGAGTCGCTCGACGAGCGCTTTTCGTTCCAATACACCGACGAATGGCGCAACGCACCCGGTTCTTATTCAATCTCGCCGCACATGATGATGGGGCAGACCGCAGCATCTGGAACGGTGCGGAGATTCCTGGAAAATCTTCTACCCGAAGGGCGCGCGCTGGACGTTGTCTCTACCACACATCAGGTCGCCAAGAACAACCTGTACGGCTTGATCCGCGAGTTGGGCCAGGAGACCTCCGGAGCGCTTTCATTTCTAGCGGGTGAGGCGACCCAAGCCAGACAAGGAACCACCCGGCGAGAAATTCATCCAACGGAGCTCAGGCAACGCATCGACGAACGGGCGCAGGTTCCTTTCGCTGTGTGGGATGGTCGCGTGCGGATGTCGATCGCCGGGTATCAGGACAAGCTCGCCGTTTACCTGGACCAGAACAATCGAATGTACCTCGTCGAGGGTGAGCTCGCCTCGACGCATATTCTCAAGCCCGAACCGCCGGATGATCGATTGGCGATGCTCGTCGCTAACGAACATTTCAGCATGAGCCTCGCCCGCAGACTGGGGCTCGCGGTTGCACCCGTATCGATCCTGCGCGTCCCCGATCCGATATTGGTCGTCGAACGATTCGATCGGGTGCGCGAGCCACAGCGAGTGCGCCGCCGGCACATCATCGACAGCTGCCAGGCTCTCAACTTCCCCGTCTCATACAAGTATGAGCGCAACTTCGGCTCCGGACGCGACGTTCGGGATATCCGTGATGGCGTCAGCTTCGAACGCCTGTTTTCTATCGCTGACTACACCGTCGCGAAGGCCGTCACTCGCATCGGGCTCCTGCGATGGGCACTCTTCCAATACCTCATCGGAAACTCCGATGCTCACGGGAAGAACGTCTCGTTCTTTTGCAACCCCGCGGGATTGGCACTCGCACCGCATTACGATTTAGTCAGCGTGCTGCAATACGACGGTCTCGATCACGAACTGGCCATGGCCTACGGCGATGAATTCCACCTCGAGCAAATACGTGCCTATGACTGGGCTGAATTCGCCGCGCGCACGGGAACTCCGCGACAACTGCTCTCTCGGGAAATGCGACGAATCGGAACAGCCGCACCCGCCGCCGCCGCATTACAGGCCGCGGAAACCCTCTACCAGGGACAAGAGAAAACCCTGGTCTCCCGAATAGCCGAATTCGTGCGACACCAGGCAACCAAGCTCGCTGCCATTGCAGCTGCGGTGGTGAGGGTTGACCTCGGCTAACGCTTGAGCGTCCCTGCCGTGCCCGACCACCCAACAGCAGCTTTCCCCGCGCGTGCGCGTCTTCATCGATTGACTAGTCGAAGTCGCCGCACCAAAGCTCTAGACAGTGAACCACCGTCGGCGCGTGCTTGAGCGGTAGCCAAAGTCGAAAGTCCGTCGAAGGCAGATCCATTCCCAAGCCCTCACTCGGTGAGGGAGAGCTCAGGCACCGAACGACCGATCCAGTCCGCGAGCGCGAGTTGCTCTCCGAGCGGCTCCGCGAGCCTCTGAAGCGCGGCCTGCAGCTCTCGCAGATCGTCGAGACAGTCCACATCGCTTAATGTCTGCGCGTAGAGGGAATTAGCGCCGCTCACAGTGAGAGCGGCGACCAGCTCCGCGCACGTGTGCGCCTGCGAATACGCGACTGCAGCCCAAATGTCCTTCGCCACCGGTTTGCTGCCGGCAAATGCCCAGAACCCCCCGTCCGCTGCCGGGCCGATCGCGAACGGCCGCTCCGTTTGCTCGATGAGATCCAACACCCTCTTCAATCCGCGAACAGTGATTTGCGGGGTGTCCGCCCCGAGCAGGAGCGCAGCTCCGTGACGCTGTTGAATCGATGTATAAACGAAGGCAAGCCGCTCGGCGAGACCACCCGGTCCCTGCCAGATTCCAGGGAATCCTTGCCACCTGGCCTCAGCCACTGCACTCTCTTCGGCCACTGCCCAATAGGGCACCAGACTGGAGCCGACCGCACGTACGATCTGCGCCGACGCTCGACATGCACGCCGATGAAACTCCTCCGCGCGCTCGCGACCGATCTCGGATGCCAGTCGTGTCTTGACGGGGGAAAGCCCCGGTGTTTTGACAAAAATTGCAGCGCCTACGATCACAGCGAGGCTTGGTGGCCCATAGCGGACGCGAGCGCGCCGGTGCAGGAGCTTCCCGCTCCCGCCGTACAGCCGTAACAGTGGGCCGCGACTGCAATCGGCCGGCTCGCCAGCTCGGCAAGGTTCTCAACATCCCACAGCGTGCGTGGCTTGCCACCGAGCGGGATCCCGAGCATCTGGTTGAAGTCGCAATCGTGGCAGACCCCGTCCCAACTCACCGAGACGAGCTCGCGACACATGAGTGCCGTCGTCGCGGCAGGGTTGAACGCTTGGACGAGCATGTCCATATAGCGCTGCAGCTGGCCTTCCCGGATGAGCTGATGCAGGAAACGGCTGATCGGCATATTGGCGAGCGCGTACAAGCGGTTGAAGACGATCCCGAAATTCTCACCCAGCACGCGCCGGTAGTCCGATTCGAGGGGGCCCTGCGGGGGCGGTAACGACGCTCCCACGGGGTTGTAAACGAGGTTCAACTCCAGTCCGGATCCGGGTACTCCATAACCCAGCGCATTCAAGCGTCGCAGTGCCTCGATGCTCTTTTCGAACACACCCAAGCCTCTCTGCCGCTCGACATTCACCTTGCTGTAGCACGGGAGTGAGGCGACCACCGTTACCGATTGCCGTGCGAGAAACTCGGCCGTGCTCTCCTGCCCGGGCTCGAGCAGCACGGTTAAATTGCATCGGTCGATGACCTTGCGACCTAGCGCGCGACCCTGGCGCACCAGATGCCTGAAGCAAGGGTTGAGCTCAGGGGCGCCGCCGGTGATGTCGAGTGTGTGAACGGTCGTGGCACGGGCAAGAAGCTCCAGGACCCGTTCGGCCGTCACTGCGCTCATCATTTCCGTACGCCGGGGGCCGGCGTCGACATGGCAGTGATGACACGCCTGGTTACAGCGCTTGCCCACATTGATCTGCAGAATCCCGAGCTCAACGCGCGACAGCTTGAGCCGGTGGGCGGCAAGGGTTTCGCCGAAGCTCGGGCGCGTCATCGACTGTGGGGTACTCATCATCTGCGAGGCTGCAAGTTATACACCACAGATCGATTCAGTGGCCGGCTGGGTACCAGCGGGCCAGTCGCTCCGCGGAAATTCCGCAATAGAACAGCAACAATACGAGTCCATTGAGCAGTTGGCGACGTAGAACTCCCTCGCGATTGAAGCGGCGCGCGGACGTAACCACGGGGGAAGGAAGTTTCACGAACCGGCCGCGCTGCCGTAGATCGCGCCGCAGCTGAACATCCTCGAGGAGCGGCCATTCGGGATAGCCGCCGATCCCGTTGAACACGGAAGCCCTGACGAAGTACGCCTGATCGCCAAATGTTGTCAGTGCGGTCTCGAACCGAGTCATCGATGCGTAGAATCTCAGAAGGGCGCTCCGTGTGTCGAATGAAAGCCTGAAGCATCCACCTACGACAGTCGGATCGCGAAGCGCGTCTTCGATGAGCGCCCCGGACCCGGAAGGTAAACGTGTATCGGCGTGAAGGAACAGCAGGACGGGCGAGCTGGCGTGTGCCGCACCGGCGTTCATCTGTCGTCCACGTCCGCGTGCGCTCCGAATGACGATCGCTCCCGCGCGCCTCGCAATGTCCGCGCTCTCATCCTTGCTCCCCCCGTCCACAACGATGAGGGTATGAAACCCCTCTCGTTCCAGCGATTCCAGCAATCGCTCGAGATTTGCGGCTTCGTTGAGAGCCGGGATGACGACCGCGATCGAGCAACCGCTCATTGAGACTCCTAGCACAGCGCCTTCCAGTGGAACGGGCACGCGCGCTCCTTCGTTGATGCTGCATGTCCGCTTTCTCTCGGAGCCTGACTATCGTTGCCGTTGGCGCTCTCGTGGTGATGGAGCTGCAACGGCCGTTGCGTATTCAGCGTGAGCCAAAACTTCGTCGCATTGCGAGAAACGCAAGTATGGGGGCCCTTAGCGCACTGACGATCCGCGACCTGGAGGAGCCGTTGGTCGGGCGGCTGTGTCGCACGGTAGCGCTCAAGCGATGGGGCGTGCTTCAGCGTGTTCCAGTGCCGTACGCATTGCGAGTCGTGCTCGGCGTCATGCTGCTGGACTATACCCTCTACGTTTGGCACGTGATGACTCACAAGGTTCCGCTGCTGTGGCGGTTCCACCAGGCACACCATGCCGATCTCGATCTCGATGCGTCTACCGCCCTGCGGTTCCACTTCGGGGAGATGGCCCTGTCACTACCGTTCCGGGCGCTACAGGTGGTCCTGATCGGCATCGATTCGCGCACGTATACATTTTGGCAGAGACTACTCGTCGCATCGATCCTGTTCCATCACTCGAATGTGTGTCTACCGAAGCCTCTCGAACGCCGGCTCGCCCGTGTGGTCATGACGCCCCGCCTGCACGGGATACATCATTCAGCACTCGAAACACAGAGAAACTCGAACTGGTCGAGCGGCCTGACCTGGTGGGACATCCTCCATGGAACGTTGCGGTTTGACGTGCCACAGAGCGCGATTGACATTGGCCTCGCGCCGTATCGCTCACCGGAAGAGCTCACGCTGAGCAAAGTGCTTGCAATGCCTTTCGGGGATGCTGACCGCAGGGGGACCATCAGCGCTTCGGGTTCTTCGAGGCACTCTGTTTCGGCCAAAGCGTCGCGTCTCGATTGAGCCCCTTTGCCGCCTGCGCCGCCGGTGATGTGCCTGGACGGGGGCGCCCGAGCCGCATGCGGACGTCGCGCCACGCCAGTTTGAGGTCGGCAATGCGATGGCCGGGCGGTTTGTACCCGAACGCGCGATATGGGCCCGGCTCCACCTTTCCCTTGCTGGCCACAAACGCGGCGAAGCGGTGGGTCCACGCATCAAACGAGGCCATGAATTCGCTGTCGCGTATCATGTCTTCTGCCTGATCGTCCGCATAAGGTTTTCCGATTCCGGTGTGCGCGACCGTCCACAACTCATCGGGAACCTCGATGCCGCTGTACCGACACTGCAGAACCAGCGGCAGAAACGCCTCGCGATCCCGATCCGTCGGCCAGTCATCCGGGTTGAACCATTGCTTGTGCCGCAAGTGTTTGGGCCGGCCGTCCGCATCCGCCTCATCAGCTCCTTCGTCACCATAACAGAAGAAACCCGCTGTGCGCCCCTCGAGATGGTTGCGACTCAACTCCTCCCATTGCGGGGACCTCTCGAGCGCCATCGCCTTCTCCGGATCTTTGTGATCGATGAGGGCTTCTCGCGGGTTGCCACCGTTCATACAGACCAACCTGTCAAACAGGAGCTTCAGGTTGCTCGGCGGACCGAACCAGTTGATCGGGCCGACGATTGCCCACGCATCGGCGAGGTCGAGCCGCGCATACAGATCCAGATCCCACAGCAGGTCCGGTTCGGTCTTGTCGCCTCGCTCATAACAATTACAGGGCCAACAGCACAGAGCCATGGACGTCGATACACACGCGTTACAGCTCTGGATGCGCGCACGACCATAGACGTTTCCTAGATCTTCAACGTCGATCTCCCAGGCTTGTGGCAAACGGTCTGACATCCGGTACACGAGCGCTCGTGCTTTCGAGTCGACACCGGGGCAGTTGTACTGGCGTCTGCCGGAACCGGCGATCAGAAGAACCCGGAACGGTCGCTGGGAAGTTGGCAGCTTGCCGTTGGCATCTTCAGGTTGCATGGGACAGCTTCACTCCGTGCCTCTCTGCAATTATCCGAGCCGGTCTCCGCAGGCCGCCGAATGATAGTGCGCCCGTCTTCAGACAGCACCTCGGCTTCCTGAGTCGAAAATGGGTCCGGCGCCGGCAGCTCCTTCTTGGTCAAGCGAGAGTACCTCAGCGCCGCCAACGGGGACGCATTCCCTGTCCCCTCCGAGGAGCACCCCGAGCCGGCCGTTGGCTGGGCTAGCCCGCCCGTGCCCGGATGCATCGAGCGCAAACGCGACCGGCACTTATACTCGGACGGAGCTGGCCCCAATGGAGCGCCCACGCTCCCGCTAGGGCCGCAAGAACTCCAGAGTCACCTCCGGAATCTGCTGCTCGAGCCAGCTGGCCATCGCTCGCTCCCGTTCCAGATGCTCGTTGCACATCCGGGCGATCTCCGGCTCCTCGAGCGCCAGCGCCGCCGCCCCGAGCGAGAGATATGCTGCGATCTCAAAGTGCATGAATGCGTACGCGGCCAGGCAGTCCTTCACTATCTCATCGGGTCGCACGGCTACCGCGTAGGCCTGGGCGATTCCAATGAAACGGCTTGTCAGGTCCTTGAATGTCGATGTGTCGGAGCCGAGCTTCTTCAGGCACGCTTCAATGTGTTCGACTTGGCCAATCGACTCTCGCCAATGCTCTCGAAACCGCACCCCGAGCTCGGGATAGCGGGAGAGCCTGTCCGCGAGCCGATCCAAACTGTCGACGTTCGCTCGCTCCATCGCGTGTGCATCGCGCAGCCAAGCAATGAGCGTCTGTTTACTCTCTGTCATGGCTTCACTCCCCTTCACTCCTGCCCTCAATACGCTTGCCGCATTCCGGCTACCCGGATTTGCCTCGGCGTTCAACCGGAATATCGTCCGGCTGTCCCTCAACTTACAACCGGCGGCAGCGCATGACCAGTTGTCCATGGATGTACCCGCCGACGGTCCTGTAACGCGCTATGTCGCGGCAGAAGCGCCGTGGACCAGGCTGTAACCCTCCAGGTGAAGCTCACGATCGAATCGGGTGGCTGTGGCGCCCTTAGACTACTTCATTGGACGATTTTCGCTGGGTGTTACCTCCTCAGGAGCAACGGACACGGCTCCAGACATCCCGCTATCCGGGCTGAACATGTCGCGATACAGCTTCCAGGTTCCGTCGACCTTCTTCCAGATACGAATGTATTTGCCAGCCTCGACGTTTTCGCCAATTCGAACGTTTCTAACGTTGTAGACCCCCTGTTCGATGGCCATGTCCCCCCGCACCACACTCCAGTTCGTGTAGTTGCCGAAACTGATGTACTTGTCGATATTGGCCTTGAAAAAGGCAGTGATAGCCGGCCTGCCATCGATGGCTGAATGCCGGGGCGGCAGTATCTGAGCGTCGTCCGCGTAGTGCGCCGCCGTGCGGACTGCATCGCCCTCGTTGAAGTCGTGCGCGACCGCCGTCGTCACTTCCGGCGGAAGCCGCTCATCGGCCTTCGCACAGCCGGCGAGATCGGCGCAGGCCATCAGGAACAAAGTGCTCGCCACGGTATGGATTCTCATGTGGGTGGTCCTCCGCTGGTGAGTGGGTTTTTGGACTGTACGGCGTTGCTATGGTTTGTCTCGGTACGCGACTACTTTGCCATTTTCTGCGTACAGGCGCGCCTTTCGGTACCGGACTTGACCTATGTGACTTATGAGCGGGTCTGCGACGGATGTGGGTGACGCGCCAGGAGCCTTGTGAGCGCGGAGGGATCGCGATGAAGGAAGCGTGCCAGCTCGGCCAGTGTGGCCATGCGAAGGTTGATCGCTTGAGTGATGAAATCCACGCGGGTCGGGGTAAGTTCACGCGCGCGCGAAAGCGAACGCAGTCGTTCTATACCGATGTGGTGCTCATGACAGATTCGTTCGGCGAGCTCCTGGAGTGCCGACGAGCCGTCTCGCCGGCAGGGCCGCTGACGCGTCTTGCGGACGGCGGCAGACGGGCCGTTGAGCCTGACTCCCAGGTATGAGGACATTGCCAGTTTTTGTCGGCATTGATGTGGC
>CAZDTG010000088.1:0-16732 GCA_964508005.1 uncultured Steroidobacteraceae bacterium
CCCGCTCGAGAATCATGGGATCGAGGAAGTCCGGGCCTGTTTTGAATACCCGGACCACGCGCCCCAGTGTTGAGTGGTAGCGCGCCAGCGCCGCCGTGACCGTGGTCTTGCCCTGATTCGAGGCCGGGGCACTGACGAGCAACGCGGGACAATGGCGCGGCTCGCGCATCAGAATTCCACTCCGGGTTGCGCCTTGACGCCCTGCTCCCGATACGGGTGCTTCACGGAACGGATGTCGCTGACCAGGTCGGCCTCTTGGATGAGGCGCTCCGGCGCGTGGCGTCCCGTCACCACGATGTGCAGCATCTCGCGCCGCTTGCGAAATACCTCCAGTGTCGTCTCGAGGTCGAGATACTCGTATTTGAGGACGATATTGAGCTCGTCGAGAATCACCATGCGATAAGTCGGGTCCTCGATCATGCGGACCGCTTCCGCCCAACCCTTCCGCGCGGTGAGAATGTCGGCCTCGCGGTCCTGGGTGTTCCACGTATAACCCGCGCCGACGACATGAAACTCGCAGTTCGGCTGCGCGCCGAGGAAGCGGCGCTCGGCGCTGTCGAGCGCGCCCTTGATGAACTGCACGACCCCGAGTTTCCAACCATGACCCAGCACCCGCATCCCCATGCCGAAGGCCGCAGTCGACTTGCCCTTGCCGGTGCCCGTGTTGACGATCAGCAGGCCCTTCTCGAGCTGCGCGGCAGCCTTCTTCTTCTCGAAACCCTCCTTGTGCCGCTGGGTCATGCGCTTGTGCGCTTCCGGATCGGTCCGCATATCAACTCCAGACCGCCCCTGTCAGGCGGCTCAATATCGAGGCCACCCGTGAGCGGCTGAGGTGATAACCAATGAACACCAGCTCGGAACCCTGCGGGAGGGTTTTCGGTGCCGCCGCAATCGATACCACGCGCGTGCGCACCCCTTGAAACAGCACGGGACGACCCGCCTCGGTGCTGAGCGCGAATCCCTTGCACCGCAGGAGGGGTTCCGCTTCCGCCACCCGTTCCAGAGCCGTCCGCAACGCGTTGACGTCCTGGTGTTCCGCACTGCGCAGCGTGAACGAAAGCCAACCCGTGTCTTGCTCGTGGAAATGCGTATGAGTGGCCAGCCCGTGGGTATGCGCCATGAGGCCCGAATGGCTGTGTCCGTCGACCCCTCCGTGATCGGCCAGAGTCCGACTGTCGATGCCGGGCATGGGTGTAAACGGTCCGTGAAAGTGCCGAGGCTGCCCCGATGCGGTCGCCTGGTGCAGGCGCAACCCCAGAGCGAGTCGCACATCCAACTGCGCGTCGTGGGCCAGTTCGAGAAAACGCACGTTCGGAGCACGCCGCCGAACGCGCTCTTCCGCAGCCAGCAGAGCATCGGTGTCGAGCTGGTCGATCTTGTTCAACACGACGACGTCGGCGCCCGCCAGCTGTTGATCGAACAGCACCGCGGACGGTTCGATAGCGCTGCGGGTATCCTCGACGTCGATGGCGCCAATATCGCTGGGGTCAACCAACCCGGCGCCATCGCCGCCACCGGTGCACATGCCCCTGGTGCTAGCGCGCTCGAACTCGCCGGCCAGCAGACGCGGTGCGTCCACCACCACCAGTGTGGCGTCGAGGACGAAGTCACCGGCGAGCTCGGGGCTTTGCAGACGTGCCATCGCGGCTGACGGCAGCGCCACCCCCGAAGTCTCGATGAGCACGTGGTCGATCTGCCCGGCACGGCGGGCAAGCGCCTGGAGGGTCGGCACGAACTGCCTGTCTTCCGCATACGCGATGAGTCCGCTCGGAAAATCGACGATCTCAACCTCCTCCGTGCCGCCTGCGCTCGCTCGGGCCAGCGCGCCGTCAATGGAGACTTCTCCCAGCTCATTGATCAGCACGGCCAGCCGTCGCTCCTGCCGGCGCTCGAGCAAGCCACACAGCAGCGTCGTCTTGCCGGAGCCCAGAAAGCCGCTCACGATCGTGACCGGAATCGGCTGCCTCATGATGCTGCCCTCGCGAGCGCTCGCCCTCCTGCCAAGGACCTCAAGTGCTCGCTGACACCATTGAAGTCCGTTGCGAGGTGCGGATACGTTATCCGGGGTCTTTGGATCACCAGCAGCGGGATGCCGAGGCTGCCGGCTGCGCGCACTTTCGCGGAAAACCCGCCAGCCTCGCCGGAGTCCTTGGTGACCACGCAATCGATGCGCTGGTCGCGCCACAGAGCGCTGTTGAACGCCTCGGAGAAAGGGCCCTGCATTGCGAGGATGCGATTACGCGGAATGCCCAGGCCGAGCGCGCGGCGGATCAGAGCAGGCTCCGGTGTAATGCGCACGAACCACTCGCGTTGCTCCGCATTCGGGGCCTGCAGGAATGTCGCCAGATCCTTGGAGCCGGTCGCGAGGAAAATCCGCCGGCCGGCTGCGATGGCGCGTTCCGCGGCAGCGCTCACCGACTCACACAATAATGCGGCTTTCGGATCCAGCGTACTGGGCCGCTCATAGCGCAGGTACGGGATGCCCAACTGTCCCGCAAGACCGATCAGCTGTTCGGATATCTGCTGCGCGTAAGGGTGTGTTGCGTCGACGATGACGCGAGCTCCGCTTTCGAGCAGCGCGCGACGGCGCGACTCGACGCCCTGTCGTCCCGCCCACACACTGACCCCAGGACACTGCTCGCGAACGATCTCAGCTCCATATTCCGAGGCAGTGCTCACGACGATGGGACCATGCCGACTCGCCAGATCAGCGGCCAGGGCGTTACCGTCGCTGGTCCCTGAGAACACCCAGACGGCGTTTGCGGGAAGCTCCGGCCTCGGATGCGGCTCATCGCTCGCCCAATCGTTGTAGCCGCGCGGTGTGAAGATCCACTCACGCTTACGCCGGGTAAAGCGATTACCGATGACGATTGTCGTGAGCATGTCAAAGCGCAGCGCGAGCAGATCGCGCAGCGAATGGATCGCAACGCTCTGATCCGGCCGATACGCATTGCGGAGCACGCCGCAGAGGGTCTGAGGAGACTTGTGTTCCAACAGAATCTCGAGAACGCGATAGACGCCGTCAAGCCGAGTGTTACTTTGCACGTTGTACAAAACGCACGCGAGATCGGCTGCAGCGATGTGACGTGCCCGCTGCTCGATCCACTCCCATGGACACATGAGGTTGGAAAGGCTCAGTGTGGCGAAGTCGTGAGATAGCGGCGAGCCCAGAAGCGAGGCGCATGCGTTGGCCGCCGTGATCCCCGGAATGACGTTGACCTCGAACGTGTCCGTCTCCCGCATTTCTTCGAACGCGAGCGCGGCCATGGCGTAGATACCGATGTCGCCACTCGAGATCAGCGCCACCCTCGCGCCTGCGCGAGCCTTCTCGATGGCGAGAAGAGCCCGTCCACGCTCCTGAGTGAGCGGCGGTGTGTGGATTTCCCTGCCCGCGATCCAGGGTGCAATCCAGCGCAGGTACAGCTCGTAGCCGACGATCACATCGCTGTTGTCCAGCGCCTCCCTGGCCCGCGGCACGATGAGGTCACTCGTCCCCGGACCCACAGATACCAGATTCAGCACACCGCTCACGGCTCGTATCTCCAATCATCCGCAACGACGGCTACTGCGACGCCGTCCAACGTCGTCTTGGGAACAACGAGCCTCCCGCGGGTGCAGGCAATGAGGGCGCACGGCTCACAGACTCCGTCGAGGCCAACCGACTGCCGGACCCACTCGGAGCGCTGCGTGACCCACGGCCGTGCCATTAGCCGGTGTTTGGCGATCACCCGCAGCGGAATTGCATGTCGGCGCGAAAACGAGAGCAGGGCCGGCTCGTCGGCTTTCAGATCAACCGTGACGAGCTCCCGTATGGCATGAAACTCCTCCGCAGCCGCTAGTGCGCCATCATCCGGGATGGCACACCAATCCGCCGGAGCAAGCGTATCCGGCGCGCCCCCGGCTGCGCGAGCACACATGTTCGGGGCGGGCTCCCGCGTATCGCCCGGCGCGCGCTGTGCAAGGGCATGCCGAATCGCTCGCTCGACTTGGTCCTCACTCACGCCCTTGCGGCATCCTATGCCGACAACCAGCCGCTTGGTGGCCTCAGTCGCCGTCGTAACCACAGGAATCGCGCCGACCGCGTTGGCGACCCGATAGGCCAGAGCATTGGCGCCCGCTTCATGCCCCCCCACTAGAGCTATGGCGTAGCGCCCGGCTTCATCCAACACCACCACCGCCGGGTCGTGGTGCTTGTCGCGCAGCAGCCCTTCGACAAAACGAGTCGCGATGCCCGCCGCCATGACCAAAACCCACTGCGAGCAGCGCTCGAATTGCGCTTGAAACTGTTCCTTCCGGGACTCATCCTGCCCCCAGGGCCGGAACAACTCCCCGCCGAGGCGCTGCATGAGCCGTTCGCCCAGCCGTTCGGCTTCGACGCGCACCGGCCAGATACCCAGCGTGCCGCTCATGCCGAACTCCGTTGCTTGCGCGCCTTGCGAAAGATGTGTGGATACTCCTTCGCGTACAGGCGCGACTCCGTCGCAACCTCCCGGCTCAGCACGCGACCGACGAGCAGCAGTGTCGTCAGCCTCCACTCCTTGGCCTTCACTTCGGTGAGCAGGCGTCCGAGAGTAGTGCGGTGACTGCGCTCGTCGGGCCAACTCGCCCTGTGCACGAGCGCCACCGGCGTGTCGGGTGGGTAGTGCGGGCGCAGCTCCGTGACGATGCGCCTCAGATGGGGGCCCGACAGGAATATACACAGCGTGGCGCCAGACTCTGCCAGTTTCGCCAACGCCTCCTTCTGGGGGACCGGCGACGCCCTTCCCGACACTCGTGTCAGAATCACCGTCTGCGACACGCCGGGCTTCGTGAGCTCGCTGGAGAGCGATGCCGCCGCTGCCGTGAATGACGATACCCCGGGTACGACTTCGTAAGTTATTCCGAGCCTGTCCAGACGCCGCATCTGCTCAGCGGTTGCGCCGTAGATGGCGGGATCGCCGGAGTGCACTCGGGCCACATCCCAATCGAGCGTCTGCGCGCGCCTGTAGCAAGCCTCCTGCTGTTCGAGGTCGAGTTTCGCGGTGTCGATGATGTCGGCATCGGCTCTGCAATAGCGCAGCACTTGCGGCGGGACCAGTGAGCCGGCGTACATCACGAGAGGAGCTCGCTTCAGTATTTCGGCGCCCCGCACGGTAATGAGATCCTCAGCACCAGGACCCGCGCCAATGAAGAACACTCTCATAGATGGCGCCTCTCTCGCGCCGTGCGGCGGATCAGCATCGTGGAAAGGTAGCCCGGGGCCGTATCGTTCGAGAGCCGGCTGACGTCGTCGCAAAGAGTCTCCCCGGGCAGCCCGATGCGGGACGCCAACGCACAATGGCGGCTGATATCCATCTCGTGCAGGAGCTGCAACACCATCGGGAGCCGCCTGCCGATCTTCATCAACACCACCACATCATGGCTCTCGATGTCCTGCCGCAGCGATCGAGCGTCGTCGGGGCATGGCAGAATGAGAACACGCTCCTTGCCCTCGCCGAGGGGCCAGCCCATGGCCGCCGCCGTCGCTGCGAAACTCGTGATGCCCGGGAAGGTCTTCGCCCGCAGCGACGGCAGCCGGTCCTTTAGCGCCGCCAAAATGTAGCCGTAGGTGGAGTAGGTCATGGGATCCCCGAGAGTCAGACAGGCTACATTCCTCGCCGCCTCGAGCTCCAAGGCAATCTCCCCTGCCAGCGCGCTATAGTGCTCGCGCAAGACACCGCGGTCCGGGTCCATCGTGAATTCGATCTCCCGCAGACGCGACTCGGGGATGACGAGTCCGTCCAGGCATTGGCGCGCGATCGATGACTCGGCGGTACGGGCTCGCGGAGCATAGATGACCGCGGCTTGTGCCAACGCCTCCACAGCCGCCACGGGCAGCAGCCCACGCGGCCCCGGTCCCACCCCGATTCCCCAGAATTGGCCGAGCGCGCTCACACTCATGCTGCCTGTCCCAGCGCCACGCCGTGCAGCCCAAACAGACGGGCCTCGACCCGGTCTACCCGCGTCAGGCGCGCGTGTACCACCTTTGCGATTCGCTCCTCCACTGCGCACCACAACTCGCGCCCGAGCGGATGCTGGCGCAACGATTCCACGACCGCCTCCACGGTGTTGGCTTTCTCCAATGCCCTCACCTCTGCGTCCGAGAGCCCGCGTTCGCAAGCGACCCGGGCGACCGCGGCCACCGCCATCGGGCTCCTGGCGGAATGCGTGTCCCAGATATCGTCGAGCGTCTTGGCGAGCTTGCCCGGGTGCCCGACGACCCAGAGCACGGGCAGCCGACGACCTTCCTCCGCCAGGACGAGATTGGTGCAGTCGAGCGCGAAGCCGATGAAGTTGGAAATCTGCACGACGCGTTTCTGCGGCAACTGCAGCGCCTGTCGCGCATAGGCAGTGCCGATCTTTCCAGGTGCGCAGGCAATACTGTCCGCGCCGCCCCCGAGCGCCACGCGGATGTAGACCTCGATCGATGCCATATAGGCCGCCAGCGACATCGGCTCGACCACACCGCTCGTGCCCAGAATCGAGATGCCGCCGATGATTCCCAGACGGGGATTGAAGGTTTTGCGTGCGATCGTCACCCCATCCTCGCACCCGATCTCCAGGTCGAAGCCGGGATTCGGCTTACCCGCGAGCACCTCCTCGGCGGCCCAGCGCATCATCTGGCGTGGCACGGGATTGATCGCAGGCTCGCCGACCGGCACCCGGATACCGGGCTCGGTGACTGTGCCGACACCGGGGCCGGCCAGAAATCGAAGCTCGCCACGGTTGTTGATCCGAACGAGTACGAAGATGACCGCGCGGTCGGTGCAGTCCGGGTCATCGCCAGCGTCCTTGACAACGGCAGCGCATGCCGAACCGTCAGCGAGCCGTTTCACCTCATGGATCGGAACGGGCAGGCAGTACCGCGAGTCCGGCAGACTGACCATCACCTCGGTAACGGTTTCCCCACGCAGCATCAGCAGCAAAGCAGCTTTGAACGCCGCAGTGGCGCACGTCCCAGTAGTACGGCCTCTTCGCAGGCCGTTGTCGGCCAGTACAGTCAAATCAAGCCGAGTGCGACTCACGGAAATCACTCCAGGGTCGGCAGCCGCGGCGCGGCTCAACGGTGCGGAATTCACGGAAGCCACGCTCCGGCGAGGTAATCGACCGCACCGATCATCATTGCGTTCACGACGCTCGCTGCCCAGGGTGAGCCTCCACGAGTGCCGGAATTGGTGATGCGTGGGATCTGCAGACAGCGCCGCAGCTCGTCCTTGCTCTCCCGGGTGCCCACGAAACCCACCGGCAGGCCTACGACCAATTGCGGCCGCCAGCCCACCTCGCGCACCAGACGGGTCGTTTCGACAAGGGCGGTCGGCGCATCCCCAATGGCGAGGACAATGTCATTGCCCCACTTTTCCCAGGCTCGCCGTATGCCCGCCGCCGAGCGCGTGATGCCCGCGTTCTCCGACAAAACATGCGTCTCGCGGTCATGTACCCCGCACCAGACATCGATGCCGAGCTCCTGCAGGAGGCTGCGCTTGAGACCGCTCGCCACCATGGTGACGTCCGTCACTATTCGCCGGCAGCGCAACAGCGCTCGAACCCCGATCTCAACGGCGCCCGCGGAGAAAAACAACTCATCGACAATGTTGAAGTCACCGCTCGTATGCACCAGGCGCTGCGCCACACGCCGCTCGCCTTCCCCCATCCCTGCCCACTCGCGCCCCGCGCCGATGATCTTGAAGCTCTCTGCCTCAATCGGGTGCGGCTCGTATGGCCGCCACGGGGACGGCGGCACAGACTCGAACGGACCCGCTGGCACCTCGAGCGCCGCGTCTGCCGGCGACGCAGACGCACCAGCCCCCGGCCCAAGCGATCGTCCCAACAGACCGCGCACCCGCAGGTGATGCGGCTGCTGAGGCGTCCCGACCTGCTCCTCGAAACCCACGATCTGCACGCGATACTTGCACAGCGAGCAATTCATGTTGGCGCGCCCCTCCAGCCCCTCGCGGGCACGCTCGAGAAACACCTGAGCGACGTCGTCGTGCGCGCCGAGGTACCCGGCCTTGAGAACCTCCAGCTCGGTGTGGCGCGCCCGCAGCTCGTCGGCTTCCGTGTAAATCCTCTTCACCAACACACCGTCAAAGAGGAAATAGGGAAACACGACGATGCGCTCGCAGCCCAGCCGGGCCGACCTGCGCAGGCCTTCTCTCAATCCCGGCTCGGCTGTCCCCGCGTAGCAAACGTACGACGCACCGAATCCCATACCCTCTTCCAGCATGCGCGCCAGCTTGGAGACTTCCGAGTTCGCATCCGGATCGTTGGTGCCGCGGCCCACTACGACCAGGCAGCTGTCAGCCCTCCTCGTGGAACGCGTAGAGCGCGCCTCCGCCTCGACAATGCGCTGCTGCGCCAATCGCAGTAACAGGAAATGAAGGTCCGCAGGCGCCCCAAAATGAAACTCGACACCCGGAAAGCGGCGCTCGAGCATCGCCAACTCGCCAGGCATGTCGTTCTTCGCGTGTGTAGCCGCCAACAGCAACGCCGGCAGGATCACCACACGCCCGGCGCCGGCCTCTATGACCGAGCGTACTGCCTCGTCGATCGTTGGAACCGCAAACTCCAGAAATCCATGGGCAATGGTCCGTTCCGGCACGCGCTTCTTCATGAGAGCAATCAGCGCATCGACCTCCCGCAGTGCCGCAGGGTCACGGCTACCGTGCGCGGCGACGACGATGCTGTAATCCTGCAACGACCTTGCGGCCTCGCGTGGGGATGCGCTCATACCGGCGGCTCGATCTGGCTTGGCATTGGCCGCAGGCTGCGGATCAGCATGATGCTCATGTCGCTGAAATCCCGGGTGCACTCGTACAGCTTCCCCGACCATTGAGCCTCCCGGCTCGTCAGGTTCTCCCACACCTCCACCGGATGGTCAGCCGCCGCCCCTCGCGCGAGCAGGAAGGCTGCCACATCCTTTGGCATGAAATCCCACGGCCGCGGGATGACTATCGCGTTGCGCTCATCGGCCAGGACGTGCACCAGATGACGCTTGAACGGCTCGAGCTCGCCCCGACGATGAAAGGTGATGAAGCTCGTTTCGTCGAAACAGACCTTGCCGCGCGAGGCCATGATCTGGGCCGACGAAATGCCCGGAAGGGTTTCCACCACATGCCCGCAGGCGCGCTCGACCCGCTCGAGATACTGAAAGCCGCTGAAATGGATGTCGCCCATGAACACCACCACGCAACGCTTGTTGGCGTGGTGAGCTCGAGCGACCTCCTGCAGCTTCACCGTCTGGTCCCGATAGCCCATGGTAACGATGCGAGCATCCGGCGCTATCAGCGGCCTCACCACGTCCACCACCGCGTCGAATCCTGCGACGACCTCGGCCGTGCGCACGAACTCCGCGCCGCGTTGGGTGAGATAATCGAGGCTGCCAGGTCCGGCACCGACACAGATGATCATTGTCCGATGCGCCTTCGGCTGGTCGCCTGCAGTCGGCCCCGAATCGTCACTGACAAGCTCTCCGCGCTGAACTGCTCCAGGGACAGACACTGTGCGCTCAGCGCAGCGGCGAGCTCGTGGGCACGGTTCATGCGCACGAAGCCCGCCTCAGTGTCCAGCACGAGAGCGGCGATCCCTTTTCTCGAGAGCGCTCGCGCGCACTCGAGCGATTGCTCCCAGGCGTCACCCTCGCCGTCCAGCGCAACGTTCGCCTTCCCATCGCTCAAGACAATCAGCAGCGGTTCGGGCGCCGATGCCCCGGAGGCGCGATTCAACACGTCAAAGGCGACCTGCAGTGCGTGAGCGAGCGGCGTACGTCCGCCGGTGGGCAGGTCACGCAGCTGCCGCTCGGCGGTCTCGACATTGCGGGTCGGAGCCAACAGCAATTCCGCCTCGCTGCCCCGAAATGTGATGACGCCCACCTCATCACGACGCTGATACGCATCGCGAAGTAGTGACAGGACAGTGCCTTTTACCGTCGCCATCCGGCGGAGCGCCGACATGGACCCGGAAGCATCGACCACGAACAGAATCAGACTGCCTTGGCGGCCAGCCTTGATCTTTTGGTGAAGGTCCGCGCGCGTCACCTCCAGCCGTCCGTCAGGCGACAGCCCGCCGGTTCGCACCACGCTGTGGCGCAAGGTGGCGGTCACTGCGAGGTCCGTCGGACGCTCATTCGGAACCGCACGCACCTCGCGGCCGCGACGCGATTGCGAAACAGCGTTGCGCCGACCAGCATCGGCCCCAGCGCTGGAGCTCGATTTCAACTCAATGCGCGCTGGCGACGCAAAAGCACCGGGCGCGAAGATCTGCCCGACGGACTCGTCAATGGAGGTGCCAGTGCCCCCAGCGTTTGAGGTTGCATGGCCACCCGCGGTGTCGCCGCCTCCGTCGCCGTCGTCTTCGCTCAACGGCTTGTCCGGCGAGTTTCCGGCTCCCGCCGCGGACGAACGCACGCGCTGCATGAACCGCTGCAGCTCCTCCTCATCCAAACCCGGTTGCTCGAATGGCTTGGAGCGGCGACGGTGCGGCAGAACCAGCATCGCCGCCTGCGCCAGGTCATCCGGCTCCACGGTGGTGCGGCCGTGAAGTGCCGCCAATGCGCGTGCTGCCTTGTTCATGATGAGGTCGGCGCGCAAGCTCGCGACACCCTGTGAGCAGCACAGCTCGCTGATCATCAGCAGCAGGCCGTCGGTGACCCGCACTTTAGGGAGCAGTCCTTGGGCGCGCATCACCTGCTCGCGAAGAGCCATCTGTTGGGGATACCAGGTGCGCTTGAAGCCCTCCGGATCGGCTTCCCACGCGAGACGCCGCTTGACGATCTCCGCGCGTAAGCGAGGATCCTGGGGCGCGCGCACTTCCACCATCGTTCCGAAGCGGTCGAGCAGTTGCGGCCGCAGCTCGCCCTCTTCCTGATTCATCGTCCCGACCAGGGCAATCCGCGCCGGATGCAGCATCGAGAGCCCTTCGCGTTGCACGCGGTTGACTCCCATCGCGGCCACATCCAACAGCACATCGACGAGGTGGTCCGGCAACAGGTTGACCTCGTCTATGTATAGTATGCCGCGGTGAGCCGAGGCCAGCAGACCGGGCTGAAACGCCTTGCGCCCGCCCTTCAACGCCTGTTCGAAGTCCAGACTTCCGAGCACACGGTCCTCGCCGGCGCCCAGCGGCAGGTTCACGAATGGCACTGGAGTCGTTTCCAGCGCAGGTTCCCCTCCGTTGCACACTTCGCAGCCCGTTGCCGGTTCGCCGGGCGCACAGTTGTAAGCGCAGCCCAGAACCCGCTCGATCGGAGCCATCACACCTGCAAGGCCTCGGGCAGCCGTACTTTTTGCGCTTCCCTTGTCGCCGCGGATTACCACACCACCGATGCCGGGGTTTACCGCACATAGAAGCAGCGCGCTCTTCAGCTGTTCCTGCCCGACG
The DNA here is from genome assembly GCA_964508005.1 of uncultured Steroidobacteraceae bacterium. Lineage (GTDB taxonomy): Bacteria > Pseudomonadota > Gammaproteobacteria > Steroidobacterales > Steroidobacteraceae > 13-2-20CM-66-19. The sequence continues at coordinate 11,395 of CAZDTG010000088.1, forward strand.
AGAGCAGCAAGGGGGAAGTCGTACGCTGCATAGGTCATCGCGGCCTCCTCATCGGTACCCAACTCAAGCCCGACGCGCGGTCTCGCCGCGCGCCTCCAAAGCCGTCTCGCTTTGGAGATATGCCTCTTTCAAGGCCTCCAGGACCTCGGGTCTTGGCGCCCTCCACATTTTCCGCTGAGCCGCCTCCAGCAGCCGCTCGGCAACGGCGTTCAACGCCCAGGGATTGCTCTCCTGAAAGAACTCGCGCATGACCGGGTCGAGCGCATAACACTGGGCAACCTCCTCGTACATCCAGTCCTCCATGACCTGCGCCGTGGCGTCGAAGCCGAACAGATAGTCGACGGTCGCCGTGCATTCGAGCGCGCCCTTGTACCCATGCCGGCGAATGCTCTCCAGCCATTTCGGATTCACCACTCGCGAACGGAACACTCGCAGCGCTTCCTCCTTTAAATCGCGCACCACCGCGCGGTCGGGATTCTGCGTATCGCCGAAGTAGTGGCGCGGCCTGCGGCCGGTCAGACTGCGGATGGTGGCGATCATGCCTCCATGAAACTGCAGGTAGTCGTCGCTATCGAAGATGTCATGCTCGCGGTTGTCCTGGTTGTGCAGCGCGACTTCGACGGACGCCAGCCGCTGCCGGAACTCGGGGCGCGCATCGACACCGGCTTGCTCCGCCGTGTACGCATAGCCGCCCCAATTCACGTACGCCTCGGCAAAATCGGCCTCATCCCGCCAGTTCTTCTCGTTGATGAGCGGCAGAATGCCGGCGCCGTACGTCCCCGGCTTCGAGCCAAACACCCGGTACCGGGCACTGCGCTCCGCCTGTGCACGGTCCTCCTGCGCGGCCGCTCTGGCGGCCAGCTCGGCGAGATAATGCTTACGCACGAAGTTCTGCTCCGGCGGCTCGTCGAGGGCGATCACGGCATTCACGGCGTGATCGATGAGCTGAATGAGTTGCGGGAAGGCATCGCGAAAAAAGCCGCTGATGCGGGTGGTGACATCGATGCGGGGCCGGCCCAACTCGGCCAGGGGAACCACTTCCACGCCTGTGAGCCGCCGATTCTCCGACTGCCAAACGGGACGCACGCCCAGCAGCGCGAGGATCTCGGCCGCATCATCGCCGTGGGTACGCATCGCGCTCGTGCCCCAGACACTGATGCTCACGCTCTCCGGATAGCGTCCGGTCTCTTTCAGATACCGGTGCAGCACCTCCTGGGCCAGCTGCCGTCCAACGCGCCAGGCGGCCTGTGACGGCAAGCTCCGCGGGTCTACCGAATAGAAGTTGCGCCCGGTGGGTAGAATGTGAGCCATACCGCGCGTTGGCGCGCCGCTGGGGCCCGCCGGCACATAACGTCCATCCAAACCGCGCAGGAGATTCTCGATCTCATCAGTAGTCCGGCGCAGATTCGGCACGAGCTCGTCGCAAGCGAATTTCAATACCGCAGCCACCCTGGTCGCCGCGGAGACGCACTGATCGCCAACGTCGGCCAGGACGCCAGTACCAACGCCAGTGGAAACGGCTGCGCCACGATCCGTACCACCATAATCCGCACCGCCGGTGCGGGCACTCGTCCCCACGGCGCCCTCACCCAGGCGCGCCCTCACGATTCCCTCAATCGCCCCGATGGAAAACTCCCTGCGTTGCAGCTCGAGGTATAGATCGCGGCACAGCTGGCCGATCGCCTCGAGCGCGTCGGCTCGCGTAACGAGCGCTCGACTGGCAGTCCGCTCCAGCGCCGCGGCGGGAGAATCCAAGCGCCTGCCCTTGTCCTCGAGCAGCGCCGCGAAATCCAAGCCGTAGTGGCGCGCGACCTCGGCCGGCAGGCCCGGCACCCCTATGTTGGGAAGTCGTGTCAAAGCACACAACATGTCCGCCAGCTGCGCATCCTGAGGCGCCTGCCCCAGGACGTGCAGGCCGTCGCGAATCTGCGCGGCGCCAATCTCGCACAGGTAACCGTCGATGTCCTCGATCAGGTGCGCGAAGTCCACGCCATCCATGCGCGCCAAGCCGAGCGGCACGCCGTGCTCGTTGAGCGTCTCGTCCCAATGATGCGTGTGGGAACGCTCGTCTGCATGCTCGTGACCATGGCTGCCATGGTCGTGGGCGTGGTCGTGAGCATGTCCGTGGTCCTCCTGAGCATGCGCCTCGCCCTGATGGGCGCACTCCTCATCCTCATGCGCATGCTCCCCCCAAATCACCCCCAGATCCCGATCGAGCCGCGATTCCTTCACCAGCCCCCAGATCTGCGCCTGCAACAGCGGCAACTTGCCCGGATCGAGCATCTCCACCTGGTAGTACTCGTCCACGAGCTCTCCCAGCTGCGCCAACACCCCATACGTGTCGGCGGTAGTCATCGGGGGCGTCAGGTGATCGACAATGACAGCGTGCGCGCGCCGCTTGGCCTGCGCGCCCTCGCCGGGGTCGTTGACGATGAACGGATAGAACAACGGCAGATCGCCGAGAAAGGCATCGGGAAAGCAGTTCTCAGACAGACCGACGCCCTTACCCGGCAGCCATTCCAACGTGCCGTGCTTCCCGACATGCACGATAGCGTGCGCACCCCAATCATCCCGCAACCAGCGATACAGGGCGTAGTAGTGATGGGTGGGCGGCAGATCCGGCTGGTGATAGATCGCGTCCGGATCCATGCCGTAACCGCGCGGAGGCTGCAGAACCACAAGGGCGTTGCCAAACTCCAACCCCGCCAGCATGAGGTGGCCTTCGTGCACATAAGCGGAACCGGGCGGCGCACCCCACTGCGCCTGCATGCGCTCACGCAGACTTGCCGGCAGATCCGCGAACCAATCTTCATAGCGGTCGGCCCGCACGCTGCCAAGGGCGCTGGCGCATTGCGCGGCCGTCAGATGCTCCACGTCGTAACTGCCACGCTCGATGAGCGCATGGATCAGCGCGTCTCCATTCTCCGGGAGATCCGAGACTGCATAGCCCGCATCCCGCATGGCACGCAGGAGGGCCATCAGGGAAGCCGGTGCATCGAGACCGACTGCATTGCCGATCTGAGATGCCTTCGTGTTCGAGTTGGTGAAAACGAACGCGATGCGGCGGCGCCCGCGCGGCAACCGACGCAGGCGCACCTGCGCCTCGACGAGACCCGCCACCCGTTCGACGCGGTCGGCGAGAGGCGCGTACGCGACGATTTCCATCCCCCCTGCCTGGCGTTTCTCCTTGAAGGAGATGGGCACGGTGACGATGCGGCCATCGAACTCGGGGATCACCACATTCATGGCGGTGTCCAGGGGATTCAGCCCGCGGCTCAGGGCCTGCCACTGCCCCAATTCCATGCCGCTCACCATTGCCTGGAAAACGGGCACGTCGAGCTCCGCCATGGCCGCAATGGACCAGCCGGGCAGCGTGGGACCCTGGGGATTGATGTCGCCGATCGCGAACGAAGTCGTGTTGATGAGCGCGTCGATGCGCGCTCCGGCATCCCCCTGAAAAAAGGCGAGCGCGGCGGACTTGCCCGCCTCGTTCAGCGCGCGCAAGGAAGAGGTATACACGGGTAGCGCCTTCAGGCCGCGACGCTCGAGCGCGGCCACCAGCGCGTCGATGAAGCGCAGGTTGCCGCTCATCCGGTGAGCACGATAGAAAGCGATTCCGACTACCGGCGCGTCCTGGCAGCCTGAAGCCTGCCAACTCTCGAGTGTCGCGGTCTCCCCCAACGCCGGATGGTAGATACCGTGCTCCGGAAGCTGCAGCGGCGCCTCGAAGCCGTATCCGCTCAAAAGCAAATGGTCCGACAGAAAGCGCAGCCACTGGGCGAGATTGTGAGGCCCGCCCGCCTGCAGATATGCGAGCGTCTCGCGAAGGATGGCGGGTGAGACGCTGGAGACAAAATCCAACTCCGGATTCGGCTCGCCGGTGCCGCTGACGACCAGCAGCGACTGCCGCCGTTCGCCTGCCGCATGCAACAGGGCCTGCCAGCCCGGAACGCCGCTCAACCGGCCCAGCACGCGCACGATCACGACGCGCGCACCGAGCAGCTCACCCTCCAGGAGAGCCGTCAAATCGCCGGAGTCGGCCACGCTCTGCAAGCTGAACCCACGAACGCGTGGAAAGCCCTCCGGGAGAAGCGAAACACAGCGGCTCAAGGCCGCAAGATCGCTGTCCGCATGAGTGAGCAGCACGATGCCGGCAGACTGGACGCTCATCGCTGCACCGCCGGCGCCCGAATCCCAATTTCATCGAACCGCCGCAGGCGGTACACCAGCACGGACACTACCCAGCACGCGACGAACAAGGCGATGACCGCATACCCCAACATCCCAAAATGACTGTTGAGCCTCGCGACGACGCTCCAGAAGGCGCCCGTAAAGCCGAAATGGTCGTTGATGAGCCCGAGCGCCTCGACGCCGCCCACCAGGAAGGCCACCGCCGCCGATGTCAGCGTGACGATGATGTTGTAATACAGCTTGCGGACGGGGTTGATGAAGGCCCAGCCGTACGCCCCCATCATGAGCGCACCGTCGGTCGTGTCGACCAGCGTCATGCCGGCCGTGAACATCGCGGGAAACAGCAGAATCGAAGCGAGCGGGCAGCCGTGGGCGGCCTGCTGCGCGGACATGCCCAGCAGCATCACCTCCGTCGCGGTCTCGAACCCGAGACCGAAAACAAACCCGAGCGGAAACATCTGCCAGCTGTGGCGCATCAGGCCAAACAGCGGGCGCAGGAAGCGCGTGGCGATTCCGCCCTTCAGCACGGTGTCGAGATCTTCCGGCTCGTGGATTCCGGTCCGCCGCACACGCCGAAACGCAGCCCAGATGCCTCGCAGGGTCGAGAGGTTGACACCCGCGATGAGCCACAGGAAACCAAAGGAGATGAGCGTGCCGAGAGTGGCGCCTGCTTGCCTGAGACCGGCCGACCGGGCGCCGAGCAGGGAAGCAGTCATTGCCACGCCGGCCGAGGCGATCAGCACGACACTGGAATGACCCAGCGCGAAAAACAGGCCGACGGTGACGGGCTTCTTGCCCTCCTGCATCAGCTTGCGGGTCACGTTATCGATGGCCGCAATATGATCGGCATCCACCGCGTGCCGCAGCCCCAGTCCGTAGGCCACCATGGCCGTCCCGAGCAGAACCGGCTGCCCATGCAGGGTGACGAGCGCCCAGGCCCAGACGGCGAGGCTGAACGCGATCAGGAGCGCGTAGATGACGACGATACGTCGTCTGACGGAGCCTCGAATGGTCTGCAAGCGTGCCTCTTTGCGTTGACGTCGTCAGCGCAAACGAGGCTTGGTCTTTAGAAGAGGATGACCAAACCTACCGGCACACCCCGTCCGATATGTTCGCGAGACGTCTGCGATGGCAGGTCTCCTGGCTC
>CAZDTG010000089.1:0-16708 GCA_964508005.1 uncultured Steroidobacteraceae bacterium
CGCCCCCGGCACGCGTATCCCCGAAGCGCGCCACCACATGTCCGCTGACGGGCCATGCGAGCTTGCCCCGCAAGTGGGCGAAAGCGTCGTTGCCGTCGACCGGATACTTCGCCATCGCTTCGCGGAGCTCACGCAGCAGCTTTTCCAACCCGGCCTGCTGGCTGCGCAGCTTCTCGAGATTCTGCGCTCGGGTGTGCGATTGCGCTTCCAGATTCGCCAGCACGAGCGTCCGGCGGGAGCGCGCCTGCTCCACTTCCGACAGCTGCGCGTGCTGCTGTTTCTCCAGCTCCGCGAGCTTCGCGTCCTCGGTGGCGAGCTCCGTATCGAGCTGCTCGAGGCGCGCCACGTTGTCTTCGATGGCGCGGATTTCTTCGGCCCGAGCACGGCCGAAGTAGCTGTAATAAACGAACATCCGGCCGGCGCGAGCGGGATCCTTTTGGTTGAGGAGCAGTTTCAGCGGCTCCTCATGGCCTATGAGATAGGCGGCGCGGAGCTGTCCCGCCAGGGCAACCCGCCCCTTGGCAATGCCCGTCTGGGCTTCGCGCTTTTGCGCAGCCAGCGTGGCGCGGCGCGCGGCGCGCTCTGCCCGTTCGTGGCGAACGCCATCCAGTGTTTCCCGGGTTTTGCCGACCGAAATCTCCGCGGAGCGCAGCTCCCGGGTGAGACGGTCGCGCTCCACCTGCTCCGCGCTGACCTGGCGGGTGATCCGGTCGATTTCAGACTTGACGGCTTGTAACTCGACCTCCGCCTTCTTGGCGTCGCTCTCGGTCCGGGTAGCCGCCGGGACCGGTGCCACACCCGCGGCGAGCTGGACGGCCACCGCAAGGGCCACACCGAGCGCCCGGCCGGAAGGTAACGGACCTGCAGAGATAGGGGCGCTATAATGCGCGCCCTTTTTGGAGCCCGCGCGGCCTCCGGGTTGCTCATCCATGGAACGTCTCATCGAGTACACCAACCATCATCCCTGGCTCGCCGGGGCGGCGGTGCTGGTTGCAATATTGGTCGTTTTGTACGAAATGCGGGTACGTTCCGAGACGAAGGCCTCGGTTTCCCCGCAGGATATGGTCCGGCTGATGAACCAGGGTGCGTTGCTGATCGATTTGCGTCCACTCGAGCAATATACGGCCGGTCACGTGGGCGGGGCGCGCCAGATGAGCGGTGAGCAGATTCTGCAGGCTGCGGACACTTTGAAAAAGTACAGGGAGAAGCCCGTCGTCGTGTACGACGACAGCGGCTCTTTGGGGGCCTCCGCCGTGCGGCAGCTTGCCGCGCAGGGATTCACGAAGGCTTTCAATCTGCGCGGCGGTCTCGCCGCGTGGCGTACGGAGAATCTGCCGCTGACCCGCGGCTGAACTGGCGTAAGAGCGATGAGCGAACCCAAGATCGTGATTTATTCGACGGGCTGGTGTCCCTACTGCACCCGTGCCCGTCAGCTTCTGAAGAACAAGGGCGTCGAATTCGAGGAGATCGACGTCGATGCGCGTCCCGAGGCACGCAGGGAAATGACGGCTCGCAGCGGCCGTACCTCCGTGCCGCAGATCTTCATCGGCGCGACGCATGTTGGTGGCTGCGACGACCTGCACGCGCTCGAGGCCAGCGGCCGTCTCGATACATTATTGAAAACTGGAGTTTGAAATGGCGAATGAAACAGCCGGCGCGGTGCCGGCTCCCGGAGCGCAGGCTGAGACGGGCCCCGTGCTCGCTCTGCAGAATGTCTACCTCAAGGATTGCTCCTATGAGGCGCCGAACGGCCCCCGCATGGACGGCAACTGGAACCCCCAGATCAATCTCGACCTGCACACGGCCGCGACAGGCCTCACGCCCGAGTTGACCGAGGTCGTGCTGACGGTGACCGTCTCCGCGAAGCAGAATGACGCCACCATTTTCCTGGTGGAGGTCAAGCAGGCCGGCGTGTTCCTGTTGCGCAACCTGACGGAAACCGACGCCAAGCGGGCCGTTGCCAGTGTTTGCCCGAGCGTGCTGTTCCCTTATGCGCGCGCTGCCGTGTCGCAGCTCGTCACTCAGGGTGGCTTCCCGCAGTTCCTGCTTCCGCCCGTCAATTTCGATGCGCTCTACGCCTCGAACCAGGGCCAGCAGCCCGCGACCACGAACTGACGCGGAAGGCGCCGTCAACTTCCGGCAGGCTCTCCCATGAGTGCATCAGCAGAGTACGCGACTCCGGTCACGGTGCTCGGCGCCGGCTCATGGGGAACCGCGCTCGCCATACAGTTCGCGCGGAGCGGCAAGGCAACCCGCTTGTGGGGCCGCGACCGCGGGCAGTTGGTTGCGATGGGGCAGAGCCGTCGCAACGAGCGTTATCTGTCCGGGGGGGAATTTCCACGCTCACTGAGCGTCGAGCCGGATTTGCCGGCCGCTTTGGCGGGCGCGCGCGACGTGCTCGTCGTCGTGCCGAGTCATGCGTTTCGCGCGGTGCTCGGGGAGATTGCCCCGCTTCTCACGCCGGACATGCGGCTCGCCTGGGCCACGAAGGGCCTGGAGCTCGACACGGGCCGGCTTCCGCACCAGATCGCGCGTGAAGTCCTCGGATCCCAACGCGCGGTCGCCGTGCTTTCCGGCCCCACCTTCGCCCGTGAAGTAGGTGAAGGTTTGCCGACGGCCATGACGATCGCGTCGCCCGACGCCGCTTTCGCCAGGGCTCTGGCGGAGGATCTCTCGTCCGCGAATTTCCGCGCCTACACCTCTACGGACATCACGGGCGTCGAGATCGGCGGTGCCGTCAAGAACGTGTTGGCTGTCGGGGCCGGCCTGTCGGACGGTCTTGGCTTTGGCGCCAACACCCGCGTTGCGCTCATTACGCGCGGACTGGCGGAGATGATGCGACTCGGCGTGGCACTCGGCGCGAAGCGTGACACGTTCATGGGACTCGCGGGCCTCGGCGATCTCGTGCTCACCTGCACCGACGACCAATCCCGCAACCGCCGCTTCGGCCTGCTGCTTGCTGCAGGCGCAACGCCCGGGCGCGCGCTCGCCGAAATCGGGCAGGTGGTCGAAGGCTACGCCGCCGCCAAAGCGGTCCGCACCGTCGCGAGCCGCTCGAGCGTCGAAATGCCGCTCTGCGAAGGCGTGTTTCGCGTGCTCCACGAGGGCGTCCCCGCAAAGGACGCGGTTCGCGAGCTCATGACCCGGCCGATCAAGTCAGAGACCGAATAGCCGTGATGCTGTCCGTGCTCACGGCGCGCTACCGCTGCCATGGAACCCATTCTGTCGCCACGCCTCGTAGACGACGAGCGCCACTGCGTTCGAGAGGTTGAGACTGCGATTGCCCGCACGCATCGGAATCGTGAGTTGGCGTTCCGGCGGAATGAGATCCAGCACTTTTGCGGGAAGTCCGCGCCGCTCCGAGCCGAAAACGAGGGCATCTCCGGGTTGGAAGCTCGCCTGCGTATAGAGCCGGCTACCACTCGTCTCCACCGTGAACAGCCGCGCGCCATGCAGCGCCTCGAGGCAGGCATCCAGCCCCTGATGTAACCGCACCGTCGCCAGGTCGTCGTAGTCGAGGCCGGCGCGCCGGGCGTTCCTGTGGTAAAGGTCGAAGCCGAGCGGTTTCACCAGATGCAAGGTGCTGCCCGTGTTGGCACACAAGCGGATCGCGTTACCGGTGTTGGGCGGAATCTCGGGCTGGAACAGGACGATGTGGAACATGGGACTTCAGTAGAAAAGCGGACTCTCATCCGGAAAGGTAACGCCGAGCGGAAGACGCGCATCGTCTGGACGATGACCTTCCTATGCCATAATGCCTCGCCATGAGCAGCGCCAAGCCACCCATCGAGCCCGGCTCGCGCGCGATCTCCGGACACGACTCCGCGAACGCGCTCGATCCTGCGGGCGCTGCCGCCCGCGGACCCGCCAGCTCCCTGTCCCTGCAATTCTGCGGCCTCGAGTTCGCCTCGCCGATCGTCCTGCTGTCCGGTTGTGTCGGTTTCGGCGAGGAATATACCCGGATCGAAGGCTTCACGAACCGCGACGCCGGCGCAGTAGTCCTGAAGGGCACGACGCTCGAGCCGCGTCCCGGCAATCCGCCGCACCGAGTCTACGAGACCCCGGCGGGAATGCTCAACGCCATCGGGCTGCAGAATCCGGGCACCGGCCACGTCGTGCGCCGCATTCTGCCGGAGCTGGACTTCGACGAGACCCGATTCATCGCCAATGTATCCGGTTCCACCATCGAGGAATACGTTGAAGTCACGCGCCGCTTCGATGAGTCGCCGATCGACGCCATCGAGATCAACATCTCGTGCCCGAACGTGAAGGAGGGCGGTGTAGCCTTCGGTAACTATCCGGAAATGTCGGCGCAGGTGGTCGCGGCTTGCCGCCGGGTGACGCGCAAGCCGCTCATCACCAAGCTCTCCCCGAACCAGACCGACATCCGGGAGAACGCCCGCCGCTGCATCGAGGCCGGCACCGACGGCCTGTCGGTCATCAACACCGTGATGGGCATGGCCGTCGACGTGCATTCGCGCCGGCCCGTGATTGGCAATGTGCAGGGCGGCTTGTCGGGCCCGGCGATCAAGCCGATCGCCCTCCTCAAGGTGCACCAGGTCTACGAAGTCGCGCGCCCGCACCGGATTCCCATCATCGGGCAGGGTGGGATCACCACCGCGACGGATGCTCTCGAATTCATCATCGCCGGGGCATCCGCGGTGGGAATCGGCACAGCGCTCTTTTACGACCCCATGGTCTGCAAGCGGGTGAATGAGGGCATCGCGGACTACCTGCGCGAGAACGGATTCAACAACGTGACCGAGCTGGTTGGTACGCTGCGCAGCGGAAAGTAATCGCTCAGGTTGCGTCGCGACCGACTGACCGGCGTGCGCGCGAGTCGCAAGGCGTAGTGCCTCGCCTGCTACCCCTCGTGGCTGAGCTCCGAAGCGACCGCCGTCCGATAAAGCCACAGAGCTATTCCCGCGAGCGCGAGTATCCCCAGCCACTGCCCGAACTGCCATGCGGCCGGAAGAGCCAACACGTCCGCCCTGTTGGTGCTCACGATAGGGAACGCAATGAGAATGCCCATCAGCGCCTCGCCGGTGATCAGACCCGCGGAGAACAGCGTTCCCTTGCGATGGAGCTTTTCCGTCTCATCGCCGCTCAGCGTAACTCCTTTGCGAGCGGCGCGAGCGCGGAACGAACGCTCCACGAACCACGTCAACAGACCGCCGAGGAAAATCGGCATCGTGACTTCGAGCGGGAGGTAGATGCCCACGGCCGCGCCCAGCACCGGCACCCTGAACGTCGAGCCGCGCACGCGCAGGATCTCGTCCAGGATGATGATGGCGATCCCGATGAGCGCCCCCAGCTCGACCATGCCCCAGGGCAGCGCGCCACCAAAGAGTCCCTTCGCAACGGAGGCGATCAGGGTTGCCTGCGGCGCGGGCAGCGGACTGGGATGCTCCGGGCTCACTATCCCGATGCCATAGGCCTTGGCCAGCAGATTCAAGACGGGGGCCATGATGAGAGCGCACACGACCGCGCCGATGGCCAGCATTACCTGTTGCTTCCAAGGCGTCGCGCCAACGATGTAGCCGGCTTTCAAGTCCTGCAGATTGTCGCCCGCGATGCAGGCCGCACAACACACGACCGATCCGATCATGACCGTCGCCACCGGCCCGAGCGGCGCGCCGGGTCCCATGAGAAGCAACAGCACCACGGCCGCGAACAGGATGGTTGAAATGGTGATGCCGGAAACCGGATTGTTGGAGGAGCCCACCAGGCCGGCCATGTAAGCCGACACCGAGCAGAAGAGAAATCCAGCCACGACCATGATGATCGCCATCGGCAAGCTGACGGCGATGCTGCCGACGATGTTCTGATACAACAGCCACAGCGGAACGGTGAACAGGACGACGCCGATCAGAATCCATTTCATCGGCAGATCCTGCTCCGTGTGCGGAACGAGATCGCCGGCCGCCGCGCGCGTCGCGGCGAGTCCGCTACGAACCCCGGACAACAGGGACGAGCGCAGCTTGATGAGCGTCCAGATGCCGCCGACCAGCATCGCGCCCACGCCAAGATAGCGGATGTGCCTCGACCACAACATGAACGCGAGATCCGCGGGGCTCAGCTGCGCTGCCGCCTGCGCGAGCGGCGCGTTGTGCTCCAGAAAGAATGCCCGGTAGATGGGGATGACGATATCCCACGAAATCACGCCTCCCGCAACGACGACGATGCCGACGTTGAGGCCCAGGATATAACCGACACCCAGCAGCGCCGGGGAGAGGTCGGTGCCGACGTACACGAGCGCTTTTCCCGCGTAGCCGGCGAGCGCTGCCGCGTCGGGAATGATCCTCAGGCCGCTGGCTGCCGCCAGTTTCAGGACCCCGCCACCGAGCGCGGCACCACCGAGGACACGGATCCCCTGCGCAGGATTTTCTCCGGCGCGGAGCACTTCAGCAGCGGCCTTGCCCTCGGGAAATGCGAGCTGCTGGTCCACGATGAGCGAGCGGCGCAATGGCACCGAAAACAGCACGCCCAGAACGCCGCCGAGTCCGGCTATCGCAAAGACCCACCAGAAATCGAACTCCTTCCAGAAGCCCAGAATGACGAGCGCGGGTATCGTGAAAATGACGCCGGAGGCGAGCGAGGTTCCAGCCGATCCCCCGGTCTGCACGATGTTGTTTTCGAGGATGCCGCCGCCGCCGAGCGCCTTCAGCACGGCCATCGACACGACGGCCGAAGGGATTGCCGAGGCAATCGTCATGCCGGCGAAGAGGCCGAGGTACGAGTTCGCCGCCGCCAGGATTGCCGCGAGCACCACAGCCAGGATGATGGCGCGCATGGTGAGTTGCGGCGCGGTCTGTCGTGACGAGCTCATGGGAGCCTGGACAACTTCCGCTCGCGCCGGATGAACGGCCGGGGCGGGGGCAGTGGGTGTAGGGTTGGCCAGAGCGCGGCTCCTAGGTTTTTGCGCCCAACGCGTCTTCGAGCACGCTGGTCAGGGGCTTCAGAAAGAAGGACTCCTCGGGCATGAGGCGTGCCTGGATGCCGTGCCTTTGGAGGGTGTCGGCGACGACCGGACCGACCGCTGCGACCACCGTTTTCGCCAGCGCCCCGGTGATGGCCTGTGCCGGCGCAACGGCAAAGAGGCGCTCGACCTGCGGCGTGCTGGTGAAAGCGATCGCATCCACTTCGCCCGCCTGGATGCGTTTGACGAGCGCCAGGACGGCCTCATCATCGGCCGCGTCGGCGTAGACGTATGGCGCTACCGTCGACACTTTCGCGCCGGCGGACTCGAGGAACTCGACGAGCGGGCGGTTAGGTTCCGTGCCGTAGAGCTGTACCGCCACGCGTCGGCCCTCGAGATCGTAGGCCCGCAGGCTCGCGATGACACCATCGGTGGTCGGAACCTCGGCGGCGATGTCGGGTTTCATGCCGAGCTCACGCAACGCGCGTGCCGGCTTCGGGCCGCGTGTGACCTTGCGCACCTCGGACAATGTGGCCACGAAGCGTTCCCGTAGCGCGGGCTCGTTTCGCTCGATGCAGGCGAGAATGCGTCGCAGTCCCTCACCCGTCAGCAGAATCAGATCATGGAACGACCCGGATGCGAGCTCGCGGCTCCACTGCAGCACGGGTACCGGATCGGGTGCGTCGCGGATCGCGACCATGGGACAGCGGATGACTCGCGCCCCACGCCGCTCGAGCATGGCGGTAAATACATCGATCTCGCGGGTCTCGGGGACCGCGACCACGCGGCCGGCCAGCGGCTGGTTATCCATAGCGCGGCATTTTACTCGGATGAGACTGTTTCGACAGTATCAGCGCACCCCGCCCATGAGGCGCTTCAATAACGGGGTGAGGAGCAACATCGCGGCGCCCCCGATCGCGCCCCACCAGAAGATCTTCAGAAACAAACCGGGCAGCGACAGCAGGTTACTGGAGTCATATTCGCCGGACAGCTGACCGGCGAGGTTATCCCCAAGGGCCATGCTGACGAACCACAAGCCCATCACCTGGCCGACGTAACGGGTGGGCGCGAGCTTCGTCATGGACGACAGTCCCACGGGCGAAAGACACAGCTCGCCCAGCGTATGCAGCAGATACGTGCAGATGAGCCAGGTCGGCAGCACCTTCTCGCCTGCGATGACGTGGAGAGAGGCGATGTACATCACGAAGAAGCCGCAGCCCATGAGGAGCAGGCCGAGAGCGAATTTCGCGGGCGCCGGGAAGTCGCGCTGGCGCCTGCCGAGACTCAACCAGAGCGCCGCCAGCACCGGCGCGAAAATGATGATGAAGGTGGGGTTGACCCCCTGCAGCACGCCTGCCGGGATCTCCACCCCGAATACATGGCGATCCGTATAACGGTCCGCGAAGAGATTGAACGAGGCGCCCATCTGCTCGAAGCCCGCCCAGAACATCGCGCTGGCGATGAACAGGGCCATCATGACATAGACGCGATTGCGCTCGGCGCCGTCCAGGCCGGCGAAGAAGAGCAGGTAGACGAAATATCCCAGCGCGAGCGCCGCAAAGACCCAGGTGGCGGCAGTGCCGATGGCGTTGGCATCGATCTGCAGCGAGCCGTTGAGCGCCAGCCCGGTGAGTGCCGCGATTGCAATTCCGAGCACGATGACCGGAGTCCACGAACCGCGCTTTGAGTCCGCCGCGCACGCGATACCGCGCGTGCCGAGATAATGACGGGTGGCGAGGAATTGCATGAGGCCGAAGAGCATGCCGAGCGCGGGCAGCGCAAATCCCGTGTGCCAGCCGAAGTACTGAGCGCATGCCGGCACGAGCAGCGAGCCAAGCGCCGACCCCACGTTGATGCCCATGTAGAAAATCGAGAAGCCGGCGTCCCGCCTCGAGCCGCCTTCGGGATACAGCTGTGCAACGATCGCGCTGATGTTGGGCTTCAGCAGTCCGACGCCGAGCATGGTGACGAGCAGGCCGATGAAGAAGACCTGCGTGCTGCCCGACGCCAGCATCGCGTTGCCCACCATGATGAAAGCGCCGCCGGCGAGAACTGCGCGCTGCGCCCCGATGAGGCGGTCTGCAATCCAGCCACCGGCCAGGCCCGAGAGGTAACCTCCGGCGAGATAGAGCCCATAGATGGAGCTCGCCGTTTTATCGGCGATGCCCAGACCCCCGCGGGTGGCAGCGGCGGTCATGAAGAGCACCAGGATTGCGCGCGCGCCGTAGTAGCTGAACCGCTCCCACATCTCGGTCAGGAACAGCGTCGCGAGGCCACGCGGCTGGCCGAGAATCTGCTTACCTTCGGGCGCGGCCGGGGCGACCGCGGTTTCCACGACCTGATTCATTGTTTTAGGCCTCGCGGCGGCGCGCCGGTCAGGTCTGCAGTTGTTTGCGTTCGGTTTCGGTGCGCTTCATGCGCTGCAGTATCCGGGCCATGATCAAACCGCCTTCGTACAGAAGGTACATCGGAATTGCCATGATGGATTGCGAGACCGCGTCGGGGGGCGTGAGGAGCGCTGCGAAAATGAAGATGCCGAGCAGTACGTAGCCGCGGTTTTCCTTGAGCTTCTCGAGCTTCACGATCCCGGTGATGACGAGCAGCACCACCGCGATGGGCACCTCGAAGGCCGCGCCGAACGCGAAAAACATGACGAGCACGAAGTCGAGATAGCTGTTGATGTCCGTCATCATGGACACGCCCTTGGGCGTGGTGCTGGCGAAGAAGGTGAACATCACCGGGAATACGAAGAAGTAGGCGAACGTCACCCCGACATAGAACAGGATGATGGCCGACACGAGCAGCGGCACCGCGAAGCGTTTCTCGTGCCGATACAGGCCCGGCGCGACGAATGCCCACAGTTGGTACAGGATCCACGGCATCGCGATGAAAGCCGCCACGAAGAAGGACAGCTTGAACGGTGTCGTGAACGGCGACATGACGCTCGTCGCGATCAGTCCCATTCCCTTGGGCAGCTTCTCCTGCAGCGGCTGGGAGATATAAGCGAAGATGTCGTTCGAATAGAACATGCACGGCACGAAGACCAGCCCCACGCCGAGCAGCGCCTTGATGAGCCGATCGCGCAGCTCCAGGAGGTGGGAGATCAGCGTGCCTTCCGCGAGCTTTTCAGGTTCCTCGCTCATGAGTGCCCGTGGTTGTCAGACCGGATCGTCGGACCCGTCACACCGGTTGTTGCGCCGCTCGTCGGGCTGGCTGGAGCATCGGACGCCGACGCGCGAGTGGGATTCGCAGCCGGAGCATACGCCTCGCCGCCGCCGGTGCGCGGGGCCTCATCGGCCAAGCTCTGACTCCCTGCCGCGACGCTTGCGTCAGAGCGCGGGGCCTCGGGCGGGAGTGGCGGCGTGCCCGACGTGGCCTCAGCCGCCTGCGACGCTGGCGTTTCCGCCGCGCCGTCGGGAGTAAGCGGATTCGCCCCATGCTCGTTCGTCGGGTGCGCGTGCGAGAACGTATCCGCGCGGAAGTCCGCCGGATCCGGCATCTGGGCAGCGCTGCTGGTGCTGCCGAAGCTGCCGGCTTCGGAGGACTGGGGTTGCTGTTGCCCCTCGCCCTGCTGGCTTCCCTGAATTTGCGGTGTCCCGGTCTCGGCAGTACCGGCGGGCTGCGAGGGCTTGGCCCCGTGCGCCTTGCGCACCTGCTCGAGATTGACCTCCTCCTCGAGCTGCTCCCTGAATTGTCGCGCCATGGCCCGCGCGCGCCCGACCCAGCGGCCAACCTGGCTGGCGAGACGAGGCAGCTTTTCCGGTCCCAGCACCACCAGTGCTATGACGAAAATCAGCAAAACCTCAGAGAAACCGATGTCGAACATGCCGCCCGATCAGGTGGTCTTAGCGGCGCCGCGCGCCGTCACTTTGGGAAAATCATGCGCGGCTCGCGTGGCGGAAGGCCTGGCGAGCGGCGCATTGGATCAGAAAGTCAGGCCGGGCGGTCCGTCTTCGCGCCGGCTTCGCGTGTCTTGGCGACCTCGGGAAATTCGGCATCCGCACCTTCCGAGCGAATCTGCTTCGGTGGTGCCGCAGCCTCCTCGTTCTCCCCGTCGCTCATCGCCTTTTTGAAGCCCTTCACGGCATGGCCAAGATCGGAGCCCACCGTCCGCAGCTTCTTCGCGCCAAACACCACGAGGCAGACGAGCAGAATGACAATCAGCTCGCGCATCCCGATACCCATAATCGTCGACTCCCGCTTAGCCTTAAGCTCTATGCGTGCGAAATATATTCAATCATAGGCCAAAAGAGCCTCCGAGGCGTGGAAAGTTCGCCGCATCTCCCGAATGCGTCACGCACCCGGCAACGGCGTTTCCAGCCAGAATGTGACCGGGCCGTCGTTGACGAGCGCCACCTGCATGTCGGCACCAAATACTCCAGCGCCAACAGTGGCTTGCGACGCCCGCGCCCGTGCCACCAGATGCTCGAAGAGGCCCCGCGCAACCTCGGGGGCCGCTGCGGTACTGAACCCCGCCCGTGTTCCCTTTTGGGTGTCCGCGGCGAGCGTGAATTGAGGTACCAGGAGGAGGCCGCCCTGGATGTCCCGCAGTGAAAGGTTCATCCGTCCCTGCGCATCCGGAAAGATCCGGTAAGCGAGCAGCCGCTCGAGCAGACGGTCCGCCGCCCCGGCATCGTCCCCCTTTCTCACGCCGATGAGGGCGAGGACACCGCGCCCGATCGAACCGACGATCTCGCCGTTCACGCGAACGTCCGCGCGTGTGACGCGCTGAATGAGGCCGATCACTCTTGGTCCCCCCGGAGCGCAGCGCCGCTAAATGGACGACGGGGTTCGCTTCGAACCCCGAGGAAAGTTTGGCCGCAGGCCATGATAAGATTCGCGGCCATTTTGTGTGGGGTCGGGAAATGAAGATGATGGTGTCTGGAGTGCGTTCGGGCTGGACTGTGGTGGCACTGGCTTGCGCTGCCTTCGCGAGTACCGCTGCGCCGGCTCAGAATCAGCCCCTGCAAGGCGATCCCAAGCACGGGAAAGCGATCTCCTACACCTGCCTCGGCTGCCATGGCATCGAGGGCTACAGGAACGCCTACCCGAATTACAGCGTGCCCAAGCTCGAAGGGCAGCACCCCGAGTATCTCGCCGCGGCGCTTCAGGAGTATCGCAGCGGCGACCGCGCGCATCTCACGATGCATTCGCAAGCGTCGAGCCTCTCCGACCAGGACATCGCCGACATCGCTGCGTATTTCGCGGGCAAGCCGCTCGTCTCGCAGGGCAAGCCGGCCGGCACTCCGCCCCAGGCGGCCACGCTGTGCGTGTCGTGCCACGGACAGGACGGTGTCTCCATCGCGCCGACGTATCCGAGCCTCGCCGGCCAGCATCAGGATTACATCGCCCGCGCGATCGATGAATACCGCAAGGGCGGCCGCAAGAACCCCATCATGAAGGGCTTCGCCGCGACGCTGAAAGACGCGGACATCGAGGCCATCGCGCAATATTTCAGCCACGAGCAGCATCCGACGCTGTCGACCGAGAGCCGTCCCTACACGCGACTCACCGCTGAGCACGGCGACTGAACGGCCTGAGCACTCAGTGTGCCAGCTTGCTGAGGAACATCGCGGCCGTCTGTAGATAGACATCCTGGTTCGCCTTCTTGCGGAAGCCGTGGCCCTCATCCTTCGCCTCCACATACCAGACTTCCCCGCCTTTCGAGCGGATGCGATACACCATCTGTTGGGATTCGCTCGCCGGCACACGCGGATCGTTGAGGCCCTGCACGACGAGCAGCGGCCGGCGGATCTGCGCTGAGTTGTTGAGCGGCGAGATGCGATTGAGGAACACGCGCATCTTCGCGTCCCGCTCGTCGCCATACTCCTCGCGGCGCAGGTCGCGCCGGTAGGCGGCCGTGCTGCCGAGGAAGCTCACGAAATTACTGATTCCGCTGACATCGATGCCGCCGCGCAACCGGTCGCTGTAGGCGGCCAGCGATGCGAGCGCCATATAGCCTCCATACGAGGCTCCCATGACGACGACGCGATTGCGATCGAACGCGGGCTGCAGGCCGATCCAGAACAGCAGCGAGCCGATATCCCTGACCGCATCCTCACGTAACACGCCGTCGTCGAGCTTGACGAACGTCTTGCCGTAGCCGAGGGAGCCGCGCACGTTAGGTGCGATCACCGCGTAGCCGAGCTCGTTGATCAGGAATTGAGTGAAGGGGTCCCAGTGCGGCCGGTATTGCGCTTCCGGGCCGCCGTGGATATCGATCACGACAGGACAGGGTCCGGCGGAGCGAGGCCGGTAGACGTAAGCCGAGATCATGCGCTGCTTGCCGTTCACCCGATCCCACGTCGGATAACGGATGAGCTCCGCCGAAGCCAGTGTGTTGACATCCAGAGGCCCCACTTCGCTCTTGGTCCAGCGCTCGAGCGCGCTCTTGCCAACGTCGTAGACATAGACATCGCGCGGAGCCTGCGCCGAGTCGGCCGACATCGCGAGCCGCTTGCCCGTACGGTCGAAGCGCAGGTTCGAGATCTGTCCATCCGGCAGACCGGGAGGCGTGAGCTCGAGCTTCTGCAGAGTGTCGAGCACCGTCAGCCGGCTATGGCCGTCTTCATTCACCACGTAGGCGATATAGTGGCCATCGACACTGACATCGAAAGCCTCGACGTCCCACGGAACGTCCGAGACGCGACGCGCCTCGTGAGTCACGGGGTCGAGATACCGCAACTGCGCGAATTCGCCGTCTTCGTCGGAGACGAGGTAGATGCCGCGGCCGTCCGGGGCGAACCTGGCGATGCGGATGCCGATCTTGCGCTCACTGTCATCAACGGGCGTGAGGGTGCCCGTCGCCACGTCGGCGATATAGAGATAACTCTCGCCGATCGAGATGTATTTCCATAACAGGAGCTTGCGGTCGTCCGCGGACCAGTCGAGCGGATACCAGGTGTCCTGTTGACCGCCAACGACGAGCCGCGGCGCCGACGCATTGGTCACATCCGCGACATAGACGTCGTAGCTCACGCCATCGCGCTCGTTTCCATAGAACGCGACACGTTTGCCGTCGTGCGCCCAGACGGGACTGCCGTGCACGAAATTTCCCGTCGTGAGCTGACGCACGCTGCCGTCGTCCGCGTAATAGTAAATTCCAGCGTTCTCATCGCCCCCCTGGTCCTTGAGAAACACGAAGCCGCTGCCCGAGGCGCGCGGTGTCCGGGCAGCGCGCACCGGCTCGGGCGAGAATGTGAGTTGCTCGCGCATGCCGAGCGGAGCGGCCACCCGATGGACCTGCTCGACCTCACCGAAGCGCGTGGCGATGAGCATGCTGCCGTCGGCCTGCCAGTCGAGAAAAGTTGCCTGACGCGACTGCTGGTAGCGCGTGAGGCGAGCCGCCATCGCGGTGTCCAGAGGCGGAACGCCTTCGAGAATCAGGTTACCGTGCTCCCGGTGTGTGGGTACCGCGGAAGGCAGCTGTGCCTGAGCAACGGATACGGAGACGAGGAAGTACGCGGATATCAGGGCGGCAAGGGCCCTGAAGCGGATCTGAATTGCCAGCATATGCATACCGTAGCGTACAACGTTACGATGTGTATACGCGTGCGGCTTTCACAGACACGAGACATTCGGGAGCGTCCCTCTTGACCCCCAGACTTTTCCGCCATCCTCACGGCATCACGGCAGTCGACACCGAGTATCTGCAACCGGGCCACGCTGCTTCGCACATCATCCACGACGCCGGTCGTGCTGCCTTCGTGGATGTGGGTACGAACGACTCCGTACCGTACCTGCTCGCTGCGCTCGACGCTCTCGGGATCGCGCGCGAAGCGGTGGACTACGTCTTCCTGACGCACGTGCATCTGGATCACGTCGGCGGTGCGGGCCGGCTAATGCAGGAGCTGCCGAACGCGCGTGCCCTTTTGCATCCGCGAGGCGCGCCCCACACGATCGAGCCGGAGAAGCTGATCGCCGGCTCGAAAGCCGTTTACGGGGAAGAGCGTTTTCGACGGTTGTACGGCGATCTGCTGCCGATTCCCGCCGCACGGGTGCAGGTCGTGAAGGACGGTGAGCGCTATCGCCTGGGCGGGCGCGAGCTCGAGCTCATACACACACCGGGACACGCTCTGCACCACTATGCTGTGGTCGATGCGGCGCATGCGAGCATTTTCCCGGGCGACACCTTCGGCATCTCGTATCGCGAAATGGATGCGGCGCGCGGCCCATTCATCACGCCCACGACGTCGCCCTCCCAGTTCGATCCCGACCAGCTCATCGCCTCCATCGATCGCATGACCGCCTACGCGCCCGAGTCGATGTACCTCATGCATTTCAGTCGTGTCACCGGCGTGCCGCGGCTGGCAGCGGCGCTGAAAGCGCAGATCGCCGAGCTCGTGCGTATCACGCGGCGTCACGCGAACGCGCCGGACCGTTACGCCGCGATCCGCGCCGACATGCTCGATCTCTGGCTCGGTCTGGCGCACGAGCATGGCGTCCCGCTTTCCGATCCCGGCATCACGAAGCTCCTGCAGGGCGACCTCGATCTCAACACCCAAGGCCTCCTCATCTGGCTCGACCGCACCCGGAAATAGGCTCAGCCATGCCGACATTCAAAGCCTTCCGCATTCACGAGCAGGATAAAAAAATCGTGGCGCGCTTCGAGCAACTCTCGCTCGATGACCTTGCCGCCGGCGATGTCGTCATTCGCGTGACGCATTCGGACATCAACTACAAGGACGCGCTCGCGGCGACCGGTGCGGGAAGGATCCTCCGCCGGTATCCGCTCGTGGGCGGGATCGATCTTGCCGGTGTGGTCGAATCCTCGGCCGACTCGCGTTACTCTAAAGGCGACAGCGTGCTCGTCACCGGGTGTGCGCTGTCCGAGACGCATGATGGCGGTTATGCCGAGTACGCCCGGGTGAAAGGGGATTGGGTCATTCCGATGCCGCCGGGGCTCGATGCCTTCGCGGCCATGGCGCTCGGCACCGCGGGATTCACGGCGGGGCTCGCGATTCATCGGATGGAGCACAACGGGCAAACACCCGGTGCGGGGCCCATCGTCGTGACGGGCGCGACCGGCGGGGTCGGCAGCCTCGCGATCGACATGCTCACGGCACGCGGGTACGAGGTGGTCGCGGTGAGCGGCAAAGCAACCTCCACGGATTATCTGCGCTCCCTCGGGGCCGCGCGTGTCCTCGCGCGCCAGGAGATCAATTACGGCTCGAGGCCTCTGGAGAGCGTGCAATTCGCAGGCGCTGTCGACAACGTGGGCGGCGAGATGCTCACCTGGCTCACACGCACCGTCGATTTCTGGGGCAACATCGCCAGCATCGGATTGGCGGGCAGCGCCGAGCTCAAGACCACCGTCATGCCGTTCATTCTGCGGGGGGTGAGTCTCCTCGGCATCAATACGTCCACCACGCCGCGGGAGATGCGTCTGGCGGTGTGGAATCGGATCGCCACGGATCTGCGGCCGCGGCATCTCGATCGCATCGTTACCCGGACCATTGCTTTCGACGAGCTGCCCGGTGCGTTTCCTGCGTATATCGAGGGCGGCGTCGTGGGCCGCACCGTCGTCAAGATCGCCTGATCGGCCTCCAGGTCGGCGCGGGCGCCGGCGGCTCGCGGCGAAGGGTATCCCGGCAGGTACCCATCCTACCGGCGAGTAGGAGTTCCGGGCCGCGCGCGTATAGAATGCGCCGTCCCCCCCTCTTCGCCAGCGGACTTCTTTCCGGAAGCATGTCATGACCGACAAGGCCCCCTCGCCAGAGAATCTGCCGTCCTCCTTCAAGCCCAAGAAATCCGTGGCGCTCTCGGGGGTGCCGGCGGGGAATACCGCGC
>CAZDTG010000090.1:0-10418 GCA_964508005.1 uncultured Steroidobacteraceae bacterium
GCTCCCCCAGGTGCCCCGCTGGACGGCTAGTGCCTATAGCGAGTACCGCCTGCCGATGAGGCTGTTAGAGGGGATCCCGCGGAGACTCGGACCAGGCCCGCGGCGCCGCCTCCCGCACGTGGCGCCCGACACTGAACGAGCGATTTTACTCGCGTGCCACACCCCGTCGAATCATAATTGCAGCCATGGCCCAACATAACCCATGGCTGCCAAAGAATTGCGCTTCGGCGAAGACGACCGGCTTCACATGAGCTCTCCGGTGACGAGCCCTGAACAAACGCGCTGGCCGGAGGGGTCACTTCATTACGATCGCGCAGCCGTCGCGCTGCACTGGCTGATCGCGGCGTTCCTCGTTGGCCAAATTCTTCTGGGCTGGTATCTTGGGTTCGTGCCACGCGGAACTCCGGCACGCTCGCTTTATATCAACTTTCACAAGTCCACCGGATTGACCCTGGGATTGCTCATCCTGGCTCGACTCTCCTGGCGTCTGACGCATCCGGCTCCCCCGCTCCCGCGTTTCCTTCCATCGTGGGAGCGCAAGGCGGCCCGGTGGAATCACCTCGCCCTTTACGGCTGCATGCTCATCATGCCGCTGTCGGGTTACATCGCCTCGAACTTCAGCAAACATGGTGTGAAGCTCTTCAACATCGTCTCGTTGCCGCCCTGGGGCGCGGACGATCCGTCCACATATGCGTTTTTCAACGGGACGCACGTTGTCACGTCGTACCTTTTTGTGGCGCTGATCGTGCTGCACATCGCGGCGGCCATCCGCCATGCCGTCCGTCACGACGGTATTCTACAGCGGATTCTCCCGGCCAGCGGGCCACGCCCTTGAATCACTGTGCCCGCGACCAGCCCGCGCCGCGAGCGCCTCAGAAAGCCCGGGTGCTCTGTTTGATCACCAGATTGTCGACTACGGTTCTGTCCCCGGAAGCTTCCCGGGTGATGCGCAACGCGTCCAGCAAATCCAAGTCGCTGAAGACGAAGCCACGCAGCACGACGGCGCCCTCTTCCACCGACACCGTGACGTGCTCGTCGTAGAAATACGGGTTGGAACGCAATGCGGACTGCACGCGCTTCTCCAATTGCGCATCCGTCAACACGGCCGTGCCCTGCATCCCTGCAACCCCGACGGAATCCGCCAGGTGCGCCGGCGGCGAGCCGGCATTCTGCGCAGCAGCGGCGCTGGCGAATCCGCCCAGCCCACAGACGGCGGCTCCAAGAAATGCACAAGTGATCGAAATTCTCTTCCGGCGTGAAATGTTCATGGCTCGCTCCTAGGTCATCCAGGCTTGATGCGACTGTCGGATGATTCGGTCGCATCCTCTTCGCAACGTGCAGCTTGCGTTCGCACTGTTTCGCCGCTCTTGCAGGAGCCCCCGAATGGATTGCAAATGAAATCCCCCGCTCCCAACACCGGCGAATGCGCGCAGAAAAAACAATGAGTTACGTGAGATTACGCAACTCGCTGTGGATTATTTGCGAGTCTTCTGGACAGCGTTCCTTTCCGGAGGCACAGTCGGGGCGAGGCTGATGAGGTTGCTACGCCAGATCAGGGGGAGAGATTCCATGCAGCAAGCAGTACGCAAATATCTGATGGCGCTGGAAGCGGGCGACGCGGAAAAAGCCGCGTCCCTGTTCGTTCGCGACGGCTGGGTGCAGTCGCCGTTTCTCGGGCGGGTGCCGGTGCGCGAATACGTCACGACAGTCGCCGGCGCATCCAGCCACTCGAAACTGACCGTGTACGACGTGCTCGTGAGCGCGGAAGGACACCTGCGGGCGGTCGCCTACTACAAGTATGATTGGGAGCTCAGGGACGGCTCGAACGTCTCCTTCGACTGCGCCGACGTATTCAACTTCGACCCGGAGACCGGACATATCGAGTCCATCGCCCTCGTCTACGACACCGATCCGGTGCGGCGGATCGTACAGAACAAATACCCCAAGCCTGACGGCAACCGGGTGTCAGCTGCGACTTGAGCTGTTCGCTTGCTTGCGGCTGCGGCGCGACTGAACGGCCGAGCCCTGGAGAAGCTGCCATGAACGAGCACGTTTACAAGACGATCGAGATCACGGGTTCCTCGCAGAAAGGGCCGGACGACGCCATTCGCGTAGCCATCGAAAAGGCGGCGCAGACCGTGCACAACCTGCGGTGGTTCAAAGTCGCCGAAATGCGCGGGAACATCGAGAACGGGAAGATCGCCTACTGGCAGGTCACGCTGGACCTTGCGTTCACCCTCGAGTGATCCTGTCGGCTGCCTGGGCCGCCGGCACGTGGACGGATCGGCGCGCCCGGTAGCGTCATGCTGAGTTGGTCAGCGTGTGTTGTGTCGGATCGCAGGCTCGCGAGCGGCCGGCCCAGGCATGCAGGTTGCGTCCCTCGCACGCCCGCCGCACGAGGGCCGCGTCTCGCGGCAAACCCTTATGGCCACATCCGATGGCACGACCCGGACCGTAGCCGGCGCGACCGGAACGACCACCAGCGATAACGCGCACGACATACCGCATGGCTGGCGCCGTTGGGTCTACTCGACGAGTCACAAGGACATCGGAACGCTGTACCTGGTGTTCTCCCTGACGATGTGGCTCGTCGGCGGCGCCTTCGCCATGCTCATCCGGCTCGAGCTGTTCAGGCCCGGCATCCAGTTCTTCGATCCGCAGGCCTTCAATTCCCTGACGACCCTGCATGGTCTCACCATGATCTTCGGGGCGATCATGCCGGCGTGGACTGGATTCGCCAACTGGATGATCCCGCTGCAGATCGGGGCGCCCGATATGGCTCTGCCGCGTCTCAACAACTTCAGCTTCTGGATCCTGCCGTTCGCCTTCATTCTCCTGCTGTCGAGCCTGTTCGCCCCCGGCGGCCCGCCGGGCGGCGGCTGGACGATGTACCCCCCGCTGATGCTGCAGCTCGGCGCCGCGTTTCCGATGAGCATCTTTGCCGTCCACCTGATGGGGATCTCCTCGATTCTGGGCGCCATCAATGTCATCGTGACCATTCTCAACCTGCGCGCGCCTGACATGAATCTCCTGCGCATGCCGCTGTTCGTGTGGGCCTGGCTGATCACGGCGTATCTGCTCATCGCGGTCATGCCCGTCCTGGCCGGCGCGGTGACGATGGAGCTCACGGATCATTACTTCGGCACCACTTTCTTCACGGCGGCCGGCGGCGGCGATCCGGTGATGTACCAGCACATCTTCTGGTTCTTCGGGCATCCCGAGGTCTACATCATGATCCTCCCGGCCTTCGGCGTGATCTCGGAGGTTGTGCCCGCCTTCTCCCGCAAACCCATCTTCGGGTATGAGGCCATGGTGTATGCCATTGCCTCGATCGCGTTCCTGTCCTTCATCGTGTGGGCACACCACATGTTCACCGTCGGCATGCCCCTCGCCGCCCAGCTCTTCTTCATGCTCACGACGATGCTCATCGCCGTACCGACCGGAGTCAAAGTCTTCAACTGGGTCGCCACCATGTGGCAGGGCTCGCTGACATTCGAGCCTCCCATGCTGTTCGCGATCGCGTTCGTGATCCTGTTCTCGGTGGGCGGCTTCTCGGGCCTGATGCTCGCTATCGTGCCGGCCGACTACCAGTATCAGGACACGTACTTCGTGGTGGCTCATTTCCACTACGTCCTGGTGACCGGCTCCATCTTTGCCATGCAGGCGGCGGTCTATTACTGGCTGCCCAAATGGACCGGGCACATGTATGACATGCGGCTCGCGCACTGGCACTTCTGGCTGTCGGCCATCTTCGTGAACGTGCTGTTCTTCCCGCAGCACTTCCTGGGTCTGGCGGGCATGCCGCGCCGTATCCCGGATTACGCCACCCAGTTCACCGATTGGAACATGGTCTCTTCGATCGGCGGCTTCGTGTACGGGGTCTCGCAGCTCCTGTTTCCGTACATCATCTGGAAGGCCGCGCGTGGCGGGGTGAAGGCCGGCAACAGAGCCTGGGATGGCGCTCGCGGACTGGAGTGGGAGCTGCCGTCACCTCCGCCGCACCACTCCTGGGAGACGCCGCCGTCCGCGGCGGTTGTGGCGCGGGCGGCGGAGCATTGATCGTCAAAAAACAGAATATCCGCGTCACCAGCCAGATTTCTGCGGCCGGCATCAATTGACGCCTCGTGCACGCTTCCTCCTCGAGCGGTGTAAACTCATGGCTCCGCTCACTTCCGGTACATGCGACAAGGTAGCCATGGACGCGGAAAAACTCAGACGACTGCGCGCGCGCTATGCCGACGGCGGCGCGTTCGATGCGGAGGATCCGGTGCTTGCCGCCGCCGCGCGCCAAATCCGCTCGCCCGACGGTAAACGAGCGCTCCCGTACTCCGGCGTACCCACCTTCCTCGGTCTGCCGTACGCGCAAAGCACGGCCGGCCTGGACATTGCCGTGATCGGCGTGCCGATGGACCTGGGTGTGTCCAATCGCACCGGGGCGAGATTCGGGCCCCGCGCCGTCAGGACCATTGAGCGGATCGGACCCTATCACCCCACCTTCCGAGCGGTGCCGGGAGGCGCCGCGCGCGCTGCGGACGTAGGGGATGTGCCGTTTCGCAGCCGTTATAGCCTCGAACAATCACTCGAGGACATCGAGCAGTATTATCTCGCGCTGCGGACGCAAGGCATTCGCCCGTTGTCCGTCGGCGGAGACCATTCGATCACGTACCCGATCCTCAAGGCTGTGGGTAGGGATGCTCCGGTCGGCCTGGTCCATATCGATGCGCACTGCGACACCATGGGTGCCTATGACGGCTCGAAATTTCACCACGGTGGACCCTTCCGCCTTGCTGTGCTGGATGGTGTGTTGGACCCTGAACGGACGATCCAGATCGGCATCCGCGGCTCCTCCAACATGTTCTGGGAGTTCTCGCATGCCTCCGGGATGACGGTCATCTACATGGAAGACTTCATGAAGATGGGTATGGCGGCCGTCATCGCGCGGGCCCGCGAGGTGGTCGGTGACCAACCGGTGTACATTTCGGTCGACGTTGATGGCTTCGATCCGGTCTATGCGCCGGGAACCGGCACCCCGGAGGTCGGTGGACTGGAGGCGCGCGAGGGCCTGGCGTTGCTGCGCGGACTCGGCGGCCTCGACGTGATCGGTGCCGACGTAGTCGAAGTGGCGCCGGAATACGACCCTACGACCAACACCAGCCAGTTGGCGGCCCAGATTCTGTTCGAGGAGTTTGCGCTCATGACGCTCGGGCGCCAGGCGCGCTGACTCGGCCGGTAGAACGGCAGTGCGTACGTTTTGATCTGAAGCGTCAGGCGCGGCAGTGGCAGCGCATCTTTTTCGCCATTGGCAGCGGACCGATCTGTCCGTTTCGCGCCACACCGGTCCGGGGCAAGCGGGAACGCGCCGAACCAGGCCGGCAAGCCAAGGCCGCGCCGCGCATTCGCAGGTGTTGCAGCGTGGCATTTCGCCCGTTCATAGGCTATTTTAGGTGCTCGGCGGGCGGGGGCTCTGACCGCCGAGTAAGACGCGGCGAGCATTTCCGTGGAGGTGCTCGCCGGTGCCGACCCACTGTGGTGAGGTGCACGTGGCGTCCTTCCTACAAGCGACCACTCTTCGAGACGGCGCTTTGCACCCGCCACCGTGGGGAGGACCACGCGAGTGAGCGGCCAGTCCCAGCCCTTGGGCTCGCTCGAAATCGCATTGAGCCATGCCATGCGGCTGCTGCCGGCGCAGCCGGCGTTGGCTGCCGAACAGGCAGCCGAGATCCTCAAAGTCGTGCCCGATCATCCCGTGGCCATGCTCCTGTGGGCCGCTGCGCGTCGTTCCTGCGGCGATTCGGGCGCGGCGTTGGAGCAGCTGCAACAGCTCTGCCGCAAGCAACCCCGGTGGGCGGCGGCCCATTACGAGCTCGGTACAACGCTCGCTGCCATGGGTCAGGCCGAAGCCGCCATCCTGGCGCTGCGTCGCGCGGTCGACCTCAAACCTGACACGGCAGATGCCTGGCGTGCGCTGGCCGAACAACTCGCCGCGGTCGGCGATGCGCGCGGAGCGGACGCGGCCTATGCCCGCCACATCAAAGCCGCGACGAAGGATCCTCGGCTGCTGGCCCCTGCGGCGGCGCTGGTTGACAATCGAATTCCGGAGGCGGAAGCGCTGCTGCGCGAGCACCTGCAACACCATCCGACAGACGTGGCCGCACTGCGTATGCTGGCCGAGGTAGCGGCGCGGCTGCGGCGCTACCCGGACGCACAGCGGCTGCTCGCGCGGTGTCTCGAGCTCGCTCCGAGCTTCGATGCCGCCCGGCACAATTATGCGACCGTTCTCAACCGCCAGGGCAAAGCGGCAGCGGCACTGCCGCACGTCGAGCAGTTGCTCGCGAAGGAGCCCCGTAATCCGGGCTATCGCAACCTCAAGGGCGCGGTTCTGGCGAACCTCGGCGATTACGCCGGGTCGGCCCAGGTGTATGAGGCGGTGCTGAAGGAGTTTCCACGGCAGCCGAAGGTCTGGATGAGCTACGGCCACTCGTTGAAAACCACGGGTCGCCTGGCTGCCAGCATTGCGGCGTACCGCTGCGCAATCGAGATGATGCCGAGCTTGGGCGAGGCCTGCTGGAGTCTGGCCAACCTCAAGACATTCCGCTTCTCGGCGGCGGACGTGCTCTCGATCCGCAACGCGCTCGCGCGTGACGATCTGAGCGATGAGGACCGTGTCCACTTCGAATTCTCGCTCGGCAAGGCGCTCGAAGACGACAACTCTTACGAGGAGTCATTCGCTCACTACTTCCGGGGCAACGCGCTGCATCGCAAATCGCACCCCTACAGCGCCGCCCGGAACTCGACTTTCGTGCACAGCTCGAAGGCGTCGTTCACGAAGGAGTTCTTTGCATCGCGCGCAGGCTCCGGAGTCCCCGCACGGGACCCCATCTTCATTCTCGGGCTGCCGCGCGCCGGGTCAACGCTGCTCGAGCAGATCCTCGCGAGCCACTCGCTCGTCGAAGGAACGATGGAGTTGCCCGATATTCCGCAGATTGCGCGCGAGCTCGCCGACCGCAACGACGGCCGGGATGAGGAGTCCGGCTTCATTCAGGCCATGGCTGCACTGACGAGCGAGGAGCTGCATGCGCTGGGTGAGCGTTACATGGAGGGAACCCGGATCTTGCGCAAGACCGACGCCCCGTTCTTCATCGACAAGATGCCGAACAACTGCCTGTACGTCGGCCTCATTCATCTCATCCTGCCGAACGCCACGATCATCGACGCCCGGCGCCATCCCCTCGGATGCTGTTTCTCGTGCTTCAAGCAGCATTTTGCGCGCGGTCAGAGCTTCACCTATGGGCTCGAGGATCTCGGCCGGTATTACCGCGAGTATGTCGAGCTCATGGCTCATTTCGATGCGGTGTTGCCCGGACGCGTGCATCGGGTGTTCTACGAAGAGATGGTCGACCACACGGACGTGCAGGTTCGGCGACTGCTCGCTCACTGTGGGCTGCCGTTCGAGGAGGCTTGCCTCAGGTTCTACGAAAACGAGCGCGCCGTGCGTACCGCCAGCTCTGAGCAGGTTCGCCAGCCCATTTTCCGCGAGGCGTTAGACCACTGGCGGCACTACGAGCCCTGGCTCGAGCCGCTGCGGACTGCCCTCGGTCCCGTCCTTCCGGCCTACCCGGCGGTACCGGCTGAAACCGACCCTGAATTCGCGCAAGCCGGCAGCCGCGAATGCGCAGACTCCACAACCAGTATAAGGGGGAGAATCCATGACGCGCAGTCGACGCAGAAAACTGATACGTGAGGCGGCAAAACGCCGTGCGGTCATCCGGCGAGGCATTCCTCTTGCCTCGGCGCTCCTCGCCTCGATCCCCGCAGCATATGCGGCCGACACGAGCGGCAACGCAGGCGCTCTGGAGGAAGTCGTGGTCACGGCCCAGAAGCGGACCGAAAATCTCCAGGACGTGCCGGTGAGCATCCAGGCGCTCGGCAGCGAGAAGCTGCAGGAGCTGAGCATCGTCAACATCGACGACTACGTGAAGTACCTGTCCGGTGTCACGACGGTGAAGGGGCTGGGTCAGGGCGGCACCGGTATCGGCACGACGCACGTGTACATGCGCGGCGTGGTGAGCGGGCAGGACGGCAATCACTCCGCCTCCCAGCCAAGCGTCGGCACCTATATCGACGAGCTGCCCATTACGACGATCGATGGCACTCCCGATCTGCACGTATATGACATCGCACGCATCGAGGTGCTGGAGGGCCCCCAGGGCACACTGTACGGGGCGAGCTCGGAAGCGGGCACCATCCGTATCATCACCAACAAGCCCGACCCCACGAAGTTTTCGGCGGGCTACGATATCACCGGAGACTCGGTCCAGCACGGCGGTCAGGGCTGGATCGGCGAAGGCTTTGTGAACTTCCCGCTGTCGCCGGCAGCCGCCATCCGCCTCGTCGCCTGGGACGAGCATGATCCCGGCTACATTCACAACGTTGCCGGCACCAACGTGACGGCCGGTATCGTCAATGGCGTGCGGACGTTCCCGACCTCGGGGCTCTCGATCAACAATGCGGGCACGGTCAACAGTCAGTACAACACGGTGAGCACCGAGGGCGGTCGTGCTGCGGTGCTGCTGAATATCGGGGACAACTGGACGATCACCCCGCAGTTCCTGGGGCAGAGGCAGAATTCGAACGGCGTGTTTGGCTACGACCCGGCTGTCGGCGACCTGGCGGTCGTGCACTTCGGACCCGAGGGCAGCCACGATTCCTTCACACAGACCTCGCTCACGGTGGAGGGCAAGATCAGCGACTTCGATCTGGTCTACGCCGGCGGCTGGTTCGACCGCAACGAGCACACCGTCGCAGATTACAGCGACTACTCCTATTTCTATGACAAATTCTTCGGATCGGGAGGCAATTGGGTCACGCAGTCCGGCTATCAATATCTGCTGGCCAACCCGGCGGCGCACTACGGCACGTATCCGCCCGGCTCCTATGCAGAGCCGCAGGAATTCGTGATCACCAACGGCCACTACACGAAGTGGAGTCACGAGCTCAGGCTCACCACCCCGCAGCAATGGCCCGTCAAAGGGATCGTCGGGCTGTTCGCCGAGCGTCAGGTTCACGAGATCTGGGAGCAGTACACCATCCCGGGCGCCGGCGGAGACCCGTCCACAACGAACCCACAGGGTCTTGCCCCGGGCCTGGGCGGTGCCCCAGGCCTCACCATTCCGGGGGTCATCGGCAATACGGTCTGGCTCACCGACGAGGAGCGCGTGGATCGCGACAAGGCCGTGTTCGGTGAGGCGACCTGGGACATCACGAAGCAATGGTCGGCCACGGGCGGTATCCGTTACTACCACTATCAGAACTCTCTGCAGGGGTTCTATGGCTACTCCGCCAATTACCAGAACCTCACCGGCTTCTATCCGGGGCAGAATATCTGCGGGCCCCCGGGAACTGCCTCCGGAAGCGGAATCCCCAACTATCAACCGTTCCACGGCGCCCCGTGCACCGACCTGAACCAGACGGTCGCGGACAGCGGCCGGACCTATCGAGGCAACCTCACTTACAAGCTCGACCCCGACAAGCTGTTCTACTTCACCTACTCCACCGGTTTCCGGCCGGGTGGCGTAAACCGCGTTTACGATCCCCAGATCAACTCGGTCTTCCCACCCTATAAGACGGATGTCCTCACGAACTGGGAGCTGGGCTGGAAGACACAGTGGGACAACCACCGCTTGCGCTGGAACGGCGCCGTGTTTCTGGAAAACTGGAGCAACTTCCAGTTCCTGTTTCTCGGGCCGAACAGCGTAACCGTCGTGCAGAACGCGGCATCGGCGCAGATCAAGGGCCTGGAGACCGATGTCGAATGGGCGGCCAGCGGCAACCTGCTGTTGTCCGGGGGGCTCACGTACCTGCATGCCGTAACGACGGCGAACTACTGCGGACCCGGGACCGGAACGGAAAACAACTACATTCCGGGGACGACCGCGTTGATCACGAATTGTCCGAATCAAACGAACACGTATGCCGATGGAGTGGCCGTTCCGAACGGCCCCGAGGCGCCGAAGGGCACGCAGCTGCCGGTCGCACCGAAGGTGAAGCTGAATCTCATCGCCCGCTACACGATGCCGCTGGGACCGTGGCAGGGGTTCGGGCAGCTCAGCGGCATGTACCAGACGAGCACCGAGCCGCTGTTGCGGCGGGTCGATCAGATAAGCCTCGGCAGAATGCCGGCTTACGCGCTGTTCGATCTGGCGGCCGGAGCGGAGCGAAACGGGCTCACCGTGCAGTTCGTGGTGACGAACCTGGCCGACAAGCGCGCGCAGCTCACACGCTATGTCGAGTGCGCGACGACTACTTGCGGCCCGCAGCCCTACGTCATCCCGACACAGCCGAGAACGTTCGCGATCAAGGTAGGACAGAGGTTCTGACATGTCCAGGATGGCCTGACTCGCATTCCCGAGTCAGGCCGT
>CAZDTG010000090.1:10518-16679 GCA_964508005.1 uncultured Steroidobacteraceae bacterium
GCGGGGCTACGGTGGTCCGCCGAGCCGCAATGTCATTTCGCGGCTGATGACCCTGCGCGCGAAGCGCCAGGCGCCTCCGGAGTCCTTGCGAATCGTATCGAACAGGTCATTCACACGCACCTGCGCGTGCGGCTGGGCCGGGTCCGTCTGCTCGATGGTGAGTTGAATGGCGGTCGTGGTCAAGGTGTCGGCGTCGGCGCGCGCGACGCGCAGATTCGACCAGACGTGCCGGGTTTTGCGCTGGGAGCCGATACCGCGGCGGTGACAGTCATCCGCGATCTGCGCGCGCCCCTGCAGCTCCTGACCGCCGACGACCAGAACGCCGTCGGGCAGGAATAGTCCCGCCAAAGAGACGCCCTCGC
This sequence comes from uncultured Steroidobacteraceae bacterium, assembly GCA_964508005.1. GTDB lineage: Bacteria > Pseudomonadota > Gammaproteobacteria > Steroidobacterales > Steroidobacteraceae > 13-2-20CM-66-19. Next base: position 10,881 of record CAZDTG010000090.1, read on the forward strand.
CGCGGTCCGCGTGCCAGGCAAAGTCGCTCAGGAGTTGCTCGACGGCGGCCCGCTCGGCATACGTGACTGCTGTCTCTGGCGCGATCACGGGAATCATTGGATCTCCCCGACACACGGAACGAGTCCAACCTGTTCTATGCCGTAGACCGCGCAACTCTCATCGCTGTCGGGAAGGTCGCCGCTGACGCCGACGGCACCGAGCACCTCTGCGTTGCCATCCAGAACGAGCACGCCCCCTGCCACCGGGACGACCCGGCCTTGAGAGACGCCCACCAATGCGGTGTAGAAGGCCGGTGCAGCGAGCGCGCGCTGGGCGAGCGCCCGGCCACCTGCGCCCATGCCGAGGGCGCCCCATGCCTTGCCGTATGCGATATCGGGCCTGAGGATGCCGGAACGATCCTGCCTCTTGAAGGCCACCAGGTGGCCGCCGGGGTCCAAAACGGCGACCGTCATCGGTTTGAGTTTGAGCTCCGCGGCGCGTTTGAGCGCGGCATCGACGATGCGGGACGCTTGTTCGAGGCTGAGCGCCGTCATGTGGTGACCTCCGGGCGGGCGTCGATCATGCAACCTATCAGCAGGCAGGGCTCGTCGGAGCGGTTGCTCCAGGCGTGGTTGGTTCCCCGGATGACCACCGTATCGCCGGGGCGCATGCGGACCTCGTCCACATCCGTCATCAGGTAGATCTCGCCCTTCACACACGTAAAGCAATCGAGCGTATCCGTCCGATGCATACTCGGATGCCGTGCGAGGTCCTGCGGCGTCGGCTGGTGCTTCTGTCCCACCTGCCGATGCAGCTGGGTGACGGCCGCGATGTGCGCCTGCCTGTCCTTGGGGTCGGGAGATATTTCCAACGCGCGGAACAGCATTCCACCGCGCGGCGGCTCGCGTGTGCGGCAGTCCAGCGCGCGGTCCGCGGCGATGGTGTTGTCCACCGGCACTTCCGCGGTGCTCCAGAGCGTCGCGCGGTAGAAAAAGCCCGGATTCTCCTGAACGTTGGTTGCCTCCTGCATGAGGACCGCGGATTTCCCGCCAGCGTCGGGGCCTACTACATATCGTTTCCACTTTGCCATATTTCGTTGCATTCCGGTTCGAGAGCACGTGCGATCGTTGCCCGCCCGCATCGCCTTGCGGCGAGATCGACGCCCGCACGCTACGTAACTCGTCCCTGGGTGTCAACGCGACACACTATTGAGAATCTGCATACACAGAATTGCCGTTTCAGTCTCTACACGGCAACGCTCAGGCGCTACTTTGGACGGACGCTCGTTTGCGTAGGACACGCCCTGAGGGGGAGTAAGGTATGAAGTTGAAACGAGTCCGGTGCAGCCTGCTACCCGCCGGCGCTGCGGTAGTGACTACACAGGCCATCCTCGCCCTGCAGCCGGCCGCAGCAGCCGCGGCAGAAGAACGGCAGGCAACCCAGGAGGCGCAGGCGCAACCGGCCATAGCAGAGGTCGTGGAGGAGATTCTGGTGACTGCGCAGCGCCGGCGCGAGAACCTGCAGGACGTGCCGATCACCGTCACGGCGGTGTCGGCCGAATCGCTGGCGGCGGTCGGCGCCACCAACACCGCGGACCTCGTGAACCTGGTGCCGGGCATGTTGGTGCAGACATCGGCCGGCTACAGCATGCCGCACCTGCGCGGCGTCGGCATCACGGCGATCGGCGCAGGGATCGAGAACTCCGTGGCGACTTACGTCGACGGGGTCTACCGCGGCGTCTCCTCATCGGACGCCGTCGCTCTCAACAACATTGCACAGATCGAGGTCGAGAAGGGGCCGCAAGGAACCCTGTTCGGACGCAACGCCACGGGCGGCCTGATCCAGGTCACCACCCTGGACCCGACCGAGGGGTTCTCCGCGTCGGCGCACGCAGGGTACGGCAACTATCACACGGTGCAGAGCGATGCGTATCTGAGCGCGGGGACGGACGTTCTCGCCGCCGACCTCGCCGTCCAGCTCACACATCAGGGGGAGGGATATGGGACCAACCTCGCCACGGGCCAGGATATCAACCGGATGGACAGGAATCTCGCCATGCGGTCGAAGTGGATCCTGAAGCCGTTGGACGGGACGAAGCTCACCCTCATCCTGGATGACGAGCAGAGCGACAATTCGCTCTCGGCGCTGCGCAACTATCAGAATTACCCGAACATCTATTACCCGGGCGGCTTTGCCAGCCTGCCGACCCTGGATGTGGCCGACGATGCGCAGCCACTGCGGCGCACGAAGGAGGACGGGGCGAGCCTGCAGCTCGATCAGGACCTCGGGCCCGTCTCCCTGGTGAACACGGTCGCCTATCGCAAGGATGTCTATACCTACGATGTGGATTTCGACCTCGGACCCAGGCCCTATTCCGTCAACGACACGCGCCAGGAGGACAATCAGCTCACCGAGGAGCTGCGGCTGCTGTCGCGAGCCACCTCCTCCCTGACCTGGATGACAGGGCTGTATTACTATCAGGCGCACAACGGATTCCAGCCGCAGAACCTCCTGTTCAGCGGACTGGCCGTCAACCCGCTGAAGCCGATCACTCACATCGTCGACCAGACCGTACAGACGACCAACTCCGTGGCCCTCTTCGGACAGGCGACCCAGAAACTCACCGCCCACACCGACTTGACCCTGGGCCTGCGCTATACGGGCGAGAAGCGGGGGCTCATCGGTGTGCAAACGGCCTATCTCAGGGGCGTGATCCCGATACCGCTGGCCAACGTCGATACGAATTTCAGGACGAACACACCGACCTGGCGCCTCGCCCTGGACCACCACTTCACTGACGACGTGAACGGCTATGTCTCGTATAACCGCGGATTCAAGAGCGGCGGATACAATGTCACGGCACCGGCCATCGCCCCGTATGCACCGGAGAAGCTCGACGCCTATGAGACCGGCCTGAAGACGCAGTTCCTCGAGCGGCGCATCACGCTCAACACCGCTTTCTTCTACTATAATTACCAGAACATCCAGGTCTCCCGTTTCGTGAACGGCTCCCCGCAGGTCTACAACGGGGGCAAGGCCAGACTCTACGGAGTCGATGTGGACGCGACCGTGAGAGTGACGCAAGGCCTGACCTTTTCGGCCGGTCTCGAGCTCGAGCACGACCGATTCACCGATTTTCCCAACGCAGACTTCTTCTTCAGTTGCGCGCACCCCTACCCCACTGTCTGCAGCCTCTCCGCCAATGGCAAGCAGCTGCCGCAGACCCCGGCCGCCTCGGGCACCGTCAATGTCGACTACCGCGTGGCGATGATGGCAGGGGAGCTGCACTTCAATGTGAACGAAGCGGCGAACTCCGGCTACTACTACCAGCCGAACAACGAGCTCAAGCAGTCGGCGTACGGTCTCCTCAGCGGCTCCGTCGGCTGGGCCCGCAGCGGCTACAGCATCACGGTGTGGGGGAAGAACCTGACCAATGTCATTTACGCGACCGCCGTCAATCCGGCGCCTACGGCTGTTTCGGCCGCCTATGCGGCACCCCGCACTTACGGAATCACTCTCGGAGTGAAGTTCTGAGCGGCCTGCAAGACTGACCATGGCGACGCAGCTGGATCTCGACACCCTCATCGACTCGAGCCGCCCGGGAAACTTCCAACGCGTGGTGATTGCGCTTTGTGCCATCATGGTGATGATCGACGGATTCGACACCCAGGTCATCGGGATGGTCGCACCGGCGATGGCCGCCAGCTGGCACGTTGCGCCCGCCGCGTTCGGAATGGTCTTTGCCACGGGCCTGTTCGGCGGCCTCATCGGCGTTCTCGCGCTCGGCACCGCCGCGGATCGGTTCGGCCGCAAACGGGTTTTGATAGGGGCGATTCTGCTGTTTGCCGGCGTCTCTCTGCTCACTCCACTGACGACATCCGTGCGTACCCTGGTCGCGGTGCGGTTCGTCGCGGGCTTGGGAATGGGAGGCGCGCTGCCGGGGCTCATCGCGGTAACGTCCGAATATCTGCCCAAAGCCTCGCGAACGAATGTCACCGCGCTCATGTATTGCGGCTTTCCGCTCGGCTCGGTCCTCGCCGGCATCGTCTCGGCGCAGATGCTCCCGCGTTTCGGCTGGCCGAGCGTCTTTTACGTCGGCAGCATCATTCCGCTGGCACTGCTTCCGCTGTTTGCATGGTGGGTTCCGGAATCCGCCCACTTCCTGGCCGCAAGAGGTGAGCGTGAGCGGGTTGAGAGGATTCTGGCGAGAATGGGCTGGTCGGGCCGTTGGAATGGCCGGCTCGGACGGGCGGCTGATGGGCGGCACTCCCCGGTCGCGGGCCTGTTCGCCCAGGGACGCGCGCTGGGTACTGTCTTACTCTGGGTCACACTGTTTCTCAGCCTGCTGCTCACCGTCTTCCTGGTGAGCTGGCTCCCGCTGGTGGCGCACACGGCCGGCATCGACATCAAGAGATCGGTCCTTGCGGTCTCGGCCTTGAATATCGGCGGAATCATCGGCTGTTATGTCATCGGCAAGCTGTGCAGCCGCTATGGCGCCATCAAGCCGATCGCCCTCGGGTATGGCCTCGGAAGCGTGGGCATCGCGCTGCTCGGCTACGCCGGCCACTCCGGAACCGGCCTGCTGCTGACCGCCTTCGCGGCCGGAACGTGTACGGTTGGAGCGCAGATGTGCGCCATAGGCCTGGCCGCGAGCTTCTATGACACCGCGCTGCGCTCCACGGGCGTGGGCTGGTCCCTCGGCTTCGGCAGGCTCGGAGCGGTGGTCGGCCCGGCTCTCGGCGGAGTCCTCATTGCGGCCGGCCTGTCGACGCAGTCCCTGTTTGTGATCGCGGGGCTGATATCGCTGGGAGCCGCGCTGTCAGTAGTCACGATGAGCGGCGCGGTGAGGCGGCTCGTGCCGGATGTCGCGGTGCTTCCTCCCTCCCCTTGACCCTGGTAGGCCGAAGGATCAATTCGCCTTCGCGCTCTCCGCCAGCAGGCCGCGGAACCAGCGGTTGTGCTCGTCGGAATGCATGCACTCGTGCCAGTAGACGCGATTCTGCATGGCCGGCAGGCTGAACGGCAGATCGAAAATCTGCAGCGGGTATTGCTCCAGACAGCGATTCGCGAACCGCCCGGGCACGGTGGCGATCAGGTCCGAATCCGCAACGATATGCGCGACGGTCAGCGGATTCTGGACGTGGTACCTGATGTTCTGTTGATGGCCGTCCCGTGAGAGGCGCTCCTGCAGCAGCCGCTCCGTGGTGGTCTTGCCCGGGATGTCATACTGAACGTGAGGGAGCTCGACATATTTTTCGTACGTCAGACTGTCATCTTCGCGCAATCGCGGATGCGCGCGGCGCGCGATGCAGACGAGCTTGTCCCTGAACAGCAGGCGGGAGCGCAGGGTGGGTGCCGGTGTCGTCATCCAGCCGACCAGAAAATCGATCTCCCCGCGGCCCATGGCGCTGACGTCACCGAGCCGGTCCGGCAGGCGGATCCTGACTTCCATGCGTGCGGCGCGGGCGGCGACGGTTTTCATGACATCGCCCAGAAACACATGCTCCATGTACCCGGTCGCCGCCAGCACCACGGTGCATTCGGTCGAAACCGGATCGAAGGACTGCGCGCTGGTCGAGAGCCGTTCCATGGTCTCGACCACGTGATGAATCTCGCTTTTGAGCGACAGGGCGCGCGGCGTCGGCACCATGCTGCCGCCTGCCCATACCAACAGCGGGTCCGCGAAGTAGGCGCGCAGATGCGCCAGCCGGCGGCTCATGCTCGACTGGCGGACACCCAGGCGCGAGGCGGCGCGGGACACGCTGCGCTCGTCCATGAGCGCGCAGAAGCTGCGCAGAGCGGACAGATCGATATCGGCG
>CAZDTG010000091.1:0-16591 GCA_964508005.1 uncultured Steroidobacteraceae bacterium
GACCTCGGGGCGGTTCTTGGCCGCGAAGGCCGTGTGCTGCTTCACCCGAGCGCGTGAGGCAGTCGACCACCCGACCCTCGACCTATCAAGCAGCCTTCCTGAAATCCCCAATCTGGGCCTCTATAGCCCGCTTGAACGCAGGCCGCGCGGTGCAGCGTTCGACATAGGCCGCAAGACACCTGTCACTGGAAACGATGTCAGTGTGTTTGAGGATTCGCAGCACCGTCGACATCATCAGATCGCCGGCCGTAAAGCGGTCGCCATCGAGGAAGGGCTTGTTGCCCAGGCACTTGGAGAGTGCGGACAAGCGCCTTTGAGCGAACGCCACCGCGCCCGGGCGGCGCAGTTTCGCCCATTCCTCGTTCACGTAGAAGAGATCGATCAGCGCGATGTTCATCAGGAAGGGCTCGATCGAATTGAGCGCCGCCACGAGCCATTGCGTCGCCCGTGCGCGCGCTCCGGCTTCTTTCGGGAGGAGCGTCTCGCACCGCTCGCCTATGTGCAGCACGATGGCTCCTGACTCGAACAGAACCTGGCCGTCCTCCTCGAGGATCGGCACTTGACCGAAAGGCTGCAGAGCGCGGTACTCCGGTTTGTCCTGATCTCCCTGCTCGAGCAGGCGCGTCTTGTACGGCAGACCGGCTTCCTCCAGAGCCCAGCGCGCGCGCAGGTCGCGGACCTGGCCCTGGGCAAACTCCGGAACCCATTTGAACGCGGATATGGTGATCACTTTGTATGCTCCTCGATGGAATTGCGTGCTACGTCGAAGTGGCGCATGAGTTTGTCCAGCGCGGGTGCCCAGCCCTTTTCGTGGCTCCTGCGCGAGACCTCCGTCTTGAGGCGCGCGTGGATGAAGGTGATCTCGGTCCCGGAATCGACGGGTTTGAGGTCGATCTCGATGCGGGACACCTGGCCGGCCTCATCGGGCTCGCCCCCGGTGGTCCATTGCCAGCTCATGACGAGGCGTTTGGGTTCGGCGACCTCGAGATACTCTCCGGTGCTCTCATGCTCTCTGCCGTCGAGCATCCGGAACCGCACCCGAAAACGGCCCCCAACCCGCACATCCGTCTCGGCGAGAAGCACCGGACCGGCGTCCGGTCCCCACCAATGAGCGATGCCCTCTGCAGTCGTCAGTGCCTCGAAGACAATGGACGGCCGCGCTCGGATTCGCCGCACGAGGGTGACACTGGTCATCGCTCTTTTTTCCTCGCCTCTGCTTCCTTGCTTTCGGCGTAGGCGGCGAGCCTGTCGAGGCTCTTCGACCAAAAGCGCTCATACCTCTGCAGCCACGAGACTGCTTGTCTCATGGGTTCAGGCCGGAGGCGCACCGTTACGGTACGCCCCACCTTCGATCTCGTGATGAGACCTGCATCGGCGAGAACGTCGAGGTGCTTCATGACGGCCGGCAGCTTGATCGCGAATGGCTTCGCGAGGTCGCTCACGGACGCGCTGTCTTCGCGTTCGAGGCGGGCGAGGATCGCCCGGCGGGTCTGGTCTACCAGAGCCGCAAAAGTCCGATCGAGCTGGTGTTCCTGATACTTCACCATGTGGTGAAGTATCGCGGCCCACGTGTTCCCTGTCAACTCCGCTCCCGTGTGCCCTTGCGGCAGAGAACACTCTCCGCAAGACACGCCGGCTCCGAATCGGTCGTTCGTGGCGGCTGTGTACGAACAGATGACAGCGCGTCGACAGCCCAACATCGGCGTGCTCTGAGCTCGCCGATAGAGCCACAGAAGAATCGCGATCAGCGAGCCTCCCGGCAACACGAGCTCCAGGACCGCATAAGGCGCGAGCTCCTTCAGCTGCGCAACCGCTCGCGCCATCCAGCCCTTGGTCCCGATCGACGACTTCTCATCGGCGGCACTTGCGCCCCTCGAAAAGATCTCGTCGCTCGAGCTCGATACGGCTGTGGCCGCGGCGGCGGTCATCGGTGCTCTCCTCATTGGCGCAGTCTCTGCACCTATGACGCGCGGGCGACTCCCGATCCGACAGTGGAATGCGAACGAATTCTCTCCCGGCCCGTAATGGGCGGCCGGGCGGTTGCCGGCAGAGGTCAGGCCGCTGGAGCTTGCTCTGAGGGACAGCCGAACGCAATTCGTTGATTTTGCTTATGTTATCCGCCGCATCCTCGTGGACCCGCGGCCAAGTTGACGCCAGATCTCCGTATTCACACCGTAACGGGCAGCCGCTCGCCGCAGCCCTGTGGAGGAGACCAGACGCCTGCCGCGCCAACGTCAATACGGCGAAAATCCCAGCGCGATCATCGTGTCGTAATGGATGAACCAAGATCCCTTGACGCGCCGGTCTCCAGCCAGGAAGTACACTCCGGGCCCCCGCCAGTAGAGACCGTGGTGCGCGATAACCGGTTGCAGGCAACCGCTCATCATGCGCACGTATGACTTTGAGGATTCCTCGATATCTGTCTGCCCGGCGGCAGGCAGCAGGACTAGCTTCCCACAGCCAGGGAAGTAGCGCAGGTCTGCGACGGAGATCTGCCGTAGAAGATCCTTGTACGCGTCCGTGCGCGCAGCGCTGGCGAGGACTGCCGACAACCCGGCCAAATCAATGGACTCTCCTCCTCCAAGGGCCAGACTTCGGCGATCCCAGTCGAGCATCTCTACGAGCTCGTCGAATTTCGCCTCATGAGAGCGGAAATTTGCCGTCAGTTCTTCGTCGCCTGGCTGGTTGCTTCGGCTGACCCTGTAGTCCGCAACCAGGGTCACTGCCAGCGGTACCAGGAACAAAGCAATCAACACAAGTACCGCGACCCATGATCTGTCCGGTGTTCTCGGCGCAACAGCCGGAATACCTGACATTCCGTTCTCGAAACTACTCGCAGGCACGTCGAATGAATCCAATGACTCGCACACAGCTCTTGGGTCCGCAGTAGGTTGTCGTGGCTCCAGCGCTGATAAATGGTAGACTTTTCGCCGGCGAACTGTGAATCATTGTTTCTTCGACAAGACCTCAGAAAATCTTTCTCCACTTCACGATGCCTCGACGGTTGCCGCCGCTGAATTCACTGCGTGCCTTCGAGGTTGTCGCTCGGCACGAGACCTTCCGTGCAGCGGCCGAAGAACTGCACGTGACGGCGGCTGCCGTGATTCAGCAAGTCAGGGCGCTGGAGGACCACCTGGGTCGCAAGCTGCTGCGGCGCCATAGCAGGGGTTACAGCCTGACGCCGGACGGGGCGGCTGGGCTTGAGCACCTGCGCAATGGCTTCGACCAACTGTCGTCTGCGGTCGAGGCGATGACCTCTGGCGGACACCGCGTTCTGACCGTAAGCGCCGTACCGTCACTCTCTGCTGAGTGGCTGGTGCCGCGTCTTTATCGGTTCCGGGAACAGTACCCCGACATCGATGTCCTGCTGCATCCTTCCGAAGAGTTGGTTGACTTGGAGCACTCGCGGGTCGACCTCGGGATTCGCTACGGGTCGGGCAGCTATCCGGGGCTGGTTTCGGAGCGATTGTTCTATGACGAGATATTTCCCGTGTACAGCCCGCGCATGCTCAAAGGGCGACGCCCGCTGACAAAGCCGACTGATCTGCGAAGTCACCCCCTGATTCACACGGAGTGGACTCCGGAGACGGGCCACTGGCCTGGCTGGTCCGACTGGTTGCGTGCCGCCGGCGTCACCACGGGTGTCAACGTCGGTAAAGGGCTGCGATTCTCAGACGGCGCCCTTGTCATCCAAGCGGCTGTCAGTGGGCAAGGTGTTGCTCTCGGAAGCAAGGCGCTGGCGCTCGAGCACCTCGTCGCCGGGCGTCTGATTCGGCCATTTGAGCTGTCTCTGGTGACAGATTTTGGCTACTACGTAGTGTGCGCAAAGTCGCGTGCAGAGGAACCGGATCTTGTTGCCTTTCGGCGCTGGGTCCTTTCCGAGGCACAACGGGAACCCCGGCGCAAATAGGCACCAGCAGCGGCGATTACTCTGGCCGAGAAGCACCAGATTGGCGCCGACATCCGCCAAGCAATCGCTGACGCACGGCCCAGTCCGCGGCCCGCTCCGGTTATGACAATGCGCCTGCCCGCCAATGTGGGCGGTCGTTGACATGACGACGCGTCACTCCCGTGTACGCTCGCCGTCGGGTCCACTGGTCCGAATCAAACCGGGCCACTGTTAATCGCCGGCATGGGCGCGCGCTGGAAGGGCCCATATCCATGATAGTTCGGCAAATCGTCGTCGATGTGGAACCAGGGAATCCGGCTCTCCGCAAAGATATGCATTCTCGGCGGGAAAGCGGCAGGATCATCGAACGAGGCCGTGTTGATATTGACCTCCTCGGCAAAAGCGTCGCTCCGAGACACCAGATAGCTGCCGCAGGCGGCGCAGAACTCGCGCCTTGCATGGGCAGAGGAAGCATAGGTACTGGGGCTGCCCGCTGTCCAAGAGAAGCTCGGCGCAGCAAAAGTCACCCACGCAACTACGGGCGCTCCCGAGTTACGCTGGCACATCCTGCAGTGGCAGTAGCCACTATCATGTGGCTCTGCCGTGACCCGGAACCGCACTTTTGCACACAGACAGCCGCCTTCGTGAGTTGCCATTTTCATCTCCTGAGTCGGTCGAGTAGCGCCGCGGCGTCCCGACATGCGGCCCTGACTCAAGCAGCAAGGAAGTTTGCGTGCTCGTACACCAGGGAGCTGCCGATGACGATCGTAGCGACACCAACCGTCGCTTGCGCGCCGGCATAAAGCCACACAAAGCGCCGCGCGCCCCGCAGCGGAACGCTGATGACGGCCGACAGCAAAGCCATGCCGCCAATGGAGCCAATCCCGAACAGCCCTACATAGATCAGCCCTGTGACAGGTGAGGCTATGGTCGTGAGCGTGAGCAGGATGAGCGCTGCTGACCCCGCGAGCCCGTGCATCAGCCCGACGTATAAGGCTCTCGCAGGGAACTGACGCGCATGCGCATGCGCATGCACGTGCTCATGCGCACTCTCCGGATGTAAGGCCGGGGAACCGCCGACGCCGCCAGCGTGTGAGTGCGCGTGCACATGCACCGTGCCGTCGCCATGGCGATGAACGTGAAAATGAACGCGGTCACGCCACATGCGCCGCAACAGATCCACCCCAAGCACGATCAACATCGCACCGACCGCACCTTCCAGGCCGCTCGCCAGCCGTTCCGGCACCACTGTCTTCAGGAACAACGCCACCGAGCACGCAAGAAACAGCGTGATGGTATGCCCCAATCCCCACACCGCGCCTTGCAGAACCGCTTGACGTGTCGATCGTGTGCGCGTGGCGAGAGTAGCAACCGCCGCGATGTGGTCAGCCTCCAGAGCGTGCCGCATACCCAGCAGAAAGCCCAACAGCAGGATCGAGCTCACAGCGCTGCCTCCACACGGCAGACGGCGAGTCGCGCTCGCAGCCATGCATACCAGCCTTCAAGGCCATCGCCTCTGGTCGCGGACACCTGCAGCACTTCGATGTCGGCATTGACGCGCCGGGCGTGTGCGATGCATGCGCTGACGTCGAAGTCCACATGCGGCAGCAAGTCCATCTTGTTCAGAATCATCAAGCTCGAGGCGCGGAACATGTGCGGGTACTTGAGCGGCTTGTCGGCGCCTTCCGCGACCGAAAAGATCACCACTTTGGCGTGCTCGCCAAGATCGAACAGCGCCGGGCAGACGAGATTTCCGACATTTTCAATCATCACCAGCGAGCGCATGGGCGGATCAAGTTCCCTGAGCGCACGCGCGAGCATCTGCGATTCCAGATGACAGCCGGTGCCCGTGTTGACCTGCACCGACTTGCAGCCCGTGGCGCGGATGCGCTCTGCATCGAGCATGGTCTCCTGGTCACCCTCGACAACGCTGATGGAGATCGTGCTCTTCAAGTCACGGATCGTCCGCTCCAGCAGGGTGGTTTTGCCCGCACCGGGCGAGCTCACGAGGTTCAAGGCCAGGATACTGCGACCCTCCAGCCAGCCCCGGTTGCGCTCCGCCAGCCGGTTGTTCTTCGCCAGGACGTCCTCCAGCACAGTAACCGTGGTTCCACGAGTGCGGCCCTGCACGTGCACGAGGCCATCCGGGTGGCCATGATCGTCAACACCATGCTTGTGATCTGCGTCGTGTGCATGCGGCGCATCGTGATGATGAGTGTGCTCGTGCCCATGACTATCGCCCTCACCAACATCATGGTCGTGGCCAGCGTCATGCTCATGGCGCGCACCATGCTGATGAGTGTGATCGTGCTCATCATGATGCCGCTCACCAGCATCATGGTCGTGGCCACCGTCGTGCTCATGCCGCACGCCATGCTCATGAGCATGACCGTGCTCGTGGTCGTGCCCCCCATGAGCATCATGTCCATGAGCGCCGATGCCCATCACACGCCCGGTGGCCGGGTCGCTGACCGTGACCCTGGCGCCCTCAGAACAACCGCACGTGGCACACATCAGGATACCTCCGCGACGTCTTCCGAAATCTCCATCGACCTGATCCGCAGCGCGTCACCACCCTCCGGGCGCGTCAGATTCAGCGAGCCGCAAGAGCACCCAGCCAGCAAATCATATACATCCAAATCCACGCCGCAATCCCGGCAACGGCTGCGCGCGGGAATGCGGATGATCTCGAGCTCAGAACCCTCCAAGGTCGTCGCCTGAGCCGCAATCTCATAACACGAACGCAGAGCCTCAGGCATCACACAGGACAACGTGCCGACTTCCACCGTCACTCGCAGGACCCGCACGGCGCCCGCGCGTTCGCTGCAACCGTCCACGATGCTCTGTGCGACCGAGAGTTCATGCATAGCGGCTCTCTCCTGTGCATACCGCTCAACAGATCCGCGGCAATTGCTCACCGACCAACATATCCACGATGCGCTCCCCGCCGAAGACCGTGTGCATGATTACGGTCCCCCTGGGACCGTCGCTGATCTCGCCGATGATCGCTGCGTCGACGCCAGCGGGATGTGCACGCATCGCCGCAAGCGCCGCGTCCGCCCGCGCGGCCGGAACCAGCGCGACGAGCTTGCCCTCATTGGCGAAATACAGCGGATCCAGCCCGAGTATCTCCGATACCCCCTTGACCGCTTCCCGCACCGGAATCGCCGGCTCGTCGAGATTCACGCAGACATCCGCGCTCTGCGCAAACTCATTCAGTACGGTGGCGATCCCCCCGCGCGTCGCATCCCGAAGGCAGTGCACGTCGGGGCAGGCCCTCAGCAGTGATTCGATCATGCCGTTGAGCGGCTGTGTGTCGCTTCTGAGCGGCACATCGAGCGCAAGCTCCTCCCGGGCAGCGAGAATGGCCACGCCATGATCGCCGACATAGCCATTGACCAGAACCTTGTCGCCGGGCCGAGCGCGTTCCGCAGCGATGTCAACGCCGACCGGAATCACACCGATGCCGCTCGTGTTCACGAACAACTTGTCTGCAGCGTGACACTGCACCACCTTTGTATCGCCCGTTACGATCAGCACGCCCGCGGCCGCGGCGGCTTTTTGCATGGAGACCGCGATCCGCCGCAGATCGTCAAGCGGGAAACCCTCCTCGAGGATCACGGCGCACGAAAGATACAGCGGCCGTGCCCCGCTCACGGCCAGGTCGTTGACCGTGCCGTTGACCGCGAGCTCCCCTATATCCCCCCCGGGAAAGAACAGCGGATCGACCACGTACGAATCGGTGGTGAAAGCCAGGCGATCGCCGCCGCGCGCAAGTTCGGAAAGAGCGAAGCGAGCCTGATCCTCCAGCGGCGCCAGAACCGGATTCGCAAATGCGGCGACGAACACATCGTCGATGAGGTCGCGCATCGCTTTGCCACCCCCGCCGTGTGCGAGTGTGACCGTGGTGCCGTGCACCTTCCCGCTGCGCTGGCGTATGCGCGGTTCCGGTTTGTGTAGGATCGCGCTCACGCCCGCCTGGCCTTCGTCGCTTCACGCGCAGCCGCGCGACTCTTCAGGACCTCGTCAAGATCGATGCGCCCGTAGTTGTACACCGCAGCGCACGCGCCCTCGGAGGACACCATCAGCGAACCTAGCGGTGTCTCCGGAGTGCAGGCGGTACCAAAAACCTTGCATTGCCAGGGTTTGATGACGCCCTTGAGCACCTCGCCGCACTGACACGCTTTCGGGTCGGCGATCTTGAGGTTAGGTACCGAGTATTTGCGTTCCGCATCGAAGCGGGCATAGGCCGGACGCAGCCGGACGCCGGAGTGGTCGATGGACCCCAGGCCGCGCCACTCGAAAAACTCCCGCAACTGGAAAACCTTGTGGACAGCCTCGAGAGCTGCGTTGTTGCCGGCGTCGGCGACCACACGCTGGTATTGGTTCTCGACCTCACAGCGACCCTCGGCGAGCTGCTTCAAGACCATCCACACGGACTGGAGGATATCGAGCGGCTCGAATCCCGAGACCACCAGCGGTTTCCTGTAATGCCTGGCGATGAACTCGTACGGCCCGGTGCCGATCACCATACTCACGTGGCCCGGGCCCAGAAAACCGTCGAGTGTGAGCTCCGGCGAATCGAGGATGGCCTTGATCGTCGGGATGATCGTGATGTGGTTGCAGAAAACGCAGAAGTTGTCGATGCGCTCGGCTTCCGCCCGTAGGATGGTGAAGGCGGTGGAGGGCATCGTGGTCTCGAACCCGAGGGCAAAGAACACCACCTCACGGTGCGGGTTGTCGCGGGCCATTTTTAGGGCGTCCATGGGCGAGTAGACCATGCGGATATCAGCGCCGTCCGCCTTCGCTTGCAGGAGGCTCTTCCTCGAGCCCGGCACGCGCATGGCATCCCCGAAAGTGGTGAAGATCACGTTCGGGTGCTCGGCGAGGGCGACGCAGTCATCCACCCGCCCGATGGGAAGTACGCAGACGGGACAGCCTGGGCCGTGGACGAGCTCGATGGCTTTCGGCAGCATCTGCTCGATGCCATACTTGAAGATGGAGTGGGTGTGCCCTCCACAGACTTCCATCAACTGCAGCGGCCGCTTCTGACAGATCGGAATCCGCGGCACCAGCTCCTCGATCCTGCTGACCAGGACCCGGGCTTTGGCGGGATCCCGGAATTCATCCACGAACTTCATGACGGCTCCTGCAGCCCGAGCCCGCCGCGCTCGTCAGCAAGCAGCGTGTGCACGAGGTCCCAGAGGATGTGGTACGTAGCCACATGAACTTCCTGAACACGGTGGATGCTGTCGGTTGCGACGACGAGGCAATGATCGATATCCGGTGATCTGCTCATTTCACCGCCATCGCCGCCGGCCATGCCGATGGTCGTCAACTTCATTTCCCGGGCCCTGGCGAATGCCATCAGCAGGTTCGGTGAGTTGCCGCTGGTGGAGAAGCCTATGAGACCGTCGCCGCTTCGTCCCAGCGCGATGACTTGCCGCGCGAAGATATGCTCGAACCCAACGTCGTTGCCCACTGCGGTCAGCATTGCATCATCGGCTACCAGGTTGATCGCCGCGAGGGCAGGGCGGCCCGCCGTGATCGGGTGCAGAAATTCCACGGCGAAGTGGGCGGCATCACAACTCGATCCGCCATTACCGATGGCGAGCATGCGCCCGCCGCGTTGATAAACAGACGCGATGGCACGGGCGGCAGCTACGACTGCGGGGCCGTTTGCCGCGAAGAACTGGCGCTTCACCTCGATACTATGTGCAGCCTTTTGCTGTATGGAATCGAGCAGGGCCGCGTCCACGGCGTGCACATCCTGCTTGTCCCCGTGCAGAAACGGATAGAGCTCTCGTAAGTAACCGGAGTGCCCGGCCATACTCACACCCCCGCCTCTTGAAGGGCTGCCTGTTCGAGGGCTTCCCTCTCCTGGTCCATCTCTCCGAGCTCCTGCAGGAGCTCCAGAGTCTTGATCGCTTCTTCCTCGTCCACGCGACTCATCGCGAAGCCCACGTGCACCAGTACCCATTCGCCCACGCAGTCGGCGTGACTGAGCCCCTCGCCAACCAGACAGGAGATGTTCACGGCGCGCCGAACGCCACAGATCTCCACGAGGGCCGTGTCCGTCGCGGCATCCACGATCTGCACGATCTGCCCGGGTATGCCAACACACATAGTTGCCTGTCCTCAGAGTCCTGACTCTACGGCGCGAGCCGCAGCGATGGCCGCCTGACCCAAACTCAAGCCGCCGTCGTTGGCCGGGACCTGCGAGTGCCGCAGCACCTCCAGACCTTTGGCCTCGAGCCGCTGGATGAGCGCTTCACTCAGGATCGCGTTCTGAAAAACCCCACCCGACAGAGCGATACGTCCGGTCCACGCGCCCCTAAGACGTGTCGCAAGATGATCGAGCATCCGCACCAGCGCGGCCGCGAGCCCCGTGTGGAAACGTGCCGCGACCGACCCGATCGGAGAACCGGCATGCAGGTCCTGCAGCAACGCCTCCCACATGGGTCGCGCATCCACGCGCGGCAGCGCATCCCCGATCGTCAATGCGAACGGATATCCCTCGTCCGACAAAGCGTCCGCGTCAACCGCCGCTTCCAACTCGATCGCCGCCTGAGCCTCGTAGCTGACCGTCTGGCGCAAACCGACCACGGCAGCCACCGCATCGAACAGACGCCCGCAGGAGCTCGTCATCGGACTGTTGAAGCCGGATGCCATCATTCCGCTCAAAGTCCGCAGCGGCTTGTCTGTCAACGCACGGAAGAATGGCAGATCCCCGTACTCGCTTTCGACACGCGACCACTCACAAGATCGGGTCAGGTGGGCGTAGGCCATACGCCACGGTTCGCGAATGGCCCGCGTCCCACCGGGCATGGGCACGGAAGCTAACGCCCCCAGCCGTCGGTAACCGCGGTAGTCGACGAGCAGAAACTCCCCACCCCAGAGCGTCCCGTCGTCACCGTAGCCGATCCCATCGAGCGCCAGCCCCACGACCTGGTCCGTATCGAGAGCAACACCGTTCTCGGCCAGACATGCGGCAAGATGGGCATGATGGTGCTGAACGGTCACCAACCGGCAACCGCCGCCTCCCGCGGCACGCTCCCGTCCAAACTTGCTCGGCAGGTACTCGGGGTGGGCGTCGATCGCCACGACTCGCGGCTGATGGCCGAACAGTTCCAGATAGAGATCGAGCGTCTCCCGGTATGCGGCGTTGGCCGCGGCGTTCTCCAGATCCCCCAGGTGCTGTGACAGGATCGCGCTGCCATCCTTCAGCAGGCAGAACGTATTTTTCAGCTCACCACCACATCCCAGTACAGGCGGTGCCGCGCCGAATCCGCGGGGCAGCCGCAAAGAAGTGGGGGCGTAGCCCCGGGCGCGTCGCACAACGGCGGGGGCGCCGGCGATCAAGCGGATCACCGAATCGTCAACGCGATTGACAATGTCCCGATCGTGCAGCAGGAACACATCTGCGATCCCCGCCAACCGCTCCCGGCTGTCATCGTTCCCGATGCATTGCGGCTCCTCGGAGCGGTTGCCGCTGGTCAGCACGATGGGCGCGTCCAAGCCGGCCATGATCAGGTGGTGGAGTGGCGAATACGGAAGCATGAAGCCCAAGCAGCGCTGTCCAGGCGCCACAGCTTCTGCGAGGCGCTCACGCCCGGACGCGGACAAGAGAACGATAGGCGCGGCCGAGCTGCGCAGCAGCGCCGCTTCCGGTTGGGTCAAATGACAGTAGCGTCGCACCACGTCTTCGTCGCGCGCCATGAGCGCGAAGGGCTTATCCCAGCGCTGCTTGCGAGCGCGCAACTGGGCGACCGTCTGCGGGTTGGTTGCATCGCATGCGAGGTGAAACCCTCCAATTCCCTTCAGGGCCACGATATACCCACTCTGCAGCAGGTGACGCGTCACTTCGATCGGATCGCCGTCGATGCTGACTCGCACCCCCGGCGCGCGCTCGAGCCACAAGCGTGGCCCGCAGTCCTGGCAGGCGTTCGGTTGTGCATGAAAGCGTCGGTCGGCGGGATTGTCGTACTCGCTCCGACACGCAGGGCACATGTCGAACTTCGACATGCTGGTATTTCCGCGGTCGTAGGGAATCCGCCGCACGATGCTCAGCCGAGGTCCGCAGTGCGTGCAGTTGGTAAACGCATAGCCGCTGCGTCGGTCAGACGTGTCCAGGACCTCGTGGAGACAATCGCCGCACGTAGCGGCGTCAGGCACCACCCCCGTACGCACAGCTCCTGTCTGACTCCCGATGATGCGGAATTGCTCGCCCGGCGCCCCGCCTGGCAGTGGCGCGCGCTCCAACGCATCGATCCGCGACAGTGGTGGGGCTTCCCGGCCTAGTCTCCAGATGAATCGGCGCCGGGCTTCGAGGTCACCCCAGACTTGAATGAGGACTCCTTCAGCGTCGTTGCGGACGTCTCCGGCGAGGCCGCAATCACGAGCCAGCCGCCACACAGTCGGCCGGAACCCGACGCCCTGCACGAGCCCACGCACGCGGATGGCCTCGCCAGGCCCCGACAACTCTTCAGCCCAATGGGTCGCCATCGTCATCGGAAACTCGCGGGCGGCCCGCCGTCAGCGAGAGACAGCCCGCGCGCGCCGTTCAACGGACCTACATCGATCGGATCTTGAAATAGCGCGCAAGGTCACGCGCATTCACCAGGACGCCGAGCACGATGATCGCCAGCACCACCACTCCAAAAACTCCCCAACCGTTCATCTTGACCTCTCCTGCAGCTGCATGGCTGCGCCACTTTCCGAGCTGACTTGATTCTCCATGCCCCGAGCACCGCGCCGGCGCGCCAACTCTCCGAGCAATGTTTGAATTTCCGCCACGGCGCCATCGACGGCACCTGACACGGCGGCGCTGAGGCCGATGTGCCCGTACTCTCCACCCAGACATTCAGGCTCACACCCGACCAGCACCACGCGTGGACCGCGCTCGCCGAGCGAGGCCACGAAACGCAGGATGCCGGCCAGATCCAGGTCATGCGCGGCCATGAGCGGCTCGCCCGGGTCCGTTTCCAGGTCCGAGCCCGAGTGATAGAGATCCGGCTGGATGACATAGACCGTCCCCGGTGCACCTCCACGCTTGACGGTGTCGATCAGAATCACGAAGTCATAACCGTCGCTGAGCGTATAGCTCAGGTCCACGGCGCGGATGCCGAAGTCCACAACATCGACGCCCTCAGGCACCTTGCAACGGCCCAGGCGCTGAGCGACCTCGCAGCCGAAGCCATCGTCACCCATGAAAATGTTGCCGATCCCGGCGACCAGTGTGCGGCTCACGAGGGATTCTCCCGGCTCCGCGCCGACTCCACGGACTCGATCTCGTCGGGCGAGAAGAAAAAGCGATGCCCAGGCATCCGCTGCAGACCCCATTCGCGGCCCGGGTCGTCGTCGAGGGCGACGGCCACGTGCAGCCGATCCTCGAGGTCGCGTTCGATGGACTCGATCACCGCTGTCTTGCCATCGAGCACCAGGTCCATGACGTCGCCGCCCCTTCTGGGGTGCAGACGCACGCGTGCGCCCACCTTGAGGGGAGATCCCCCATTGCGGTCATAGGCGAGGTGCGGACCGAGGGGAGCAGCATCCGCGAAATTTTCCTGACCAAAGTCCGCAGGATGTCGGTCGCGAAACGTCCCGTGCAGGCGTATGAAGTCGTCCGCCCCGAGCGCTTCGGTGCGCGCCAGCAGCGCTGCAGCGCGCGGATCGGCGGCGGCCATCTCGCGCTTTTCGGCATCCGTCATCGCGAGGATATTCAGTGACAGTATCTCGTCGATCTCGGTGCCGTCATAGAGATCTCCGGCGCTCTCCGGGGCCACCTGCGGATAGTCATAGAGAATGATCGGCGAGGCGAGCAGAGTATCGCGAGTACCGGGCGCGCCGACGAGAACCGGGTAGGCTCCCAGGTTGACGCACGCAGCTGACTCGCGAGCAAGCTCCGGCGAAGGGTCGATCGACGATACGAACTGGCCACCGCAAGCGCCCAGGATCGTATGCGTGGAAGCGAAAGAGTAGAGGCTCGCGTGCTCGCGATCGGTCACGCCGGATGGGTCCATCTGCGTGTCGTTTTCGATGCGCACGGTGAGGCGGTGGACTCCCGGGCCGACCGTCTCAGCGCTCAGTTCGACACGGCCCAGCACAGTAGTCTGTGTACGCACCAGCACGCCGCTAATCCGGTTGTCGTCACCCCTCAGCGGCGCCGACTCGCGCCAGCCCTGAAAAATGAACGGCACACCGACACTTTGCCGCAGCAGGTCTTCGAGGTGACAGTCGGGAAGCACCACCTCGCGCTCTGTGGCCTCCTGCCAGCTATAAAACAGTGTGTTACCCAAGGTGAGCGAGGGCACGCGCCTGAATTCAGGCTCATGGGTCTGCGGCCATTCAGTCAGTGGCTCAGGCAACTCGCCGATATCCCGCGCCAGCGGGTGGAGGAAACGGACACGCACGGCCACCCGCGTATTGTTGCCGCCCTCGAGCAGGCACTGAGTCTGAATGCACCAGGGCTCGGCGCCTCCCGTCGCCACGCTGTAGACCCTCGGATAGATACCGCCGAAGGTCCACCGCTGCCGGTTCTTGGCCGAGGTAGGCCGGTACGGATAAAGGATGTAGCCCTCGTAGAGCAAAGCGTCCACGATCTTCCTGACCTGGTGCTCCGGAGTCATGACGCGCGCTTCCTGGTGGCCGGCAACAAGCTGAGCAGCGTCTCGTCGAAACCGGTGTAACCCTGACGCCGCTTGTACTCGTAGAGCGCTTCGAACACGTCCCGGCTGACGCACAGCCAGTTGTGATTGGGGTAATAGATCGCCATCATGTTCCGCCACACTTCCACGGGCAGGCGGTACCTGGCCTCCTTCTGCCAGGGGATGAGCTCCATCGACAGAGCTCCGTCCGCATCGCGGCGGAAAACGCTCCCCGAGAACAGCAGCAGGAGCGGCACCTCGCCGCGCTGCAGGCCGTCGAAATATTTGGTCGCCGCCACGTTGAAATCGAAGCTGCACGGGACGGGCAGCTCCACGACACAGTCCGTTTCGAACGGCGGGACGGTGACGTGGACATGCGTCCACAGCATACCCCGCAGCGTCTCGCTCCAGCGTTCGGGTTGGCCGAACAGATCGGTGAGGCGCTCCTGTTCCAGCGGCTGGTAGGTGCGCCTGTGGGTCTCGATCCGGATCTGACACTGCAGCGAGATGCTCTGGATCGGTACCACCTCCCCAGCCTGTTGGATCGACAGCTTGAAGCTCAGGGTCGGGGCGGCAGCGTGCCGCTCCGGTTCGGCTCCGACCACGTTGAATTCGAGTTCCGGCATCGCAGTGCTGGCGCCGTTAGGCGCCGATCTCTTCGTCGAGCGCGGTAAAGAAGTGCGCGATGGCTTCGTGCGCACCGTCGCGGCCGTGGGACCCGTGCCACCGGCTGCGGATGAGTCCTACGAGGTGGTAGCACCGGTCGATCGGCACACGGTAGCAGTGGCGTGCACCATTCATGCGATTGACGAGCAGTGCCTCGACGTCATCCTCCAGTTGCTCGAGTCCCGGGTTAGCCTCGGCAATGTCATCCCAGGCCTCCAGATCCAGTGTCGACTCAGTGGCGCCCGCCGGACCCGGATACATCGCGAACACGCGGCCGGTGCGCGAGCTCCGCACGAAAAAGGCGAGATTGATGGGGATCTGAAAGCCTTCCCACCGGGCATCGGTCAGATGGAAGTCCAGCCGCGCCACAGTACGCGGTACGCGCCGATAGCGCCGTGCCTCGGGACTCGCAAACAGCAAGGAGCAGGGCTGACACGTACAGAGGAGGCGCCGTGTATCGGGTTCTATGAGGTGTGCGTGCTCCAGACCGACCGGAGCACCGCAGAGCTCGCAACGTTCCACCGGCGCCGCTCGCTCGCCGGCGAATTCCCGCAACGCGGCGACCCAGTTGCCCGATCGTCGTTGCAGGGTGGCGTCCATCGTTCGAGTCTCATTTTCAGCCGGTGCCGTCCGGTGTCACTTCCACCTTCGGCTTGCTGCGCCTCGCGATCGCCGACAACGGCACGTAAGCCTCGTTCGCGCCGCCGGCCTCCGCGAGCCCTTCGATGACCAGGTCAACTGCGTCGGGTGTCATCTCCAACACGACGTTCTCGATGTCACGCTGCAAATCGATTGCCGAAGGCCGCTGGTTCTTTTGACCGCTGGCGCTGACACGGAGCCGCACCACGTCATCCTCAACGCCAATGAGATCGGCGCGCACACCGCGAACGCCCAGGTGCGGGCGCAGGCGTTCCACCGCCTTCCTCGCGCGGGTGGCCAGATCTTCAGGATGCAGACCGTGGAGCAACAGCATGCCGCGCACAGCCGGGTTGGCCGTGAACCGGGCGAGGAGGGTGTCGGCAGGCTGCGAGCCGGCCTCTTGCACGATCCCCAGCAGATCGGACAGGGCCCGCCCGTGCAGCTCGACCACCACCCGCACGAGCTCCTGCGCCGCTGTTCGAGCGGCCGGATCGCCGAGCGCCTCCAACCTGGCGAGCATCTCCTGCAGGCGTTCGCCCTCGCCGTTGGAGGTACCGTTGTGGCTTTCCTTATCCATGGAGGCCGATGCCGCCGTTGCTCGGAGCATGCACCGTCTTGATGGTCTTGCCGTTGCCCAGATACATGTGCACCCCGCAAGGCAGGCACGGATCGAAGCTGCGTACCGCGCGCATGATATCGATGCCCTTGAACTTGTCCGGGCCATTCTCTTCGAAGATCGGCGTGTTCTGGA
>CAZDTG010000092.1:0-16360 GCA_964508005.1 uncultured Steroidobacteraceae bacterium
TTCGTTCCGTGAAGAGGTGGGCCAGCGCTTCGATAAGGTCGATCAGCGCTTCGATAAGGTCGATCAGCGCTTCGGTTCATTCCGCGAAGAGGTGGGCCAGCGCTTCGATAAGGTCGATCAGCGCTTTGAGAAGCTCGATCAGCGGTTCGGTGAGCTCAAGGATTCGCTGGTATCGGCGAAGATCTGGGCGCTTGGGCTATACCTCGCGCTGTCCGGCTCATTGCTGTACGTGATGGCGCGTGGGTTCAAGTGGCTTTGACCCGTCGTGGGCGGCGCGCCCGTATGGCGCCGCCCATTCCTCGCAGCTGGTCGCGCCAGGTCCTCGCCCGGCGGGGCCCTCACAGCTCCGGGTCGAGCGGCAGCAGCGACAGGAATCTGACTGCGAATTTCTGCCAGCCGCTGCGGGCCGGCTCGGAGGTGTACTCGATGTGGCCCCCTCCATCGGACGTCCGCCACACCAGCCGCGACGACTGACGCGCGCCGTCGGAACGCAAGGCCACCGTGTAGGAGTTCTCGGCCTGCGCCATCGCCTCGAAACGCGATGCCATCTGGCGCGCCAGGTCGGAACTGTCGATGAGCAGGCCCAGCTCGGTGTTGAGCCGCAGAGAGCGCTGGTCGAAATTCATCGAGCCGATATACAGCCTTTCGCGGTCGAACACGAACAGCTTGCCGTGCAGCGCGTAGTTCCCGTAGCGCGCGATCCGCGCCGACTCGCCGGTGCCGCGGGCATTGCCGGGCAGCGCGCGTACCTCGTGCAACTCCACGCCGTTGCGCAACAACTGTACGCGATAGTGCATGTACCCCGACTGGGCGGTCAGTTGCGGCGCCGATTCCAGGGAGTTCGTCAGGACGCGAACGCGCGCGCCTTCCCGGCCGCGTGATTCCAACAGCTGCAACTCCTCCTTCGACGGCACGAAATACGGCGTGACCAACAGCAACTCCGAGCGCGTCTGTGCCACGGCGTCGGCCACCGGCTTGTACATCAGACTGCCTACCTGCCCGGCGGCGACGTCGCGCTTCTTATCGGGGCTGTCGCACACGACCTGGGCGTTCGCCCAGACGACCGGCAGCCGGCCGTCGAGTATTCCTGCCAGAGGCTCGCCGCTCGCAAGCTTGCCGGCATAGTCGAAACCCGCGCTTTTGACCTTCTGCGCGCGCGCCTTGCGGCGCCCCTCGCGCCCGTCATGCGCCGAGCTCGAGCCCGGCTTGCCGCGGCGCGTGAGCGCCTCCGCGGGAATCGCGAGAGCGCTGTTCCAGTAGTCGTCGAACTCCTGTGACAGCTGTTGCGTGAGCGGCCCGGCGACCAGGACGTCGTCGTCGGCGAACTGAGAGTCGGGATCGATCTGAAAATACTGATCGCCGACATTGCGCCCCCCCGTGAGTGCTATCGAGCCGTCGGCGATGAACAGCTTGTTGTGCATTCGATAGTCGAGCCGTCTGTGCCGCAGCAGGAACTCGACGCCGCGCGCGAAGGAGTTGTGCCCGCGGTACTTCCAGGGATTGAAAACCCGGATCTCGATCGCGCCATGGCCGCTGAGGGCCAACAATTGCTCATCCCCGGGCACTGTTTCGCCGTCGTCGACCAGCACGCGCACACGGACGCCGCGGTCGGCCGCACGCACCAGCGCGTCGCTAAGGAGGCGGCCGGTCTCATCGCCGCGGAAGATGTAGTACTGGAGGTCCACCGTGCGCTCCGCCGCGTTGATCATCTCGAGGCGCGCCAGAAACCCGTCGACGCCGACGTTGATGAGGCGAAACGCCGACTTCCCCTCGTGCTCACGCGCAGCATCCGCAAATTGCCGGCCGAACCGGGTGGTATCCGGCTCGGCCAGGGCGAACGAGGGGTGCTTCGGGTAGCTGGAACCGGGAGGCAGGGAGGCACAGCCGGCACAGGACAGCAGGATCAACAGGGCCAGGAACGGCAGTCTCGCTCCTGTGCCGGACCTCGCCCGTCGATGCGTTTGGAGCCACGGGAGATGGCTCGAAAGCGCCTTGCTCATTCTGCTGTTCGACCCGCACTCATATGCAGACGAAACGGCTACGCACACGTTTCGTTCCGCACGTCACCGCCCGGCTGGGGCTCGCCGGCCCCGCCAACCGGCGGACGGCCGGAGTCCGTCACCTTATTTAACCTGGGAAATACAGATCGAAAGTCGTCAGGCCGCCCGGGTCGCTGCGCACCGATGCGCGCCCGCCGTGCAGCTCCATGATTGTCTTGACGATGGCGAGCCCAAGGCCAGCCCCCGTCCCGGCATTGCTGCGCGAAGCGTCCCCGCGGTAGAAGCGCTCGAACACCTTATCCAGGTCGCTGGGAGCAATGCCCGTGCCCGGATTCTCGACGCTGATCGACGTACCCCCCGGAGAAGCCGCCGCGGTGAGCACGATGGCGGCACCCGCGGGGGTGTAGCGCAGGGCGTTTGCGAGCAGATTGCTTACGGCACGGCGGAAAAGATCGCGCTCCGCGCTCACGCGGGCGTCGCCGCGGATCTGGATATCAACACCGGCCTCGCCAGCGAGACCTTCGAAGTATTCGCCAATGCGATGCAGCTCGTCCGCTGCGTCGAACGAGACCCGTTTCAGAGCGAAATGAGGGCTTTGCGCCCTGGCCAGGAACAACACGCTCTCTATCATGCGCGTCACGCGATCGCATTCCTCGATATTGGACGCGAGCAGGGCCTGGTATTCGGACGGCGAGCGGACCCGGGTCAAGGCCACTTCGGAGGCCCCGCGCATATTGCCTATCGGCGTGCGCAGGTCATGCGCCAGGTCGGTGGTGAACTGCCACAGGCGGTCGAATCCGCGCTGCAGGCGCAGCAACATGGCATTGAGGGACAGTGCAAGCTCGTGGAGCTCGGCGGGCGCACGCCGAACGTCGATGCGCGCATCCAACCGCTCGGGCGTGACGTCCCGTGCGCTTGCGGCGATCTGTTGCAGGGGCTTGAGCGCGTGTCGGATCAAAAGCAGACTCAGCACCACCGCGGCAAGCACGGCGAGGCCCTCCGTCATCCAGATGAGCGAGCGATAGTCGGCGAGCATCGAGGCGCGATCACTCATGGAGCGGGCGACGCTGATCTTCACGGTGTCCTTGTTCCGCAGCGTCGCTACTGTAGCGACACCACGCACCGGAGTGTCGTCGGTGAACATCCAGTGCCGCAGCTGTTCTGTGACGATCCGTTGATACTCCGGCGTGGGAGTGAGGGCCGGTATCGGCAGATGCGGCGGGTCGTAGTCGATCAGGGACGTGCCGTCGGAAGCCTCGACTTTCATTGCCAGGGCCGGATCTCCCAACACCAGGAGCACCAGTCGAGCCTGGTGCTCGCGTATGGCGTCGATGTCGTCCATCTCCTGAGCGAGCCGTCGCAGGTGTCGCGCGGCCAGGACGATGCTCAGATCCTCCCGTGCGTAGATGTGGCGTGACAAGGCATTGAAGAGGATGACCCCCACGATCGAGAGGCAGAACGTCACGATGAACACGAACAACAGCGCGAGGCGCGCGTTCAGCGACAGCCGGATCAACCAGGCTCCCCCACCTCGAGAACGTAGCCCATCCCACGGATCGTATGGATGAGCTTGACGGCATGGTCGTCGTCGATCTTGGCGCGCAGGCGCCGTATGGCCACCTCCACGACATTGGTATCGCTGTCGAAATTCATGTCCCAGACGTAGGAGGCGATCTGAGTGCGGCTGAGCACTTCGCCACGTCGATTGGCAAGCAGCTGCAGCAGCGAGAATTCCCGCGGCGTCAGATCGACGCGCCGGCCGGCGCGCTTCACCCGCCGCCGGATGACATCGATTTCCAGGTCGCCGATGCTGATCTGCTCGACTTCACGCGCGGGCCCCCGACGCAGCAGCGTCCGGATCCGCGCCAGCAGCTCCACGAACGCGAAAGGTTTGACAAGGTAGTCATCGCCCCCAAGCTCGAGCCCGCGGACGCGATCCTCCACGTGATCGCGTGCCGTCAGGAATAGAACCGGAGTCCCCTTCTTCTCGCGCAGCTGCTTCACGACCGCCCAACCGTCGACCCGGGGCAGCATGACGTCGAGCACGACCAGGTCATAGGGCTCCTCGAGCGCGAGATGCAACCCATCGACTCCGTTGCTGGCGGTGTCGACCGTGAAGCCGGACTCCTCGAGTCCTTTACGCAGGTACTCGCGGGTTTTCGCCTCGTCCTCCACAACCAGCAGCCGCATACGCTCTCCGCCCCGTCGCCGCGGGCAAGCATACGCCCGGGGCCGCGCGGACGCGATTACCGGATTGTAAGGTTCCGGTCAGCCGGGGGACGGAGACGACCCTCTACAGTGCGCCTTCAGGCACCGCCGCCACTGTCGCTTCAGAAGGTCGCCTTTATGTGGATTGTCGAACTTGCGTTGCGCCGCCCGTACACCTTCGTCGTGGTCGCGCTATTGGTCCTGATCATCGGCCCACTGAGCGTTTTGCGCACGCCGACCGATATTTTCCCCAATATCGACATCCCGGTACTGAGCATCGTCTGGTCTTTCAACGGGTTCTCCGCGGACGACATGGTCAATCGGATCACATCGCCCTACGAGCGGGCGCTGACCTCCGATGTCGACAATATCGAGCACGTCGAATCGCAATCCATGAACGGGGTCGCGGTCGTCAAGGTGTTCTTTCACCCGGGAGCCGACATCACCCGCGCAATGGCGGAAGCTTCCGCGAGCTCACAGTCCATCCTGCGGGTGTTGCCGCAGGGGACGCTGCCCCCGACCATCCTCGCCTACAGCGCCTCCACGGTCCCCATTTTGCAGCTGGCGCTCTCGAGCAACACCCTGCCCGAACAGCAGCTCTACGATCTCGGGAACAGCTTCATCCGCACACGACTCGCGACGGTCCAGGGCGCCGCCGTGCCGCTGCCGTTCGGCGGCAAGGTGCGCCAGGTCATGGTCGACATCGATTCGCAGAAGCTTCAGGCCAAGGGGCTCTCGCCGCTGGACGTGGTCAACGCCGTCAATGCGCAAAGCCTGATCCTCCCGGGCGGCACGGCCAAGATCGGCCTCTTCGAGTACAACGTGAATCTCAACGGCAGCACCCAGACCGTTGAGGCCCTCAACGATCTGCCGGTGAAGGCGACTCCCGGCGGCGTGATCTATATCAGGGACGTCGCCAACGTGCGCGACGGATTCGCGCCGCAGACGAACATCGTGCGCACCGACGGCAAACGCTCCGCCCTCCTGGAAATCGAGAAGTCGGGCGCCGCCTCCACACTCACCATCATCAGCCAGGTCAAGGCGATGCTGCCGCAGATTGCGGCGGGTTTGCCCAAGGCCCTCGCCATCCACCCGGTCTCCGACCAATCGGTTTTCGTCAGCTCCGCCATATCAGGCGTGGTGCGCGAGGCGCTGATTGCCGCGGCTCTCACGGCCGTGATGATCCTGGTGTTCCTTTCGAGCTGGCGCGCCACGTTGATCATCGCCGTTTCCATACCGCTCTCCATCACTACCTCGCTGATCGCCCTGTCCGCGCTGGGACAGACCATCAACATCATGACACTGGGCGGTCTCGCCCTCGCCGTGGGAATTCTTGTCGATGATGCGACCGTCGCCATCGAGAACATCAGTCACCACCTCGAGATGGGCAAGCCGAAGCGCGAGGCCATTCTCATCGCCTCCGGGCAGATTGCCGTACCGACTCTGGTCTCGACGCTCGCGATCGTCATCGTGTTTCTGCCGATGTTCATGCTGTCGGGCGTCGCCCGGTACCTGTTCGTGCCTCTGGCCGAAGCGGTGGTCTTCGCCATGCTCGCCTCGTATTTCTTCTCACGCACACTCATCCCGACACTCGCGATGTACCTGCTGCGCGAGCCTGCCGCGGCGACGACTCAAGAGACTACATCGCTGTCCCGAGTATTCGCCTGGGTTCAGCGTCACCTCGACGCATTGCGCCATCGCTACGAGCGTCTGCTCGAGCGCTGTCTCGGGCGGCCGCGGGCCTTTGCCGCGGGCTTCGTTCTCTTTTGTCTCACTTCCCTTGGCTTGCTGACCTTGACGGGACAGGACTTCTTTCCATCGGTGGACACCGGCGAGATTCGACTGCATCTGCGCGTCCAGACCGGTACGCGGATCGAGCAGACGGCACGGATAACCGACCAGGTCGAGCAGCGCATCCGCGCGATCATACCCCGCGCTCAAGTGGCTTCGATCCTCGACAATATCGGGCTGCCGGTGAGCGGCATCAATCTCACTTACGACTCTTCCTCGCCGATCGGCGCGGCGGATGCGGACATTCTCGTGACTCTCACACCGCAGCATGCACCCACCCCCCAATACGTAAGGGAGCTTCGCGGCAAGCTCAACGCGGAGTTCCCCGGCGTCACGTTCGCGTTTCTGCCGGCCGACATCATCAGTCAGATCCTGAATTTCGGCCTGCCCTCGCCCATCGACATCCAGATCGTGGGTAGTGATGCGGCCGGCAATCGCGCCGTAGCGGGCTCGCTCCTGCACCACCTGCACAGCGTCCAGGGCCTCGTCGATCTGCGCATCCAGCAGCCGAACGACGCGCCGGCCATCAATGTCGACGTGGATCGCGCCAAGGCGATGCAGGTGGGCTTCCAACAGCGTGAGATCGCGCAGAACCTGTTGATCGCGCTCTCCGGCAGCTCGCAAACGACGCCGAACTTCTGGCTGAACCCCAAAAATGGCGTCAGCTACCCGCTGGCGACCCAGACGCCGCAGTACGAGGTCAACTCACTCCAGGCGCTCCGCAATATACCGCTGGCGGACACCGGTCCGGTCGTACCCGGCGGGGTGCCCCATGGACAGATCCTCGGCTCGCTCGGCACGTTGTCACGCGGGCAACAGGACGCGGTGGTGTCGCATTACAACGTGCAGCCCGTCATCGACATCTTCGGCACTACGCATGGACGCGACCTCGGCGGAGTCGCGCATGAGATCACGCGTATCGTCGACAGCACCCGCAGCAGCCTCCCGCCGGGGTCGAGCATCGTGATTCGCGGCCAGGTCGCCACCATGCAGTCCTCGTTCACGGGCCTCTTCGCAGGCATGCTCCTCGCCGTGGTCTTCGTCTACCTGTTGATGGTCGTCAACTTCCAGTCGTGGGTGGACCCGCTCATCATCCTGAGCGGCCTGCCCGGTGCCATGGCGGGTATCAGCTGGCTGCTGTTCGTGACCGGCACCACCGTAAGCGTGCCTGCGCTGACCGGCACGATCATGTGCATCGGCATCGCCACCGCCAACAGCATTCTCGTCGTCAGCTTTGCCCGCGAAAGAGTCGCCGACGGCGTCGCACCGATGCAGGCCGCCTTCGAGGCGGGCGCGGGCCGATTCCGGCCGGTGCTGATGACCGCCCTGGCGATGCTCATGGGCATGCTGCCGATGGCGCTCGGCCTCGGCGATGGCGGCGAGCAGAACGCTCCGCTGGGCCGCGCCGTCATCGGCGGACTGTTGTTCGGAACAGTCGCCACCCTGATATTCGTGCCCGTGGTCTTCGGCACCGTCCACGCCTGGCTCGCGGCCCGCGGCACTCGCAACACAACATCGACTTCGGCCCAATCGGCGAGCTGATCGGAGAGCTTCCATGACAACAAACCATGACACGAAACCTTCCCCGGGCGCCAAGGCCCGCTGGCCGCGCATCGTGGCCGGTGGGGTCATTGTGGCCGCGCTGGCCATCGGGCTCCTCCCGCATCTCGAGGCACGCTCGGCACTGCAGGAACAGACGCAATCCCTGGCCATTCCCACCGTGTCGGTCACCTATCCGCAGCCATCACCGGCGGCCCACCAGATCGACCTGCCTGCGGACGTACAGGCGTTTCAGGAGGTTCCCATCTTCGCGCGCATCAACGGCTATGTGGCGCACTGGTACGCCGACATCGGCACGCACGTCAGCGAGCATCAGCTGCTCGCGGTGATCGAGGCACCGGAAGTCGACGCGCAGCTGGAGCAGGCCAAGGCCGCCGCGGCGAGCGCGCTTGCCGACTATGATATTGCCAAAATCACCGCCGACCGCTGGCAGGCCCTTCTCAAGACGAACTCCGTGTCGCGTCAGGTGGCCGAGCAGGACGTGGCGATCATGAAGGCACGCGCCGCGACACTGGCCGCCGAACGCGCCAACGTCAATCGCCTCAGCCAGATGCAGTCCTTCGAAAAGGTCTACGCGCCCTTCGCCGGCGTCGTGACCCGCAGAGGCATCGATGTGGGGGCGTTGATCGATTCCGGGAGCGCAGCCGGTCCCACGACGGAAATGTTCAGGGTGATGGAAACAGACAAGCTGCGTGTCTTCGCGCAGGTACCGCAGGACGACGTGCGCGACGCCGGCATTGGAACTACTGCGACGCTCACCTTGCCCCAATGGCCCGGACGGACGTTCAGCGGTACGGTAACGCGCACCGCGGGCGCAATCGATGCAGTGAGCCGGACGCAGAGAACGGAAGTCGACATCGATAACACGGACGGCGCCCTGCTTCCTGGTGCTTACGCGTACATTCATCTGGACGCAATGAGCGCGCAGCCGAGCGTGTCAGTGCCTGCGAGTGCCCTCCTCTTTCGTCCCGAGGGCGTACAGGTCGCGACAATCAACTCCGCCAACCGGGTCGCCCTGCAGACGGTCCGGCTCGGACGCGACTTCGGCACGCGAGTCGAAGTGCGTTCCGGACTCAATGGACACGAAAGGATCGTTACCAATCCGAACGACGCGATTGCGCCGGGTGACTCCGTCCACATTGCCGGGGAAAAGGATCATGCTTAGGTCATCGCTCTTGACGCTGGTTGTTGCCGCCCTGCTGGCGGGCTGCGCCACCGGCCCCGCGTACGTACGGCCAAACGTCACCGTGCCACAGTCGTACAAAGACCCGGCTGGAGCCGTTTCTACGGCGCCGCCTCCTGCCGGCTGGGTGGCCGCCACACCTGGCGACGGGCAAGATCGCGGCGCCTGGTGGGACATCTTCGGTGACTCGCGATTGCAGCAGCTCGAGTCGCGGGTCTCGGCGTCCAATCAATCCGTCCAACAGGCAGTAGCAACACTGCAGGAAGCACGCGCTGCGCTGGGTGTGGCGCGGTCCGGCTACTACCCGACTGTGGTGGCCGGTCAGTCCGACCAGCGCTTCCACACGTCCCAAAACCTCGTGGGCCGGTCGCTGGCCGGGCAGACGACGTCCGACTTCTCCGTCGGTCTGCAGGCCTCGTGGGAGCCTGACCTGTTTTCCCGCGTGGGCCACATGGTCGACGCGGCACACGCACGAGCGCAGGCCAGCGCGGCGGACCTCACGGCCGTGCAACTGAGCATGCAGGCGGAGCTGGCCGTCGACTATTTCGACCTGTGCGATGCCGACGCGCAGATTGCGCTCCTCGAGAAGACGGTGACATCGTTCAAGAGCGCGTTGGAGCTGGTGCAGAATCGCTTCGCTGGGGGAATTGCCTCGGATCTCGAGGTCGCCCAGGCGGAAACGCAGCTGCAAACCACGCAAGCGCAGCTCATCGATGTTGGCGTCAGGCGCGCGCAACTCGAGCATGCGATCGCAACCTTGGTGGGCGAGCCGGCTTCGAGCTTCTCGCTGCGCACCGATGGCGCCAAACTGTTGCCCCCGTCCATACCTGCAGGGGTTCCCTCGGAGCTCCTGCAGCGGCGGCCGGATATCGCCGGGGCAGAGAGGCGGGTCGCCGGATTCAATGCCGATGTTGGCGAAGCCGTTTCCGCGTTCTATCCCGATGTCCTCCTGGCGGCCTCCGGAGGTTTCGAGTCGTCCGGCATTGCGAGCTGGCTGACGTTACCGAGCCGCTTCTGGGCGATCGGCCCGCAGATACTCGGGACGATATTCGACGGCGGACGGCGCAAGCAGCAGCTCAACGCCGCGCGAGCGCGTTTTGACCAGTCGGTGGCGAGCTATCGGCAGACAGTCCTGACGGCCTTTCAGGAGGTCGAAGATAACCTTGCGGCGAGTCGAACGCTCGCCAACGAGGCGCAGGCGCAGCAACAGGCGGTCGACTCCTCGGAGCGCGCGCTGCAGATTGCGCTCAATCTCTACCAGGGAGGCGCCGTGAGTTATCTGGAGGTTGTCACCGCTCAGAGCACGGCTCTGACGAACGAGCGGACAGCCGTTGACATCTCCCGTCGCCGGATGGATGCCAGCGTGCTCCTGGTCAAGGCATTGGGAGGTCTGTGGGACGCGCCGGCAACGCCCTCGTCATAGCCGTACGACCGGCCGCGGTGTTGACAGCGGTGGGCGGCCCGCGGGCGGACTACAATGGGGTCCGCGCGCGGCGGCGCCCCACCTTCTGCTGATCGTCATGCGTCACATGCGCAACTCGAGATTGTAGGGAGCGGCCCGGGTTGTGTGCGTTCCCTCGTGCGCCAGCAACCAGCGTTTGCGTTCCAGGCCCCCGCCGAAACCGGTGAGAGAAGCGTCCGCCCCAATGACACGGTGGCAGGGGACGACAATCGGTGTCGGGTTGGCGCCATTGGCGGCGCCAACAGCCCGTACGGCCGCGGGTCGACCGATCTTTGCCGCCAGCTGTCCGTAACTCACAGTGGTCCCGGCAGGAATATCCCGCAGCGCCGCCCACACCCGGCGTTGGAAGTCGGTGCCGCGCGTCAGCGTGCGGATCGCCTCGATCGCTGCAAGATGCCCCTCGAAATAGGCCTCGAGCGCCTGTCGTGCCAGGGAGTCGGTGCGCGCCTCCTGCAGCTCAAAACCGTTCTCACCGTAATGGAGCCGCAGCAGCCGCAGCAGGCGATCGCCCTTGTCCTGCCAATCGGCCGCGCGCAGCCGCTGCTCATCATCCGTGACGATCAGCATCCGGCCGGTCGGCGTATTGAACGCTTCCGAATAAAACCGTTCGCTCATCGTCGCCTCCAAACGGCCGTGACAGAGCGTGATGATGGCCGCCGCGGAGGTTTCGCGCTAGCGGAATTCGGACGTCCAACGCCGGCCGGCGAGCACTCGACAGCGACGTCCGAAAACCGCTAGACCGGGTCGGTGCACCGTGCCAGCATCATGGCATGGACCTCGACCACAACGCCTGTTACCGGGCTGTCAAGCTGCGCGATGCGCGCTTCGACGGGCGCTTCTTCACTGCGGTAAAGACGACCGGGATCTACTGCCGCCCCATCTGCCCCGCGCGCACGCCGTTGTCAAAGAACGTCACGTTCTTTCCCACGGCAGCGGCGGCACAGGAGGCGGGTTTCAGGCCTTGCCTGCGTTGCAGGCCGGAAACGGCGCCGGATATGGGCGCCTGGCGCGGCACATCCAATACGGTGAGCCGCGGCCTGGCACTCATAGAGCTCGGTGCGTTGGATGACTCTGACGTCGAATCGCTCGCGGCGCGGCTGGGTCTGGGCGACAGGCAGCTGCGGCGATTGTTTCGCACGCACCTCGGCGCATCACCCGTCGCGGTCGCGCAGACCCGGCGGATATTGCTTGCCAAGCAGCTCGTGCACGAGACCCGCCTGCCGATGACGCAGATCGCGTTCGCTGCCGGATTCGGCAGCATCCGCCGATTCAACGAAACGTTTCAAGCCCTGTACGGCCGTCCGCCGAGCGAGTTGCGCCGCCTCGGTGGAGCGGACATCCCGGTCGCAGACCACGGGGAATTCAGTCTTCTGTTGCGCTACCAACCGCCGTACGACTGGCCGGCCATGCTGGAATTTCTGCGGGCGCGCGCCATCCCGGGTATCGAGCACGTCGAGGACGACAGTTACGCCCGAAGTTTCAGCCTTGACGGCATACAGGGGACGGTGACGGTGCGCCCCGCCCCGGGCAATGCCTTGAGGGCAAACATCCGGACGGCGAAGTTGTCGATTCTCCCGCGAATCATCGCGCGGCTGCGGCGAGTGTTCGACCTCGCCGCCGATCCGCTCGCCATCGCGGCTCACCTCGCGACGGATACCAGGTTGGCCCCGTTGATTTCGCAGCGCCCGGGTCTGCGGGTTCCAGGGGCTTGGGACGGTTTTGAGCTGGCGATGCGGGCCGTCCTGGGCCAACAGATCACCGTCTCGGGCGCAATTCGTCTCGCCGGACGTCTGGTCGCCACGTACGGCGAGCGGTTGGCTATTCCAGAGGGCGGGCTGACACATCTATTTCCGCGGCCGGACGTGGTGGCTGCCGCGAAGCTTGCGTCCCTCGGGATGCCCGCCAGCCGAGCGGCCACCCTTTCCGCCGTCGCGGCCGCAGCGGTCGCGGATCCCGATCTGCTGGGAGCACACCTCAGCCTCGAGGAGGCCGTCGCGCGTCTGCGCTCGATCCGCGGTGTTGGGGAATGGACCGCTCAATACATCGCTCTGCGCCAGCTCAGAG
Source organism: uncultured Steroidobacteraceae bacterium (assembly GCA_964508005.1). Lineage (GTDB taxonomy): Bacteria > Pseudomonadota > Gammaproteobacteria > Steroidobacterales > Steroidobacteraceae > 13-2-20CM-66-19. The sequence continues at coordinate 12,269 of CAZDTG010000092.1, forward strand.
AGCCGGACGCATTTCCCGCGGCCGACGTTGGTCTGATGCGTGCTCTTGCGGATGGCGCGGGTCGCAGGCCGGCCGCCAGCGAGTTGCTCGCGCAAGCGGAGAAGTGGCGCCCCTGGCGCGCCTATGCCGCGCAGCACCTATGGACTTCGTCGAGTCAGTCCGTTCGACCACGGAGCTCGGTTGCGCGCAACGCTGCCGCAGCTCGCGAGGCCGCGCGCGCGGCATCGGGGCTTCAGGATCAGCGGACCAGGCCTCAAGCCCGCAGCAACTCGATCGTCTCGCGCACGATGGGCGCGGACTGTCGCGTGGGCGCTTTGAAGTAGGCCATTGCCGCGCTCAGGAAACGGCGGCCCCAAGCTGAGTCGGGGAATTGCGAATAGCTGTCGAGCACGGCTTCCGCGAACTTGTAGTCATGAGCTTCGTCCGCGCCGTGAACAAGGTGATGTCGGGCGGTCGCGATCAAGCCGTCCGCATCGCCGCCGCCGTGCAGATAACCCAGAGTCTTGCGGACAGCCTGCAGCCGATCTCCGCCCGCGAGGTCGGAGAAGATCTCGTCGGCGGCCGCCGCGCTGGCCGTGCGCTGTAGGGGCAGCGGCTGCAGCTCCTCGAGGTTGAAATCCGCCGCGCTCGCATTCGCCAGCCTGCGAAACATTGCGACAAAAGCCGCGCACTGCAGCAGCATGAGCTGACGGGTCTGTTCGTTGGCGCACACGCGATAGGCATAGTACAAGGCGTTGGCCGTGGTCTGGGCATGGACGAGCATGATGTTCGGCTGGCGCATCAACACTTCCGCTGCCGTATCGAACAGAACCTGCCAGATTGCCGCGGGTGAGATTCCCTGGCGCAGCAAGTCAACGACCACCCCACCCGCTTCCTCTTCCGATACGCGATACAGCGCTGCCCGAAGCTCTGCTCGCGCGCCGGCATCATCGCGCCCTTGCTGCCAGGACGCTGGAATTCTCGGCAACCTCTCTCGATTCCGCCGCCAGGGCCGATCGGGCCGAAGGTCGCGGCGGGCTGGATCAGGCTCCTCGTCGCTGTTCTGCAGCGCCGCCACGGTGGAGCGCAATATGGGCTCGGCCTGAGCGCCGCCGAAAAGCGTGATCAGGCTGTGAGCGTTGCTGACCGCTATGGCCTTGTGGCCGATGGCCCGAAGATCGCGCGCACCGTACGGAAAGAGCAGCGAGAAGATCTCGTCGGGAGAAGCCACGTGAGCGTACTTCACGAGCGCCGCATCGGCGGCATCGCGATCCCAACTGTCGAGCGCGCTCATGAGTGAGCGCCGCATACCCTGCGGGTCATCGACGGCGACGGCAACCTTCATTGGCATGCGCCAGCCGCTGACCGCGCGCTCCTGAGCTTGCGTGTCCTTGAAATAGTCGACGGCCCAGAGAATGGGCAACCAGGATTCCGGCGGCGCAAGATGCAGCGAGGTCGAATGGATGGAGCGCAACACCATGAAGGAATGGTATTTGAAGCCAACGTCAGGGTACGGCTGGACGTTACGCGCCGCTGCGACGGACAGTGCCGCAAGCAGATCCTCGTAGCGCAGCCCCGCGCGAATCAGGCTGACGAGCTCGCGCGGGATCCGCTCTCGCGGTGAGTCTTCGAGCAGTTTGAGCAGCACCGCCACCGGTCCACCGGGTCCGCCGGCTTCCGTCACGCCGAACGGGCTGGTGAGACCCAAGCCCGCCGCACCGGCCCTATGAATGAACGTTCGTCGGTTCATGGGGGACGATCGCTCCTGTGCCGGCACTGTACGCCAAGCCGGCGCTGCGGCACAGGGGTCGAAGTTCGACACGCTGGACGCCGCGATCGGCAGGGGAACACCCTCGCCAACGTCCCGGTTACGGTGCCCCCCGCCACTGCGGGCGGGACCTCGGCCCGCGCATTTCAAATGTAATCGTCAGCCCGGCGTTTGCAATCGAACGACCGCAGCCGGTCTTCAGACTTTTTACACCCGAGCCCGCCGGAGCCGCCTATGAGAGTCGTGTCAGGTGCCATTGTGCTGTATGCGTTGGGCATCGCAGCCGTCCACGCGAAATCGAGTGGACACTACACCAGCGCCCAGGCAGCGCGCGGGGCAACGGTCTACACTCAATATTGCGCGCAATGCCACGGCGCCAATCTGCAAGGCGACGCCGGGCCCGCACTTTCGGGTCAGGCGTTGCAGCAGGCCTATGGCGGGGCAACGGCTGCGCAGCTCTACGACTTCATCAGCCGCCAGATGCCTCAGAATGCGCCCGCAAGCCTGAGTCAGGCGCAGTATCTGGATGTGACCGCCTACGTTCTGGCGCGAAATGGCTTTCCTTCAGGCACGGCGCCGTTGAATATCGCCTCGCTCGGCCATGTCAGCATGACCGCGCAGCACACGCCCATTGCGGCGCCATCGAATACGGACGAAATCGTTCGTACCCCGCCTCCGGTTCGTAATGTCTATGCACAGCTCCCGTCGGGGACGAACGTCAACGTCACTGACTCGATGATGCTCGACGCGGCGGCCGATGAGAATAATTGGCTGTTGCACGGGCGTACGTACGACAATCAGCGATATTCGACCCTGAAGCAGATTACCGCGGACAACATCAAGTCTCTCGGCCTGGCGGCGCTCGTTCAGACGGGAATCACGGCCAGCTTCGAGACCACCCCGGTCGTCGTCAATGGAGTGATGTACATCACGACGCCGGTGGTCAACAGAAAGATGCTGATCATGGCGATCAACGCGGCCACGGGCGAGCGACTCTGGGACGTGACCTACAACCTGGGACAATTTCAGGTGTGCTGCGGCCCGGTGAACCGGGGTGTGGCCGTCGGCTACGGCACGGTGTACGTCGCGACTCTCGACGACCATCTGCTGGCACTCGACGCCGCCGATGGCCATACCCTGTGGCAGAGCACCATCGTCAGCTCGCAGGACGGTTACTCGGAAACCCTCGCGCCACAGATCTACGACGGGATGGTGATCGTCGGCAGCGCAGGTGGCGAATGGGCGTTGCGCGGCTTCGTGGCCGCATACGACGCGAAGACGGGACAGCAGCGCTGGCGTTGGATGGCGACTGACCCGAAGACCTATTCGGCCAATTCCTGGCAGGGCGGCGGCGCGATGGTCTGGACCACACCCGCGATCGATTCAAAGCTGGGACTCGTCATTTTCAGCACCGGCAACCCCAACCCGGACCTCGATGGCACGGCGCGTGGTGGAGACAACCTGTACAGCGACAGCATCGTCGCGCTCGATGTCCACACCGGCCAGCTCAAGTGGTACTACCAGGAGGTCAAGCACGACGTATGGGACTATGACGCCGTGAGCAACGTCGTGCTGTTCGATGTCCATCAGAATGGCGAGACCATTCCGGCGGCGGCCGAAGCCGGCAAGGTCGGCTGGGTCTTCATAGTCGATCGGCGCACGGGCAAGCTGATCCGCAAATCCGACCCTTACGTCATGATGTCGAAGAACATGTTCACCACGCCGACAGCCGCTGGCGTCGACATGCTCCCGGGCGCGAACGGCGGCGCGGAATGGTCACCGCCCGCGTATTCTCCGCAGACGCACTATCTCTACATCCTGGCCATGGATCAATTGATGCACTTTACGACGAAGCCCGCCCCGAGTGGCCCGGGTCTCATCCGCCTCGGGAGCGCTTTCACGAACGTCGCGCCGGGCGCCATCCAGGACGGACCGTTCGTCGCGCTGGACGTGGAGACGGGGAAGATCGCCTGGCAATACAAGGCGCCGCAGCCTCTGATCGGCGGCGCCCTGGCGACCGCGGGTAACCTCGTCTTCATGGGTGAGGGCAACGGCTGGTTCGATGCCTTCAACGCCACGACAGGGGAACGGGTCTGGCGCTACAACCTGGGCGCGGGCGTCAACGCTCCACCGATCACCTACCAGGTGAACGGCGAGCAATATATTGCAGTCGCCGCCGGCGGCAACTTCCAGCTGTCGTATCAATACGGGGATACGTTGGCCATATTCAAGCTGCCCGCCGGGGCCGCCCGCCAGGCGTCGTTGCAACCCATGAGCTCGCGTTAGACAGCCCATCAGTGTCTCACTACCGCCCTCAGCCGGCTGGTGAGATCGGCAATGCTGGG
>CAZDTG010000093.1:0-16253 GCA_964508005.1 uncultured Steroidobacteraceae bacterium
GTCGAAGCGCGATAAGCCGCTCCTGTGAGTGCACGGTGGCGGACGAGGGGTGGAAACGAAACGCCCCCGCCGGGAACACCCGGCAGGGGCGTGTGATGCGCGAGCGCCAGCGAGGGGAGTGGGTGGGTCTGGCGTCGCGACGGTCGAGATTGTGAACGTCCATGCGCACCGGGCCCAGTGCCTTTGGTCATGAAGTTGCCCAGCTGACATCGTGGCGTTTATCGAGCAGCGAACAGGCACGAATTATCATCCGACGAGCACCTGTGGGATTGGCCGTGTCGTCGACCCCGAGCTCCGGGTTCTCGGCACCGAAGGGCTGCGCGTGATCGATGCCTCGGTGATGCCATCCATTGTTCGAGGCAACGAGGGCGGGCCAACTTCTACCAGCAGCAAGTGCAAGTCGGAGCACGCGGGGAACCCTCGACATGCTCCTGAGAAATCTCGGCGTCCAGCGAACTAGTGAGGGTGCAGGGTGGACCGGAGCTGGATGCCGTCGTGCTCGCTGAACAGGTCAGCTATCCAGTCGACGAACACGCGGATTTTGCTCGACAGGTGTCGGTTCTCCGGATACACGATGTTGAGCGGCACAGGTTCGGGAAACCAGTCACCGAGTACGAGTTCCAGGCTAGCGCGTTCCATCGCTTCTTTGAGCACGAACGCAGGGATCTGCGCGATGCCCAGTCCCGCTTCGGCCGCGGCCACGTAGCTGTTCTCGTCGTCGAGGGCGATGTGACCACGAAGTGAGGTCTGTATGCGCACGCTATTCTTGGCGAACACCCAGTCGAAGGTCTTGCCCGTGCGTGGCGAGAAGTGATTGATGCAGCGGTGTGCAGCGAGCTCGTTGGGGTGGCCGGGCTGGCCGTGTGCGGCGAGGTACGATGGTGACGCGCAGGTGGCGAAGAAGAGCTGGCCCACGCGGCGCGCCACCAGACTGGAATCTTCGAGCTCGCCGCTCCACACGGCGCAGTCGATGCCCTCCTCGATCAGGTCGGCACGGCGCTCGCTGCAGCCGAGTTGCAGCTCGATGTCCGGATAGCGTGCGAAGAAGGTCGGCAGTGCAGGCACGATGACCGACCGCGCCATCAGTGTCGGTACGTCCACGCGCAGCCGCCCACTTGGTGTGGCGTGTCGCTGCGCGAGGGATTCCTCGGTCTCCCGAATCTGCGCCAAGACGGCAACACAGCGCTCGTAATAGGCGGTGCCGTCCGTCGTCACGCTGACGCTGCGGGTTGTGCGGTTGAGCAGCTTCACGCCCAGAGCGGCTTCCAGTTGCTGGATAAGCGTCGTCGCAGTGGCCTTCGGCATTTGCAGGCTGTCGGCCGCGCGCGTGATGCCGCCAGTCTCGACAACGCGCACGAAGACCTCCATCGCCTGAAGCTTGTTCATGCCTATTGTTCAGATTCATGAATACTGGTTTCGTATTTTTGCTCTTTAAGGGGAAAATTGCGAACACTAGACTGGTGCCACCCTGGTCGATAGCACCGGTCCACGCGGGTCCAACCCCGCCAAGAAGCGTAGGAATGTCAATGAGCGCCGAAATCAAGCACGTCACCGACACCACTTTTGAGACAGAAGTTCTCCAATCACCCGTTCCGGTGCTCGTCGACTATTGGGCCGAATGGTGCGGCCCGTGCAAGATGATTGCACCGGCGCTCGATGAGTCGGCTGCGAGTTACGCGGGGCGCCTGAATGTGGCCAAGATCAACATCGACGAAAACCCGTCGGTGCCCACCCGATATCACGTCCGCGGCATCCCGACGCTGATGCTTTTTAAGAATGGAGAGGTGGTGGCAACCCAGATTGGCGCTGTGTCCAAGTCGCAGCTGTCGACGTTCATTGACGCCAACTTGTGACTCTTAGCGTGAACTCACGCTTAAGAAACGGCTGCTTTGCGGGTGTCATGCAAGAGGGGTGCGTCCCCCACCCACTCAGCCGTCATTTTTTTCTGGGAAGGGGTACCGACTTTCCTGCCTGGCAGGCTGTCGGGCTTGCGCCGGTGGTGCTGGGCAGGCCGCGCAAAAGTCGCGCCTTTTGCCGGCAACGAAGCTGGTGTCCGAAAAAGGGCCGCAGGCCACTTTTTCCAATTAACTAGTGCGCCTCTTGCGGCCTGTACGAGAATTTCTGACCAGCCAAGGAGGCCTCGTACATGGCGCCGCCTTTCACAATCGTGAAAACCGCCACTCCTTTGTGATACCCGCCCCTTGTGGTTGCGTCCCTCTTCCCGCCGCTTGCGCCTGAGCTTGCGCCCTGAGTGCCGGCGTTGCTGGATGCGGCGGCGGTGATCGCGACCGCACTGGCACTCGCATCGAACTCGAAATTTCCAGCGGTAAATTCGTCAAACGCCCGCTGGTCCTGGAAGAAGATGATCTGGCTGTAAGCTTGGCCGCCAAGCTGAAATCCGACGCTGAGTTGATTCATCGAGGCATCGCCGACGTATTTGCCCTGGTTGAATACATGTCCCGTGCCGTGCGCGCCCCCAACGATCAGGCCGCCCTTGCCGATCGTCGGGAATACGGCATAGCCATAGCTGTCATCAAAAAACGCAGCACTTTCACCTGCATTCTTGAATAGCTCGATGGTGTCGCTGTATCTGTCAGCCAGAGCGGCGGCGGCCGGCACCATCAGTGCCGCAGCCACCAGGAGTGCACGGATCGTTCTCACCACTCTTTCTCCCGCGACGCTCGTCGCTGTAGTCCAACAGCCAAGGGACACACGGCTCGGTCAGCGCCAGTGTACTGTGATTACCGAGCCATGCCGATCTGCTCTGCCCCTCGCCTGCTCAGCTTCCCGTCAGGGGCGCGGCACATCTACATGTGCCGCCGCAGGTAGACCATGTCCCAGTAGACGAGCTGTGGCACCGTGAATTCCACGTAGCGCCCGCGCTGGTCCCGCCCGCTCACGAACGGCAGTGGCGTGCTATGGCCGAAGTCGAAGTCGGGGGTCGCAAGGTAGACGCTGTCGATCACGTCCGCCCCGACATGGTAGCGCAGCCTCATGTTCGACTGCGCCGGGGGCGGCTGCTTGGAACTGCGCCAGAGGTCATCGAGCGTGACCAGGTTGACCAGATGGAGCACGTCGTACGGGCCGATCTGACGCGGTACGACCCAGATCCCGTTCGCCCCTGTATCGATCAGCTTCTGCCCTGTCAGCGCCGTCACGCGGCTCGTGCCTGCTCCGAGAGAAACCACCTCGGGCGGAAACAGAAGCGTCTCGTAGGCACTGATGAAGGACAGGTCGTCGCGCAAAGCCCGTTTGAGCGGCGGCGGGATCGCCTTCGAGCGGTCGGGATAGTATTCGTTGCCCAGCCCCTGCTGGTCGTCACCGATGAAGATCGACGTGGCGCCGGATGCGTAGACGGCCGCCCTCGACAGGCGAACCGCCGCCTCGCTGAACTGGCTGAAGCGCAGATTATCGACGAACATCGCGCTGCCGTTCTCCGCGGCGATGGCCAGAGTGATTCTGTTGGTGCCCGCCACCAGCTGCGCCTCGATGTTGGGCGAGCTCTCCCAGGCGCTCCAGTCGGCCCTCGAGGGAAGCTGCAGGCTGCCGGCCTGAATGCCGTTCACGGACACGTTCGCGTTGACCACGTGGCCGCTCGCGTTCGAGTAACGGAACACGAGTGACTCCGTGGCCGCCTCGGGAAGGTTGATCGTCCAGGTGATGGAATCGCCGGGACGGTCCATGCTGGCGACGAAACCGAGCCCGGTGAAACCGGGCACGTTGTTAGCGATGCTCGCTTCGCCGGTGAGCGTCGTCTGCCCCTCGGCTTCATACACGGGACCGGTATCCTCCCCGTATTGCGCGTACGCCGCGAGTACCACCGGCCGGTGGTGGCCGATCGAGCGCAGTTGCTCCACGAAACGGCGCAGGTCGTCGTACGTGTTGGCCTTGTACCAGATCTCGCTGTAGAGGAAGTCGCATGCTGCGCTTCCCGCGACCTCCGGGACGGCCCAGCCGTTCACCGTGCCGTCGACGAGGTTGAACGTGCATGCAGAGTGCTGCGTGTCGCTCGCCGTGAGCCGGGCCTCTGCCGCCCCCAGGAAGCTGACGAAGGCGCTGGGCAGGTCGATCGGTGTCCCATCGAAGCGTAAAACCCCGTTGCGCTGTCCAAGTTGGTCGATGTGGATGCCGTCGAACCCGAAGGTCCTGATGGCGTCCAGGTACTCGGACGACATCCACGCCTGCCAGTTCGGGTTGCCGGGATCGAACAGGAACAGCATCTCCTCGGGCTTCTGCGCGCTGAAGTCGAGCGCCAGCTGCGCCACCGCGTGCGGTTGCGAGAACATGCCCCACCCCGGGCTGATGGGCCACAGCTGGGCGTACCCCTCGCGAGCCGCGTAAATCATGGCGTACGCCATGGCGCGGGCATTGTTGTTGTGCACGTCGTCGATGAGATTGTGGATGACCGCGGGCGAGCTGGTGCGACCGAAGAGGTCCATCCAGGTGGGCGTGAGGTTGCCCTTGTCCCGCTGGATCAGCTTCTCGTGGCGCCAGAACCAGTCGTAGAACAGGAACAGGTTCAGGTGGTAGTCCTGCGCGAGGCGCTGCATAATCGGGCCGGTTACGGCAGGCGTTTGACTCGGCGAGAAGTTGGACAGGTAACCGTAGCGGGGGTACCCCAGCGGGTTCGAGCTGACATCGATGCCGGTCGAGCCGATTACGCGCCCGCCCGCCGAGACGATCGCGAGATAGCCCGTGAAGTCAGCCTGCGGCGCGGTCCACTTCAACTGCACCGTCGTCGGCTTGTTGGGCAGGAGTGTGACCGGCTGGCTGGTCGCGTGATACACCTCGTCGGCCAGGTGAAAGATGGTCAGGTCGATGGGCCCCGTCAGCGGCACACCGGTTGGAGACAGGGCCTCCACGCCGATGGTCGCCACGCTTCCGGGGGGATAGCGGGCCGCCAGCGGGTAGACGCGCGCCGCGCCGGGTTGTGGCATGAGAGCATCGGGCGGGACCGTTGCGGAGGTCTGCGCCCGAGCTCCCGACACGGCCAGCAGCAGCGCTGCTGCGAGTACTGCGAAGGCCCGTGCGGCTCGAGAGCTCGGCGTTTTTTCGACTTGGCTCGTCATACAACGACCCTCCCTTCGCCGCTCATCGCGGGTATGGCGGCAACCGCGGATCGAACAGGTTGAGATAGTTCAGCAGGCCCAGGTTGTACCAGGCACCTGTGACCGGCTCCGAGGACGTGCTCGCCAGCGGTAGCGCCGTCTTCCAGTCCACCGCCTCGCCGGGCGGCATGTACCCGACGTTGGTGACGCTCGCATACCACTGGAGCCGCTTAAACGTCATGTCATCCATTGCGCGCCAATGTTCGAGCAGGCCCAGATACATATCCAGCTGCGGCCAGGCCGGCATGTTCGTGCTGGCCTCGAATTGGCCGCCGGGACTGACGGGGCTCGCATGGTAGAACTCGTCACCCTCGTAGCGCGCGATGCCGATGCCGGTGTGGCTGGGGTTCAGCCTGAAGAGCACTGCGTTGCGCTGCGAAACGGCCCGCTGGTCGCTCGCGACGACCAGCCCGAACACCCATACGATATCCGAGGCGGCGTCCAGGCGGTTGTCACGTGTGCAGTTGATCCAGGTCGCGCGGTTCCAGCGCGACTCGCCATCGTTCCACAGCCCCGGGCAGGACTGGTCGGAGGCCGCCCGGTGGATCGTGTCGAGTACGCGCCGCCCGCTGTTCAGCCAGCCGTTGGCACGGTCGGGCTCCCCCATGGCCGTGGCGATGAGGTAGGCCGCATTGAGCCCGGAGGCATAGTTCGCCTGGGTGAAGGTTGCCCACTCGAAATCCTCTTCCCAGATGGAGTAGTCGCCCGGGCCGTAGCCGTGGTCGTTGATGTTGCTGCTGACGTACTCGGCGGCCCGGCGCACCGCGTCGTATACCGACGTCGGACCGTTGTTGATCCTTTGCAGGGGGCCGGTCAGGAAATCGTCGGCCGCCTCTTGATTCTGCTGCTTGAGGAGCTGCCAGGTGCGGTATACGCCGTTCATGAAGAGCCCGAGCGCGTCCCACTCCGGCTCCCTGAAGGTCTTGGGCCCCTTGCGCAGCCAGTAGCTGTAGTTCGAGAACCAGGTGCCGAGCGGGTGATTCGGGTCGCTTCCATCCTCCTGCACGGTTGCCATCCAGCGGAAGAACTTCATGGCTTCATCCAGGTGACCGGCGGCCGCCAGGCCCAGGGCCGTCACGGCTGAGTCGCGCGGCCACACCTTGTAGCCGTAGGCGGGGTTCGTCGCGGCCACGAACGAGCCGAACTCGGGCTGCTGCGCCTGTTTGGTGGTGATGAGCGCCCGGTTGAATGCGCTGCGCAGGCCCGAGTCCTGGGTCTGTGGCTGTTTCCCGTGCTGCAGCCAGCTCTGGTACGCCTGCCGCGTCTGGCTGAACCAGTCGTCCGGAGTCGTGGCTCCGCGAGCTGCCCGCGCGATCTCCTGTGCCTCCTCCAGGTTCGAGGCAACCGCGTAGAAGAAGTAATACTGCTGCGTTGCGCCGGGGTCGAGGACGACCTGCTTCCACGTGCTCAGCCCGAGGTCCTTGGCGGTCAATTGCTCCACGTTCTGGGGCGGCCCGGGCCGGTCGACGTTGTCCATCTCCGAGGCGACCGCGCGATCGAATTCGACCTGCTCGGAGCCGGGGTCGAAGACCCGGTGCCGGTCCACGTTCTGCAAGGCGCCGAGCACGAGGTAGGTGCCGTTCGAGGTGCTCATGTCGGCGATCCAGGCGTTCAGCTCCGGGTGCCACTGGGCCTGCATGTCGTTGAGGGGCTGGCCCTGCTGCGGCTGGAAGAGGCCGGTGTCGACCAGGGAGGATGCGGCCTTCTCGTAACGCAGCGCGGCCTTGTTGTGCAGCTCCGCAACCTCGCCGAAGCGCACGAGGACCTTCCTGTTGTCCTGGACCGGGATGTTGTTTGTCAGTGTGTAGCGGACGACCAGGAAGTGTTGGTTCGGAACCATCGCGTAGGCCTTCGCTATCTGGATCGGCAGACCGCGTTCGGTCTCCCGCAGATATTCCGCGTTGAGGACACCGCCGTCGTCGAAGCACATGATGGAGGCATACGACTGTCGCACCCCGGGATCGGCCGGTGCGTCATCCCCCTTTACGTCGCCGCTCGATTCACACAGCGTCGGGGCCCTCTCGGGGCCAGTCAGCGCAGTCTGACCGCCGCCGCTGCCGTTCGAGCCGCCGAGGACTTCCGCGTGGAAAAAGGCCGTGGCGCCGTCGATCTGACTCGTGGTCCAGTCCACGGAGCTGAACAGATCGACCAGGTAGGGACCGAACAGGTGCGTGTCTTTCGGGTAGAGTTGGCGCGCCTGGTGGATGGCCACGAAGTCGCTCCAGTTGTTCATGAACAGGCTGCGCACGCTCGCGGAGGAGGGCCGTGTACCTTGGGAGCTGCCGGATGTTTGAGCGACGGAGGCCGTTGGAGACACACTGGCGAGAGTCGCTGAGAGCGCGATCGCGGTCAGCAGGGCGGGAGCGCGGCGCCGTCGTGTTGGCGTTTTCATGACATGATCGCCTCTGGCCGCGGGATGATCACCTCTTGCAGCCCTGTCGCCTTGATCCGCATCAAACTCTCATTCGCACCTCGACCTCGGTCGCGACGCCGCTGACACCGCGCCCCTTGAGCCCGCTCGAGCTTGTGGCGCGCCGCCCCGCGCACGCGCATGGACAGCATTGGAACAGCGTTTGCTGCTGTGCGGGCAGGCCCTCGAGTCCGGGCCGGAGGAGCGGAAATGGCACGAACCGTCGCGCAACTGTTAGTGGATACGCTGGAGAGCCTCGGTGTCCGGCAGATCTTCGCACTCATCGGCGACTCGTTGAACCCGCTCGCCGATGCGGTCCGGCGCAGCCCGATCGAGTGGGTGGGGGTGCGGCACGAGGAAGGCGCGGCGCAGGCTGCCGCCGGTCAGGCAAAGCTCACCGGCCAGATTGCGGTCTGCGCAGGCACCACCGGCCCCGGCAGTAACCATCTGGTCGCAGGCCTCTACGAGGCCGCCCGGGACCACGCGCCCGTCCTCGCTCTGTCGGGGGACATGCCGCGCAGGATGCAGGGGATCGACTTCATCCAGACCACGACACCCGATCTGCTGTTCCGCGACGTCTCCTTGTACACACAGACGATCGCTTCTCCTGATCAGGCGCCCGGGGTGATTCATCAGGCGATCGCCAATGCCTACGCGGGCCGTGGCGTCGCCCACCTGACGCTGCCCCAGGACGTGGTGGAAGCCAAGGTGCCAGGGGGCCTGGGCAGTCTGGCCACCCTCAAGCCTCCCCCGCCGTTTGCGCCGCCGGATGAGGATGTTGCCGCACTGGCTGGCCTGATCGACCGTGCCGGTAGTGTGGTGATCATGTGCGGAGCGGGCTGCCGCGGCTCTGTCGATCTGCTGCGCACCTTGTCCGATCGGCTCAAGGCGCCGCTCATTCATTCGATGAAGGGCAAGGATCTCATGCCCTACGCGGATCCGCACTGGATGGGCGGCCTCGGGATGATCGGTACCAAGCCGGTCTACGACGCCGTCATGCACTGCGACCTGTTGGTCATGATCGGTACGGATTATCCGTACTCGAACTTCCTCCCTCCCAAGGGCAACATCGCGCAAATCGACGAGCGTCCGCAGGTGCTAGGGCGGCGGGCGCCGACCGTGCTGGGCGTGGTGGGTTCGGCCCGCCCCACTCTCGAGCGGCTGCTCCAGAAGGTTGCGCCCAAGGCCGACAGCCGCTTTTTCGACAAGGTGGCCCGGGAGCGCGCCAGGTGGGATCAGCGGTTGAACGAGCAGGCCGACCCGATGCGCGACCCTGAACGGATCCATCCCCAGGCCGTCGCGCGCATGCTAGGCGACTTCGCGCGCCCCGATGCGGTGTTCGTGCTGGATACGGGGCTGAACACGTTATGGTCCGGGAATTGGATCCGTCAGCGCGAGGGACAGCGCTTCATCGGCTCCTTCAACAACGCCGCGGTCGGCACGGCACTCGGGCAGGCGAACGGTGTGCAGGCTCTCGATCGCTCGCGCCAGGTGATCGCGCTGTGTGGCGACGGCGGATTCAACATGCTGATGTGCGAATTCCTGACGGCCGTGCATCACAAGCTGCCGGTGAAGACCGTCGTCTTCAACAACTCCGCGTTCGGGCTCATCACCTTCGAGGCGCAGGCCGCCGCCCTGCCCCCCTTCCGCGAGGGCATCGAATTTCCCAATCCTGACTACGCGGCCCTGGCGCGCGCGTGTGGCGGGCACGGGTTTACGGCCAAGCGCCCCGGGGAGCTGACGACGGCGCTCAGCAAAGCGCTTGGCACCGAGGGACCGGTCATCGTGGATGCGGTCGTGGCCGCGGACGAGGTTCCCAACTTGCCGCACCTCGAGTTGAGCATGGTGGAGCGCGTTGGAATCGCGAAACTGAAGGAAGCGCTTCTGGCGGTGACTGGACCCTGAGAATCGGGACTATTTGCGCCGCTTGACCGCGTAGCCGTACTGAATCGGCCATGTCGGCTTCTCGCCCAGCTCCTGCTGCGCCTTCACGGCCCAGTAAGGCTCGCGCAGCATCTCGCGGCCGATGAGCACGAGATCGGCATCGCCGCTCTTGATGATGTCATCCGCATGTCGCGAATCGGTGATGAGGCCCACCGCGCCCGTCATGACTTCCGCCTCCGCGCGAATGCGTGTGGCGCAAGGCAGCTGGTAGCCCTTCACGATCGGGATACGGGCGCGTGGAGTCGTGCCGCCCGAGGACACGTCGATGACCGCCGCCGCACGCCTGATCGTGATCGGTAGTGCCCGCGTGACCACCTGAATGTTAAGTCGAACACGATCCTCCGACCATCGTCGAACCGACGGATAACCTATGTTATGAGAATGTTCTCGTATCGTCCGTTAAGAAGTGCAATGCTGGTGTGCGGGCAGGACGAGCGATATGCTCGATGCAGTCGTCCTTCAGCGCGAGTACGCCATGATTTCGCTATCGAGCGCTTTCACATCGCCAATGCCGGAGCAGTGCATAGGCTGAATTACCGGGCGCGCCTTTCTTTGCGGCCGCGGCCCTCTTTCGTATTCCTACGCCCGACAAATCGCTCATCGACAGCAATGTTCTGGCGTGGCACGATCTGCACGTCAACATCGGACTCAAGGCACTCCGCTACACTGTATGCGTGAGGACAGGTGATGTCGCCTGCGAAGCTGGTTTTGGTTCTCACCGCCTTCGCTCTCGTCGAAGGCGCGATGTTGCTCGAGCCATCGGCGTCGGCCACGAATAGCAGCACGACGCTGCAGCGCGAGATCGCCGCGGTCGAAGCCTCGGTCGACCGCACCGAGACGGAGGCGCTCGCGAGCGCCACCGCAATGTCGCCTGGTGCGCCGGAACGTCTGGCTGCGTTGGGAAAGGTCGTCTTTTTCGACAAGAACCTGTCCGTCAACCGGAATACCGCGTGTGCGTTCTGTCACATGCCGCAGACGGGTTTCCAAGGTGACATCGAGGTCATCAACAAGACCGGAATCAACCAGCCGGGTTCGGTGCGCACGCGGTTCAGCTTACGCAAGCCGCCGAGCGCCGCCTACGCTGCGCTCGCGCCACCGCTCTACTATCGTGCGAGCACCGACGACTTCGTCGGCGGAAACTTCTGGGACCTTCGCGCGACCGGGCGTCGGCTGCGTAATCCCGCCGCATCGCAAGCGCAAGGCTCTCCTCTGAATCCCACCGAGATGGCGCTGCGAGAGCCGGCCTGCGTTGTGCGCCGCCTCTCCCAGGCGCTATACCGGCACCTCTTCGAGGATATCCTCGGACCGCGATCGTTCGAGCTTCATTGGCCAGCGGACGTCGACGCGGTGTGCTCGCGGCCCAACAACGACCCCCTCACTCGGATCGGGTCCGAAGTTCCCGGACCGAATCAGACTCCGCTGGTCGTGAACCTCGCGCCGGCAGATCGCTCGCGCGTCACCCAAACGTTCGACGCCATGGCGATCGCGATCGCGGCGTTCGAGGCGTCGCCCGAGGTCAGTGCGTTCAGTTCGAAGTTCGACGCGTACTTGGCAGCCAAGGCGCAACTGTCCGCGGAGGAGCAGCGCGGCTTCGACCTCTTCAACGGAAAGGGTCGCTGCATCAAGTGCCACGTCGACGCGAAGGGCGATCCCAAGCCGCTCTTCACCGACCAGACGACATCCAATCTCGGGATCCCGAAAAACCCCGCGCTGTCGTACTATGGACAGACGAAGCCGGATCAGTACGGCTACGTCGGCGACCCGGCGGGCTCCGCTTTCATCGACAAGGGCGTCGGCGCGTTCTTGCGCAGTCAAGAAGACGCCGATCCGGCGTGGAAGCCACATGCGGAGTCATTCGACGGCAAGGTTCGCGTTGCGACGCTGCGCAACGTCGACCAGCGGCCAAGTCCCGGGTTCGTCAAGGCATACGGTCACAACGGCTACTTCAAGAGCTTGAAGGAGATCGTCCACTTCTATAATTCCCGCGACACGTTGCCGCGCTGCGCCGCGGGCTCGCCCGGGGAGAAGACGACGTGCTGGCCCGCCCCAGAGGTCCCGGTGAACCTGAACAAGACCTGCTGCGATCTCGGATTAACGGATCATGAGGAGAACGACATCGTCGCGTTCCTCAGGACGCTGACCGACGGGTGGACACCTGGAGCACCGGCCGCAAACGCCGGGCAAAAGTGAGGCTGCGCCTCATCCTGTCGCCGATCGCTTGGAGCTCTGATTGCTTTGAGATTGCGACCGGCTTGCCATATGTCGCGCAACGCAGCGCACAGCCCGAGGCGCCCGGAGCCTGCAGCGCCAATTGGCCGACTGCGTCCTGCGCAAGACCACGCGGCGCAAGTTCGCCTGCTTCGTACGCAGTTCCTCGATCAGTGGGTGCATTGTCGCAGCACGCGCAGGGCGTGCCTGGATAAGCGCTTCGAGATCGGCAATCTCGGCGTGGCGGTCTTCATCTCACGAGACAGGCGTCCGCTTCGACGCCGACCTCCTTCGCATTCGAGTACCCAGACGCCGGATGCACGCGACCGCGCCCAATGCCAACGGCAATCGCGATTCGAGTTACTGAAGAGTATCTGAAGAGGATCCGGGATTTTCTGAAGACTCCTAAAGGAAAGAACGCAATCGAGAAGCGATTGCTTCCACGGGGGGCCGGGGCATTCCCACAGCGGAAATAGCGCCGCGCCTCGAGTTGGTAGAGAGTGCATGAAGAGGAGTCTGAAGACCTCTTCAGATGAGGCGGCAGTTATGTTGTCACGAGCAAAAAAACTCTCTGATGTGTGTCATACATGTTTACAGGTGTCTGTTCGTGGCGTATGGTGCGCCGCGTGTTAGGTCGTGTGAGGTCGCCCCGTGGGCAGTAGTAGTAGTACGAGTGGGTATAGGCGCTGCGTCAACCGCAGCGGGGAACGCTCGGCTCGGTAGCCCCGGAGATATCCTCCAGGCTTCCCGCCGGGCGCGGGAAGCCAATAGAGTGCGGACGTGTCCGTCCGCTTCTTCAGCTTCTTTCTGAATCCACCTGTTCTGCAGTTTGCGCCGGCTTGCCGCCGGCGTGTCCGAGCTGGCGCTTGCCTGGCGGTACCGGGTCGGCCCGGTCTGCGGTATGCCTATGCCCGCGAGCAGTGCTTCCCGCGTTGGTGAAATTGAAACTGGAGGCGCTGCGCGCGCTGTTTGGAATGACAATGAAGCTTGAGAAAATACTTTCGTATCTGGGCCACCGTGCCGATTATCGGGTCAACTACGAAAGCAGCGGCTGGAGTTTCCCCAAGCGCGCTGTGCCTTCGGCAGCAGCCTTGTTAGGAGTGCTGTTGGCGCGCGTGGCCTTTGGCACCGCAGCCTCACCAGTGCCGGCGACGCCCAATTCGCCCGCGCACCCCATATGTCAGATATTCCCGACGTCGGATGACGAGTGCCAGCCCATCCCCGAGGATGACGTGGGGAACCGGTTCGTTGCGCGTTTTCAGACCACGTACCTGTGGAGCCACAAGTCCGCGTTCGACGCACCGTATACCGGGCCACAGAGCCTGCTGACGCGTGCGGAGAGTTCCTACACGCTTTCCGCGACGGCCTACTTCGGAGCACGGTTGTGGCAAGGGAGCGAGCTCTATGTGAACCCAGAGGCGTTCCAGGGCCACCCGTTCTCCACCCTGTTCGGTCTCGCGGGGGTTCAGAACGGTGAGTTGCAGAAGGCGAGCGGCGAAGAGCTCCGGGCCTATATCGCCCGACTCATTCTCCGGCAGACCTTCAACTTCGGCAAGGATACCGGCGGCTCCGGCGACGGCGAGCAGTACTTCAACGTTGAGGAGGGACTCAATCAGCTCGCCACACGCTATAGCCGGCGTAGATTCGTGATGACTCTTGGAAAGGTCTCAATCATCGACCTCTTCGAAAAGAGCACCTATGCGAACGATCCGCGATCACAGTTCATGAACTGGGCGCTGATCACCTATGGCGCGTATGACTTCGCGGGCGATGCCCGCGGCTACAACATCGGGGGAACGGGGGAGCTCTACTGGGACGACTGGGTCGTGCGGGCCGGTCGATACATGGAGCCGACGGTCGCGAACGGCCGGTCGCTCCATTACAACCTGTTCCGGTATTACGGTGATCAGTTGGAGGTCGAGCACGATCATGAGTTGTTCGGTCATCCCGGCATTGTACGCGCGCTCGTCTTCCACAACGTAGCCAATGCCGGCCGGTATCGGGACGCAATCGACCAGGCCCAGCTGACCGGCGGCACGCCGGACGTCACCGCCGTGCGCCATACCGCCGCGAAAACCGGCTACGGGCTTAGTGTCGAGCAGACGCTGAGCCCGTCGGTCGCTCTCTGGGGTCGCGCGATGTACGCCGATGACCGGGTGGAGGAGTATGCGTTCGCCGAGATCGACAACTCGGTATCTGCCGGAATCTCCGTCAAAGGGTTATCGTGGGGGCGGCGTGCCGATACCTTCGGCGCCGCGTTCTCCTCGGATGGACTCAATCGCGATCATCGCGACTATCTCGCGCTCGGCGGTCTGGGGGGGTTCCTGGGCGACGGCCAGTTGAACCGCTCCGGACGCGAGTTGATCTCCGAGGTCTATTACAACGCGCTCGCTTACCGCTATGTCCACCTGACGCTCGACTATCAGCGGATCGCGAACCCTGCCTACAACGTCGAGCGCCACGGTCCCGTGAACATCCTGAGCGGGCGCGTTCACATCGAGTTTTGATTCGCACGAATCCTGAAAGGACTTTACATGAGCCATTCCAACTATTCTGCCGGCGCCGAAAGGCTTTCGGACACAGTTCACGTCCAGGCGGCGCGTGGGGCAGCGCTGGACGAGGCGCACGTCGGTGACATCCGTGGTGCGCTCGGTACCCTCAAGCAGGGTGATGTTGCGCCGCGCCTGTCCTGGCGCCACCGCTTGACGACGCTCCTGGCCATCCTGGGTCCGGGGCTCATTGTCATGGTGGGCGATAATGATGCCGGGGCGTACGGCAACAGCCCTCATGGTCTCGTCCTTCGCCGGCGGCCTCATCGATCTCACTGCGGGTCTGGCGGTGATGCTCGGGGCGAATGTGGGCACGGCGATCGTCGCGCAGGCGTTGTCGTTTGACGTCGCCGCGGCGGGTCCGATTCTGATCTTCATCGGGTGTTGGTCTTTCGGTGGAATCGCGATGAAGCGCGTCCAACAATGAAGTTTTTGATCATCGACACGCCCCTCGGGTGTTGAGGGAATAAGAGAATGAATATGGGCCCCGAGCTGCTTCTGATCGGCGCCGTCGCTGGCGTCGGCGTCTTGCACACGATCGTCCCGGATCACTGGGTACCGATCACGCTGATTGCGCGGCAAAGGGGATGGTCGAAAGCTGAAACGGCCCGCGCTTCGCTCCAAGCGGGTGTCGGTCATGTGATTTCCACCCTTCTGATCGCATCGGTCGTCTGGCTTGCCGGTGTCGCCGTCGCGACTCGCTTTGGCCACTTCGTCGACGCGGCGGTGAGTCTGGCGCTGGTCGGCTTCGGCGGATGGATCTCGATCTCCGCTTGGCGTGAACTGCGCGGCGGCGGACATGGGCACAGCCACGGACATGGACATGGGCACGGCCACACTCATGATTTCACCGGTGCGGGTGCGCGTAAGATCCACGGGCCGGAACTGCGGAAAATTCCAACGGATCACGGCGAGTTGCAATTGTCGATCTACGAAGCGCGGGTTCCGCCGCGCTTCCGTCTGACCGGAGCGCGGGCCAGCGCGATCAACATCGAGACCGTGCGTCCTGGCGGCAAGCGCCAGGGCTTCGTCTGCAGTGATAAAGGGACCTACTGGGAGTCCCTCAGCGAAATTCCGGAGCCGCATGGGTTCGGTGTCAGGATCACCGTCGAGCACGACGGCCACACCGATACCTTTCATACACGGTTCACCGAGCACGATCATGCAGATGGCAACCATAGCGACCATGAGCATCGAAAGGAACGGCTGCACGAAATCGCGACCGACCCTTTCTATGTCCCCCTGCGCGGCGACGCTGACTTGATCACGCAGCACTTCCATATCCACCAGCATGGCGGCAGTTCGACGCATTCCCACTGGCATGACCACACCCCCGAAGCGGCGCACGCTGTGGACGCAAACATCGCGGCGGATCCGCCTGCGCACGAGCACCGTCACAAGATGGCAGCGCGCACGGCCCTGCTGCTGATCCTCGGCTCTTCCCCCATGGTTGAAGGGATTCCAGCGTTTTTCGCCGCGAGCAAGTATGGCATCGGTCTCCTCCTCGCGATGTCGATTGTCTTTGCGGTCACCACGATCGCCACATACGTTCTGCTGTGTGTCTACTCGACCGCCAGCCTGCAACGCGTTCGGCTCGGCGCTTTTGAACGCTACGGTGAGGTTCTGAGCGGCGCGTTCATCGCGCTCGTCGGCGTGGTTTTCTGGACCTGGCCCGTGTTATGAATTCGTGGCTGACTCCCCCATGCGACTATTGATCGTCGAGGATGACCGCAAGTCCGCCCTGGCGCTCGAGGCGGGATTACAGAGGGAAGGCTTCTCGGTGACGCTTGCCGGCACCGGGGAGGAAGGGTTCTATCTACTAGGCACGGACAACTTTGATCTGGTGCTCCTGGACTGGATGCTGCCCGGCCGCGACGGCCTCGAGATATTGAAAGCTGCTCGCGCGCGCGGCACGAAAACTCCCATCCTGCTGCTGACAGCGCGCAATGCCATTGCCGATCGCGTGCTCGGGCTCGAGTCTGGCGCGGACGACTATCTGGTGAAGCCGTTCGCCTTCGGGGAGCTGGTCGCGCC
>CAZDTG010000094.1:0-16199 GCA_964508005.1 uncultured Steroidobacteraceae bacterium
TCCAAGAAGCCCCATCACTGGACGGACGTTTTGCCATCATCATCTCCAAGTATCCAAAACCGGGCAATCATACACGACAGCGGCGCTTCGCCGGGAAGTCCTCTACCCTTTGCGCCCAAACAGCTCATCGAGCTTGTCCTCGTAGCGGTGATAGTCGAGATACTTGTAGAGATCCGCACGCGTTTGCATGATGTCGAGGACGTTCTTCTGCGTGCCGTCCCGGCGAATGGCTTCATACGTTTGCAGCGCCGCGGCATTCATGGCCCGGTACGCCGAGCAGCAGTAAAGGACGACGTCCACGCCAACCGAGGCCAACTCATCGCGCGTGTAAAGGGGCGTGTGGCCGAACTCGGTGATGTTTGCCAGGATCGGCACCTTCACCGCGTCCTTGAAGCGCCGATACATGGACAGCTCGGTCATCGCTTCGGGAAAGATCATGTCCGCGCCGGCATCCACGCAGGCCAGGGCGCGCTCGATCGCACGGTCGAGACCTTCCACCGCGAGCGAGTCCGTGCGCGCCATGATGACGAACGCCCGATCCGTACGCGCATCCACCGCGGCCTTCACGCGATCGACCATCTCCTCCTGGCTCACGATCTCCTTGCCGGGACGGTGGCCGCAGCGCTTGGTTGCGACCTGATCCTCGATATGCAGACCGGCGGCGCCGGCTTTGATGAAAGAGCGCACCGTGCGCGCTATGTTGAATGCGCCACCCCAACCCGTATCCGCGTCGACGAGCAGCGGTAACGAGCTCGCATCCGTGATACGACGGATGTCGATGAGCACATCGTCCATCGTTGAGATGCCGAGATCCGGTACTCCGAGGGAATTCGCGGCGACGCCGCCTCCGGATAGATAGAGCGCGCGAAAGCCTGTTGCTTGGGCCATGCGTGCCGCATAGGCGGTGATCGCACCCACCACCTGGAGAGGACGTTCCGCCTCGAGCGCGGCGCGCAGGCGCGCACCGGCTGATGCGGGCTCGGCAACTTTCGGCGTTACGGGCGCCGGACCCTTGGGGTTTGTCATGCTCCGGATGGTAAGGAGCACCGGCCCGAAGTCGCAAGAATCCGCCCCTGGGCGCTGCTCGAAGCCGGGCTCACGGCGAAGGCCGGGCAGGCCGAGGCGCCGCGGCGTGGATTGACCGGCGCCAGGCTGTTCGCTGGTGAAGGCCGGCAGCACTCGTCCGGCGGCGGTGGAATACAATGGCCGCACGGCGGCGCGTGCCTCGGGTGTGGCGCCGAATCCCATGAATGCCGGGGATTCATTCGTCGAGCCCGAAGCGGGCGAGACCCGCGGAGAGGAAGGGCGGACAGAGTCGGCTCCTTTCATGCTCAACGTAGGAGGGCGCCTTCATGCAAGACAAAGTCGTCGTCGTCACAGGAGGGTTCGGCACGCTGGGCCGGGCGGTGGTCCGGGCGTTCGAGTCGGCAGGTGGGCGCGTCGCGGCGGTCGATCGTTCCACTGTACCGTCGGCCGATGCAACCCGCGCGGGGGAACGATATCTGCCGCTCGGCGAGGTCGATCTGACGCAGCTCGATCACGCGGAGCGGGCGATGCAGAGTGTCATGGGCCGATTTGGCCGCCTCGACGTTCTGGTGAACATTGCCGGCGGCTTCCGCTGGCAGACCCTCATGGAGGGTGATCTGGCGGGGTGGGACCAGATGTACGCCATCAACCTCAAAACGGCCGTGGTGGCGTCGAAGGCGGCCCTGCCGGGTATCCTGAAGTCCGATGCGGGGCGTGTGATCAACATCGGGGCCGGTGCGGCCGCCAGGGCCGGCGCCGGGATGGGCGCGTACACGGCATCCAAAGCAGGTGTGCAGCGTCTGACTGAGAGCCTTTCGGAAGAGCTCAAGGACAAGGGCGTCACGGTGAACGCAGTGCTGCCAGGAGTCATCGATACGCCGCAAAATCGCAACGATATGCCGGACGCCGACCGCTCGAAGTGGGTGGCTCCGGAGGCGATCGCGGACGTGATCGTGTTTCTGGCTTCGCCCGCCGCCCGCGCGATCACGGGAGCGGCCGTGCCGGTGTTTGGGCGGGGCTGATTCCTGCGTGCGGCGACGGCTGACTCGTCAGTAGTTGATCCGGTCTTCGACGCTGTGGCCGCGTCGCCCTGGCTGCGTTCCAGCGGAAGAACAGCGTTTGTATTTCGGAATGCAGGATGCTAGCCAGCGCGCGGCTCGCGTGTCAATCGAGCGGCCGACGGGGAGTCCGGCTGCGGTGGCCGCATGAAGAGCGTGGCGAGGAAACCGCTGAGCATCACGAGCGCCATGGCCAGCCATGACAGCACGGACAGCCGCTCATTCCAGATGAGGATGCCCAGGATGCTGGTGAAGACGACTTGTGAATAGCCGAGGAGGGACACGAGCAGCGTGTGCCCGCGCTGGTAAGCGATCGTGAGCATGATCTGTCCGAGCGCAGCGCTGGCCGCCGCCGCCAGAACGTAAACCGATCCCCGCGCGCTCAATGTGCCGGGGTGGCTGAGGAGGAACCACGGCAGCGTCCCGACGGTGATGCACAATGAAAAGTACAACACCGTCCTGAAGGGATCCTCCTTGAGTCTGCCGAGCGCGCGGATGTTTAGAGCCGCCCACGCTGCCAGCGCCGCCGATGCGAGCGCAAAGAGGCCGCCGAGCCATTGTGATTGGTCGAATGCGGGGCGCAGGAGCAGGATGATCCCGGCCAGCCCGCCGAGCAGCGCGGCAACGAGAGGCGGCTCCGGCCGCTCCCGGTGCAGGCAAAGCAACATGATGCCGAGCAGGAGCGGGGAGGTGTAATTGAGGGCCACCGCCGTCGCAAGCGGCAACAGAGTGATCGCAGCAACATACGCCACCATCCCTGCGTAACCGACGATTCCCCGCCGCAGGTGCGCCTTCCAATGCGGTGTGCTCAACGGCACGCCCCGATACTCGAGGTAGAGGCACGCCACGATCGTCGAGAAGACACCTCGATAGAAAATGACATGACTGACCGGTACCCCGCTTCCGGCGGCCAGCTTGATGCTCGCCGCCATTGCGCTGAATGCGACGCTGGCGCCGATCATCCAGAGAGACTGAGTGCGCAGACCCGACTTCATGGAAGCGTGCAGCGGCGCGCGCCGAGCCTACCGCCCACCGCGATGCCTTTGATGCAGCCTCGCACCCAACTTCCTACGGTTGGCCGCGCCGGACGCCCTGGTACCAGGCGACTCCCGCATCATCGAGCTCTCGCACCGCCAGTCCGCGGCGGATCAGGCAGTTGAGATGGGCCACGCTTTCTCCGGTGGCCATCGTCAGCAGCTCACCACCGACACTGCGGCGAAAGAGAATGCTGAAGATGTCCGCAGCCGTCTTGCGTTGTGCGAGCGCCTCGTGCAGCCGCGTCAGGGCCTGCTCGTGCCCCTGGATCAGCTGTTCGATACGAGCGTGCAGTCCACGGAAGGGCTCGTTGTGGGAAGGTAGAACGAGCACCTCGTCGGGCACCCTGAGCCGGATCGACGCGAGGGACTCGAGCCAGTCGGTGAGAGGGTCGGCGTCGGGCTCGGTGGGAAAGACCGAAACGTTGGAAGTGATCTTCGGCAGCACCTGATCCCCCGAGATCAGGATGCGCAGCTCGGGACAATGCAGGCACGCATGTTCCGGCGAATGGCCGCGCCCGACGACGACCCGCCAGAGCCTGCCGCCGATGATCAGCTCCTCCCCATCCGCGACTCGCCGGTAACTGTCCGGCAACGCATACACCATTTTGCCAAAGCCGCCGAAACGAGTCTTATAGCGTTCGAGAGCCTCACCGTCCCAGCCGGCCGCGCGGTAGAACCGGATGGCATCCGCGGGAGCCTCGCGTCCGGTGTCGGCCACCAGTGTGCGGCAGGTGAGATATTCCAGGCGCGAGATCCACAGTGGACAGTCGAATCGCCGCGTCAGCCAGCCGGCCATTCCAATGTGATCCGGATGCATGTGCGTGCACAGGACCCGTCGCACGGGCCGGTCCGCCATCACTCCCGACATGACACTGTGCCAGGCGGTGGCGATCTCGTCGGTCTGCATGCCCGTGTCGACGAGGGTCCACCCAGGGCCGTCCTCGAGCGCCCACAGGTTGATGTGATTGAGCGCCATCGGCAGGCTCATGCGCAGCCAATGAACGCCTGGGGCGACCTCGACGGCTTGCCCCGGAAGCGGCGCCGGGCCGGCGGGATAGGTCAAGGCCGCCTGGGGTCTCGGCGGATCGCCGTACGGGTCGTTCATGATGGATCGAATCGAGCCTGTCCCCGCTACCGGCCTGTCGGCACGGCAAGATAGGCCTCCGAGGCGCGTATGTAATGCCACACATCGTCCGGATTCTTTGCGAGCGCCTTCGCCAGGAGCTCCTCGCCCTTGGCGCGCTGGCCGTGACGGATGTACCACGCGCCGATTTCCGACTGACCGGTATCGTCTTTCGGGTCGGCGGCGAGCGCCCGCTGGAAGTAATTCTCGGCCGCGGCGCTGTCGCCGGCGTCCGAGTACAACTCCGCGACCCGCTGGAAATCGGTGGACTTGGGCTTGCGGCTCAAAGCGCGATCGATGAGAGCCTGCGCTTTGGTGTGATCGCCGGACAGGTAGTAGACGCGGGCGATGCTGATGAGCTCCCAGGAGCCGTTGCCGGCCAGCCGCTCAGCCTCCTGGAGGGCAGCAACCCCGGCCTCCTTGGGAGGCTTGTCGCGGATGAGCTCTATCCCGGGGAGTTTATCCTTCGCCGCCAGTCCGAT
The DNA here is from genome assembly GCA_964508005.1 of uncultured Steroidobacteraceae bacterium. GTDB lineage: Bacteria > Pseudomonadota > Gammaproteobacteria > Steroidobacterales > Steroidobacteraceae > 13-2-20CM-66-19. The sequence goes on from CAZDTG010000094.1 coordinate 4,727, forward strand.
GCACAGGCCCAGGGCCAGACTTGCGAACGACAGGCTGACGACACGGAGTTTTCCCATTGCGGTGCCTTCCTGATTGACGGGCGCGGCACATCCTATCATTGACGATGGAGGTGCACACGCCCGCTCCGCCTTGTTGGGCTACTGTCTGTCGAAAACTGTGACGTCGTTGAAGGGCGCTCCGCCGCAGCCGCGGATTGTTATTGCAGGCGAGTCGACGCGAGTATGCGCTCCGGGCTCAACAGTCTCAACGTCCGAGCGCGCGGGTATGCTCCGGCTATGGTTTTTCCGATGGCGCCAGGCTGTCCGGGGGAATACCGGTTGCGCCTCGCGCCGCCGCTGCCGTGAGCCCCCGCGCGTTGCGCCAGACGGAGCCGCCGAATCGGGCTCCTTGCAACCTGGCTGACGTGAAGTCCGTATCGATGAAAGTCGACTCGCTGAGGTCGGCATTGGACAGGTCCGCCCCCGACAGGTCGGCCCCGGAAAAGTCGGCGCGGACCGCCTTGGCGCCCGCGAGCCGCGCGCCGGACAGATGCGCGAAGCTGAAATCGGCGCGCGATACGTCGGCGCCGGACAGATCGGCGCGGTCGAGCGCTGCGGAGTTGAACCTCGCGTTCATCAGGCCCATCGACTGATTCCTCATGTCCGCGCCGCCGCGCAGATTTTTGAGGGTGGCCCCTTCGAGCCGCGCATGATTCATGTCGCCGATGAAGCGGGCACCTGTCAGGTCGGCGCCGCGCAGGTCGGCGCCCGCGAGTTGCATCGAGAACATTTGCGCGTCGCGCAGGTTCGCCTGTCTGAAATCCGCTCCCTCGCCGAAACTGACCGTCAGGTTGCATCCGGCAAGTGTGGCGCCACGCAGGATCGCGCGGTTGAAGACGGTCGCAGTGAGATTGGCGCCCTTGAAGTCGACCCCGGACAGATCGAGGCCGGACAGGTTCTTCGACGACATCTCCGCGGGGGCCTGTTGGGAGCTCTTTGCGACCGCCGCAACGAGCTGGTCCCGCGAGAGCCGCTCGTAACCGGGCCAGTCCTGCGCCACCGAGGCTGCGCCATGCAGGATCACGACGCCTGCCAGGCAGCCCCCGGGCAGGCGGAACGCGGCCGGCCCCCTGCGTGCGGTGTCCGGCCGGCCCGCCGATTGTCCGACCCAACGATGCATCATGAAACACCCTATGGAGCCCGAAGCTTCTGTCGAGGACTGAGCCGTGGCGGGGCGGACGACACCGCCACGCAGCCGGTTCCGGCCGAGAAAATTACAGCGGCGTTGCAGCCCGAGCTCGCCGTAGAGGTTCAGCAGATCCAAACCGCGCATGCCCCGGTGAAAAGTCGCATGATAGCGCCAATCGAACAATGCGAGACCGACAAACACCGGTACGGCTCGACCGCGAACGTCAAGCTTCGCGCCGTTCGGGCCGGTGGAGGCGATCATGCGGCAGGCGTGTTGTTTGCGTGGTGTGAGCGAATCGTACTTCCGCTTCGCGTTGGTGCTGGGCGCTGCGGCGCTGGTGGCCGGGTGCCGTGGCGGGACACCGGCCGGGCCGCAGACGAAGCCATACCTGTTACCTGTGCCGCGCGCCGGCGAGTTGGCTCAGTCGCGGCCGCTCGAGCAGACAGGGCTTCCCGTGGAGGCGACCCGCGCGGCCATACCGCCTGACAATCCGCAGAGTGCGGAAAAAATCGCCCTTGGACAGAAGCTGTTCTTCGACGGCCGCTTGTCCGCGGACGGTACGGTGGCATGCAGCAGTTGCCACGACCCCGCGCGTGCCTTCACGGACGGAAGGCGCGTCTCGATCGGTATCAAGGGTCGTGTTGGGCAGCGTAACGCCCCCACTGTCCTGAACGCGCTTTACAACACGACGCAGTTCTGGGACGGCCGCGCGAGGACGCTGGAGGAGCAGGTGGTGTTTCCGATCCTGAACCCTGCGGAAATGGGCGAGCCCAGCCTGGACGCCGCCGTGGCCCGGATCGCCCGCGTCGGCGAATACCGGAAAGCGTTCGAGCGCGTGTTCCATGGGCCGCCGACGGGCGCCAGCCTGGTGCGTGCCATCGCGTCCTACGAGCGCTCCGAGGTCTCTTTCGACTCCCCGTTCGATCACTTCATCGCCGGCGACAAGAACGCCATCGACGCTTCGGCCAAGCGGGGTTGGGCGCTCTTCGTCGGCCGTGGCCGCTGCACGTCATGTCATGCGTTGACCGAAGGCAAGCCGGACGTTACGAATTTCACGGACCACGGTTTTCACAATATCGGCGTCGAGACGGTCCGAGCCAATACGCTCGCGACGGCGCGCCAGGCCGAGCAGACCGTGAAGCCGGGTGACATGGGCGCCGTCGATCGGACCGCCATCCAGTCGGACCTGTCGGTGCTCGGCCGCTTCCTGGTCACGCGCCGCGATGCGGACATCGGCGCCTTCAAGACGCCGAACCTGCGGAATCTTCTCATGACGGCCCCTTATTTCCATGACGGCTCCCACGCGACCCTCTGGGACGTCATGGATCACTACAACAAGGGCGGCGACCTCAACGACCCGTTCCTCGATAAGGACATCCGGCCGCTCGCGCTGAAGGAAGCGGAAATCGACGACCTGGTCGCTTTCCTGGCCGCCCTGACGAGCCCGGATTACAAGAAGCCGGCACTCGATGAGCTGGCGCGCCAGCGCAAACTCTCGCGGACCACGCGTCCGGATCGGGACACGGCGCGAGCCTTCGCCCTCAAGCCACCCAGCTGACCGCGGCCGCCGAGAGCGTCAGAGATCGGAAAGAGAATTCCGCGCGACAACACGCCGGCGTTACGTTGTAGCTTTCAGCGCTTCGTGCCGCGCTTCTTTCTCATCGACTCGATTCGCCGCACGCCGATGTCGATCACCTTCAACATGGCGGCTGCAGCGGCCGGCGCGTCGCGGGCCTCGATGGCATCGACGATGGCGGCATGACTGTTGACCGTGATTTCATGGTCGCCGGCATCGTCGATGGGCGAGCTGTGCGAGAAGGGGGCGGCCAAGGCGGCTTCGATGACACTCGCTATGGAGCGCAGCAGAGGGTTCCCCGAAGCGATGGCGATCGCGAGATGAAAATCCAGGTCCGCCTCGGCGAAGCTCTGTCGCGAGTGGCCTGATCGGCCCATCTCCCGCACGTATTCACGCAAGTGCGCAACGTCCGTCGCGGTGCGCCGCTGTGCCGCCAGGGCCGCGGAGGCGGGTTCCAGCGCGCGGCGAATCTCCGTCAGGCTGCGCATGAAATCGTCGTCGAGCCCGATCCGAACCCGCCACACGAGCACGTCGACGTCGAAGTAATTCCAGTGAACCGGGTCGCGCACCCGGGTGCCGATGCGGGTCTTCGAGACGACCAGCCCTTTGGCGGCCAGCGTCTTCATCACTTCGCGCATGACGGTGCGGGAGACCTGGAAACGCGCGATGAGGTCCGGCTCCGCGGGCATGTTGTCGCCCGGGCGGTGGATGCCCCGCAGAATCTCGGTGCCCAGGACCATGGCGATCTGGTCGTGGCTCGACAGAGCCCTGTCGACGGCAAGGCGGCTCAGGCGGGGAACCGGGCGTGGGATGGCTTCGCGCTGTTTCGGAGACGGTGCGCGCTCGACCGCGTCAGCCATGAGAACCCCCTGCGGTTGATTCCGCCGCTCGGCAACCACGGATATTATAATAGTATTAATGACTGGTGGGATAGTCTCGACGGGTGGGCGCATGCTTCGTTGGAGCGGGGTTCTGTGTCTGCTGCTCGCCGGTTGCGGGCACTCCAGCCATCCGGCGCCGACACAGGCTGCAGAGGAAAAGGTCGTCAACGTTTACAACTGGTATGACTACATCAAGCCCGAGGTGCTGCGCAAGTTCGAGGCCAGATACGGCGTGCGGGTACATTACAACGTGTTCGACTCGAACAATACGTTGGCAGCGAAGCTGCTCGCCGGGCACTCGGGTTATGACGTGGTGTTCCCTTCCGGTGCCTACCTCGAGAGCATGATCGCGGCCGGCGTCTTCCGCCCGCTCGATGAATCCCTGTTACCCAACCGCAGGAATCTCGACCCCGCGATCCAGCAGCGGCTGGCGGCTCATGATCCGGGGAACGCGCATGCGGTCGTCTACACCTGGGGAATCACCGGAATTGCCTACGACGCGGCCAAAATCCGCGCACGCCTGCCCCGGGCCCCGGTGGACAGCTGGTCGATGTTGTTCGATCCCGGCATTGCCGCGCATTTCGCCGACTGCGGCATCGGATTGTACGAGTCACCGAATATCATCGTGCCCAGCGTGCTCGCGTGGCTGGGTGAGCCGCCCAACGGTGAGGATCCCGGAAAGCTGCAACGGGCACAGAACGCCTTGCTGGCGGTCCGCCCGTATATCCGCAAAATCAGCACCGGCTCGCTCGTCGATGACCTGGCGACCGGCGAGCTCTGCCTCATCATCGCGAGCAACGGGGATGCGATGCAGGCGCAGGAACGTGTCCGGATCGCGGCGAACGGCATGCAAGTCCGCTACAGTATTCCCCGGGAGGGAGCCGTGATGTGGTTCGACGTCGCTGCCATCCCGGCGGACGCCCCCCATCCCGGTAACGCCCACTGGCTGATCGATTTTCTGATGGATCCCGCTATTGCCGCCGAGAACAGCAACGCCATCCGCTACCCGAACGGCAACGCCGCCTCGCAGCGGATGTTGCGGCCTGAGCTGACCAACGCGGCTATCTTCCCCGCCGGTGAGCTCGCTTCACGACTCATCCCCGAGCGCGCGAAGAGTGAGGAATATGTGCGCCTGCGAACACGGATGTGGACCCGGTTCAGGACGGGAAAGTAACCGACACACTGCCAATATGATGAAGCTCGTTCGCGTCTCAGCCTTGATTCTGGCTCTATATCCGGTTTTCCCGGTCACCGCACAAACGCAAGCCGAGCGGGCCGCGTGGGAGGCGCAGGCCGCCCGCGTAACGATCGCTCGCGACGATTGGGGCATCGCGCACGTGAAGGGCCGAACGGATGCCGACGCCGTGTTCGGGATGATCTACGCGCAGGCGGAGGACGATTTCAACCGGGTGGAGAACAACTACCTGGTGAGTCTCGGCCGGCTCGCCGAGGCGGACGGGGAGACGGCGATCTGGCAGGACTTGCGGCAGCGGTTATTCGTCGATCCGCGCACACTGAGAACCGGGTACGCGCACAGTCCAGCCTGGCTGAAGGAACTGATGCAGGCCTGGGCGGGTGGGCTGAACTACTACCTGGCCGGCCATCCCGCCGTCCACCCGCGCGTGCTGACGCATTTCGAGCCATGGATGGCGCTGAGCTTCTCCGAAGGAAGCATCGGTGGCGATATCGAGCGAGTGCCGCTCACGCAGCTGCAGGCTTTCTACGAGAAACGCAAGGTGGCGATGACGGGCGCCGAGAGCGGCCTGGTGTTTCGCGAGCCGCAGGGCTCGAACGGCTTCGCTATCGCGCCATCTCACACCAGGAACGGCCATGCGCTGCTGCTCATCAACCCGCACACGAGCTTCTTCTTCCGCTCCGAGTTGCAGATGACGAGCGCGGCAGGACTGAACGCCTATGGTGCCGTCACCTGGGGACAGTTCTTCATCTACCAGGGCTTCAATGCCAACGCCGGTTGGATGCACACCTCGAGCGGCGTCGACAATGTCGATGAGTTTGCGGAAACCATCATTGCCGCTCCTGACGGTGAGCGCTCCTACCGGTACGGGAAAGTATTGCGGCCTGTCATCACGAAGACCGTGACGCTGTCCTTCCGCAAGGCGGACGGCTCGATGGGCACGCGCACTTTCACGACCTATGCGACACATCACGGGCCGGTCGTGCGCGAGGCTGACGGCAAGTGGATCGCCTGCGCCCTGATGAACCGGCCCGTCGCGGCGCTCGAGCAGTCCTTCCTGCGCACCAAGGCAACCGACTACGCAACGTTCCTGAACGTCGCACGGCTGCAGGCAAACTCGTCGAACAACACGCTGTTTGCCGATTCGAAGGGCGAGATCGCTTATCTTCATCCGCAGTTCGTGCCGTTGCGCGATGACCGCTTCGAGTATCGCAAGCCGGTGGACGGCAGCGACCCGGCGACCGACTGGAAGGGCTTGCACACTCTCGAGAGCCTGCCGCACGTGGTCACGCCGGCCAACGGCTGGGTCATGAACGTGAACAACTGGCCATGGACCGCCGCGGGCCCTGACAGCCCCCGGGCGTCCGATTTCCCCCGCTACATGGACCAGGAAGGCGAGACCCCCCGCGGACAACATGCGGTTCTCGTCCTGAATGCACGGCACGACTTCACGCTGCAGACATTGATTGAGGCGGCCTACGATCCTTATCTCCCCGCGTTCGCGCGCGAGATCCCGCTGCTCCTGGCCGCCTACGACCGATTGGCGGCGGGCGATCCGGAGAAAGTCACGCTCGCCGCGCCGCTCCGGTTGCTGCGCGATTGGGACTATCGCTGGAGTCTGGATTCGGTGCCGACCTCACTGGCCGTATTCTGGGGTGAGGCGCTTTGGGCCGTTGCCTCGCAACCCGCAAAGGACGCCGACGTGTCGGTGTGGGACTACATGGCAGAGCGGACGAGCGACGCCCAAAAGCTGACCGCCCTGGTGGAAGCCGCGCAGCGCCTCACCAGCGACTTCGGCAGCGCAGCGGTCCCCTGGGGTGAAATCAACCGCTTCCAACGCAACGACGCGGCGATCGTGCAGTCCTTCGATGACTCCAGGCCCAGCATCCCGATCCCGTTTACCTCCTCACAATGGGGCTCGCTCGCGGCTTTCGGCGCAAAACGCTATCCCGGCACGCGGCGCTACTATGGCACGCGCGGCAACAGCTTCGTGGCCGCTGTCGAATTCGGCCCCAAGGTCCGGGCACTCGCCGTCCACACCGGCGGTGCGAGCGGCGATCCGGCATCGAAACATTTTCTCGACCAGGCGCAGCGGTATGCCGACGGCAATCTCCGGCAAGTCTATTTCTATCCTGCGGACCTCGACGCGCACACCGAGAGAACCTATCGGCCCGGCAATAATCTCAACCGGGGAGGTACCCCATGAGCGTTCACCGCGCCCTCATCGCTTGTGTGCTGCTCGTCGTTGCTGCTTTGGCGCAGCAAGGCGAGGCTGACGCGCAGGGCTACGGATATCTGGCAGGACGGGAAGTGGACTACCGTACCGTGCTCGGACCGCCACCCGCCGTAGACTCGCCTTGGGACCGCGCCGACCAGGAGCTGGTGGAGGCGCTGCAGTCCGTCGACGACGCCCGTTGGCAGACCGCCGAGCGCGATCAGGAAGAGCTCTATCCGCGCTTCGCGGAGGCGTTCGGTCGGCCACTCGACCAGAACACATCACCGGCGCTGGTCGCGCTGCTCGATCGAGCGCTGCTCGATGTGCAGACCACTGCATCCGCGGCAAAGGATCACTTCAGCCGGCCCCGTCCGTTCCAGCGCCTGCAGCTCCAACGGGTGTGCGACAAGAGCAGTCCGCCGAAGCCGGAGGCGCATGCGCTGCATGGAGCGTCTTACCCCTCCGCTCACAGCACGCGCGGCTGGGCGGTCGCCATGATCCTGGCCCGAGTCGCTCCCGATCGTACGGAAGCGCTCATGGCGAAGGCCGAGCAATACGCAGAGAGCCGACTCATTTGCGGCATGCACTTTCCGACCGATGTGGAAGCGGGGCATGCGGTAGCGACCGCAGTGGTCGCACACCTGGACGCCTCGAGGGAGTTTCAGGCGGATCTTGCGCGAGCGCGCAAGGAGCACACGTCCCGATAACCTCCGCGAGAGGCGCCTGTCGCCTCAACCGCAGCGGCGACGCGCCCGCTCAGCAGCGCAGCGAGCTCCGCGCTGTGCCGATACTCGGACATCGAAGGAGTGATCGGCGACCGCGTGTCCGTCGCCGGGTGCAGATAGATTTCGGTGACGCCGGGTGGAAGGTTCGCGAGAATGTCGAGGAGCGTGCCTTCATCCAACTGCCCGGTACCGGCGATCCCAAACACCTGGTCGTTGTGGGCGATGCCGCCCGCGCGCAGCCGCGCTTTCATCATTGCGACCCACGGCATGAGGAAAGCAGCGGCCGCCATCGCTCCCACGCCGGCCCCCCGCCGCGAATACCACATCGGCTCGTGAGGCACCCTGACCGCGCTCATGCCGAACTCACGGCCGATGCGCACGATCATCCCCAACAGAGTAGGGTGCAAATGAAAATGCTTGTGCGCGTTCACATGGTCGAGAACCAGGCCGGTGCGGGCAAATGCGACAAACTGCGCGCGGATCTCGGCCTCCAGCTGGCGGCGCAGCGCCGGGATTGCGAAGTACCGCACGCCATCCAGCCACATGCCGTTGCCGAAACGGCCCTGCTCGTCGACGAGATCGGGAATCTGCCGCCGCGGTAACACGGCGAAGCCATCTGCGAGAACCAGGTGCAATCCGACCCGCAGTCGCGGCAGCGCGCGCGCGCGCCGGACCGCATCGTCGGCCGCCGGAGCGCCCACCATTAGACTGGCCGCGGTGAGTATTCCAGCGGTGCTCGCCTCACTGACCGCCTCGTTGACGGCCTCGTGAATTCCGAAGTCATCTGCCGTGACGATGAGGAATCTCGTCATGGGTGGCGCAGGGGCCATCGAAGCCGCGACGCCTCGGCGAGTTGCCAGGAGATGAGCGCCGGCACACCACACAACACCTCGCGCAGGCGCTTGGCCATGGACACCGCCAGGGCCAACTCGCCGCTGATCCCCAACGCGTGGCCGAATAGCACGAATCCCGCTTCCTGCACCCCGAGTCCGGCCGGTACGACGAACGCCAAATGCCGCATCGCCTGGGTCATGCTCTCGAGCATGATGGCCGCGCGCGCATCGACCGGGTGCCCGAAAAGCCGCAGGGCGAACCAGACTTCGAACGAAGCCGAGAAAAACGCTGCCAGCTGCAACACGCCCGCTAACGTCAGCGCCCAGCCTCGGGACAGACATGCCCGCAGCTCGCGATCCAACGCCGCCGCTCCGTCCGAGAGGGCGCTCTCGCCCAACATGGGGCGCAGAAGGGCTTCGAGGCGCGCAAACACCGAGCCATACCGCAGCAGCAGTCCGGTGAGCACCGGAATCGGCAGACTCAACACGAGGGCGATCAGCACGTGCCGGTAGGTCTGGTCCGAGGCCCCGAGCTCGCTCAGCAGGAACAGGCCCACCGCGGTGAAAACGTACAACGCCGCCATCGTCAATACGACTTCCGCGGCCACCGTCGCGGCGGCGGCGGCACCCGAAATCCCACGCCAGCCGATCAGCCGCACACCCGCAATGCCGCCCCCGACGCTGGCAACGGGGAGTAACCGATCGATCGCTTCGCGAACCATGGTGACCCAAAGCAGGTAACCGAGTCCGGCGCGGCCGTGCGGATCGTAAGGACGAAGCAGGCTACGCCAGCCGATGGCGTAGAGGAGGAAGTACAGAATTCGATATGGAGGCAGCCACAGCAGGCTCGCCCCGGCCGAGCGCATCGTCCGCCACATCGCCGCGAAGTCGGAGCGCACCATCAGCGCTATGAGCAGCGACAGGCCGAGCAGACCGCCGACGTAAGCCACGAGCTTGAGGGTGGGGATTCGGTGCCGCACGGGGCCGGATGTTAACGGGGACGGGTGCCGGCAGGCGAGCTGCCCGGTTCGTCAGTACGAGGGCGGCCGGGACGGGCGCGCCGGCGCGCGGTTCGTCAGGACGAGCTCCGCATGATGCCATGGGCGTCGACGTGGAACTCGCTGCCGCGCCAGGTGATGCGCGAGGTGAAGAAGGTCCGCCACCAGACCCAGCACAACAGCAGATCGCGCGCCGGCAGCAGCCAGAAATCCGCCAGCAGAGGCCGTTCGCCCCGCAGCCGATGTGCAAAATGCAGTGCTACGCGCGCGACCACGGTGACCTGGAAGAGTGTCCACGCGAGTTTCGAAGGGGATCCCTCCACCGCGCACAGCAGCACTCCCGCGACGGCCAGCGGCAAGCTGAACCCGAAGAAGATCAAGCCGAAGCTGCGAGGCCGCAGGACCCGCAAGGTGCGCATCCAACGCACTTCATGGCGCAGCAGCAGATCGAGCGTGGGCTCGTGGTGCTCGGCCCGCAGCACGTACGGGGACAGGACGATGCGCAGTCCGAGTCCGCGGACCAGCTCGCCCAGGCGGTAGTCATCGGCAAGATGATCCGCGATCGCGCGCAGGCCGCCGATGCCCTGCAGCGTCTCCCGCCGCACGCAGATGGTCTGGCCGGAGGCGTAGCCTTCGTGGCCGAAGAGCCGGGCCAGCAGCACCGATGGCATGTACCACTCGTTCACGTACATGGCGCCCAGGCGCGACCAGATCCTCGGGGTCGGCTCGCCGTGATACAGGCAGGTGACCAGGCCAACCTTCCGATCCAACAGCGGCGCGGTGACACTGGTGAGGTAGTCGGGGCCGACGTAGGCGTCGCTGTCCGCCATGACCAACACGTCGTGGCGCGCCCGCGCCAGCATGTTGATGAGGCTGCTCACCTTGCGGTTGCTGCCATGCTGCTGCGGATCGATCACCACATCGATCGGCAGCGCGGGAAACTCGACCACCAGGCGCGCGACCACGGCCAGGGCGGGATCCTCGCGGTCGGAGACCCCGAAGACGATCTGAAAGTCAGGGTAGTCCTGGCGGCAGAACGAGCGCAGGTTCTCGTACAGTCCCGGCTCCGCCCCGCACAGGGGCTTCAGCATCGTGACCGGCGGGAGCTTCACGGAGGTCTTGGCCCCATCGCGCGATTGCCAGATGAGCACCGCTACCAGGGCGAGCATCGCGTACCCGGAGGCAACCGCCAGGCTGACCAGGCCAATGGCGCCGAGGAGCGAATGGATCGAAGACATGGACTCTCTCGCAGGTGCGCTTCAGGCCTGATGGGCACGCAGGAAGCGGAAAAACTCAGCGCCCTCGCGCAGCCGCCGGCGGGTCATCTCCCAGCTCGTCAGCATTTCGCGGACGATTTCCCAGATCTTGGAGGGACGGAAATAGAACCGCTTGTAGAACACTTCCATGCTGTGAAAGATCTCTTCCTTGGACAGATGCGGATAGCTGATGGCGGCGAGCTGCACCCCCTGGTCATTGACGAGGTGCTGGGCATCGCTCTCCTGCAGCCAGCCTTCCGCGACCGCCTGCTTGTAGAGCGCGGTGCCGGGGTAGGGCGCGGCGAGCGACACCTGGATGGTGTGCGGATTGATCTCCTTCGCGAACTGTATCGTCTTCTCGATGGTCGCCGGCGTCTCGCCGGGCAGCCCGAGGATGAACGTTCCATGGATGACGATGCCGAGCTTGCGGCAGTCGGCCGTGAAGCGCCGCGCGATATCCGTGCGCAGGCCCTTCTTGATGTTGTGGAGGATGCCGTCGTCGCCGGACTCGTACCCCACCAGCAGCAGGCGCAGGCCGTTGTCCTTCATCACCTTCAGGGTGTTGTAGGGCACGTTGGCCTTCGCGTTGCAGCTCCAGGTCATGCCGAGCTCACCCATGCCGCGCG
>CAZDTG010000095.1:0-16085 GCA_964508005.1 uncultured Steroidobacteraceae bacterium
CTGCTTTCACACGGCAGGGGCCACTGGTTCGATCCCAGTACCGCGCACCATAAAATCAAGAACTTGCGTCCTCACATATGTTAAATGCACTTTGGCCACCGAGCCGGGCGTAAGTGCCTGAATGGCCGTCACCCGCCGGCCCCGCCGGGCCCAAAATCGAGGGCCAATCCGCGAAGACGGGTTAATGAAACCGGCCTGGATCGCCAGCGGGACCGCTTCCTCCAGGTTGGCGTCGTCCAGAATCAGCACCAGTGATTTGCCACCAAGCTCGAGCGTCACGCGCTTGAGCGTCTCTGCGCCCGCTCGCACGATGGTCTTACCCACCATGAAGGAGATTTTCGCGACGTCCGGATGTGCGCTGATTTCGGCGCCCACCGTTTCACCGCGGCCTGTGACGATGTTGAAGACACCGCGTGGCAATCCGGCCTCGTGCAGCGCCTCGGTGACAATGCGCGTTTGGGTGGCGCTCATCTCGCTCGGCTTGGATCACGGCGGTGCAGCCAGCGGCGACGGCCGTAGCAAGTTTGCCGCAGATGAATCCGGCATTACTGTTCCAGGGTGTGATGAGGCCCTCCACACCCAGTGGTCGCATCACAACTTCGGCGGTGCCGGCCCTGCGGGTGAAATCGTACTGTTCCAGTACCTCCGCTGCATTGAGCAAGACGCTGGCCGCATGGTCCGCCATCCAGCGGGAGCGGGAAACCGGTGCGCCATATTCCTCGATCACCGCGTCGGTGAGCTCTTCGGCGCGCGCGCTGACCGCCTCGTGCATCCGCCGCAGCATGGCAATGCGCTCGGCTTTGTCGGTGTTGGAAAACGTGCATAGGCGCGCGCTCCGCGGCAGCAATGGCGCGACGCGCGTCCTCGGCATCCGCCAGCCGGACCCGGCCGATGACCTGGGCAGTGGCGGGGTTGAACAGATCGAACAGCTCCTCGCCGTGAGAGGATGCCACTCGTTGAGCGACGGGCACCGGAGCCTGTGGAGAGGCGGTTGAATGCAAAAACCCCTGGTACTTGAAGCGGCCAGTCGCCCCAGATCGCAGTTGGTCCACGGCGCCATCATTGGTCACAGGTCCGCGAAGGGCGCCTGCCGTCCTGTTTACTGATCTGTTTCGCCGCCCGGTGGTGGCACAGTTCGACCAGCGGCACAGCAGTTCCGACGCGCGCGCTGCGGCGTAAGCCGGTGCGCAGCGGTCCTGATCGGTCGATTCACTGGCTGAATCTGCTGGCCTGCAGGTATGTGTCAGCTGCCGCTCTCCTGTTCCATCGCCCCTCAGTGCGTCCGCGAGTGTGCCATGAAACAGACATAACAGTGAGTCAAAAATACAACTCGGACGCGGCTGTGCGTATCGATTGTCAAGCTTCCAGAGCAACGGGTGCGCTTGCGGGGAATGGAGCAGCCGCTTCGCAACTCGGGCATGGCGAGTCGCCGGAACTTTCAAGTTCGGTGTTGCTTCTCTACAAGTGGTTGTTTGGCACAGGGTAATAAGCGCGAAGGCGCCAAGGTCGCGCTCCAGTCCGCGGTCGACAACGAGAGAGGGGTAATCATGCGTGTTTACATGACGAGCATCGGCGGCCTGGGTATCTGCAGCTTGCTGTTGGCGGCGGGCGCGGCCACGGCCCAGGAGCCGCGGCCCCCGGACACGTCCAGCGCAGTAGATGCAACGATCGGAAACTCCATTCTGCAGGTGCGGTACCTGTCTGAGTCGCCAATCGGGCCGGCACGGACGGATCTGGATTACGGCCTGCTGCTGAGCGAGAACAATGACATCATCGCCTCGGTGGCCATGATGTTTGATACAGACCTCGTTCAGGTGCCACGCCTGCGGTTCCGCATCGGACCGCAAGCATACTTGGCACGCCTCAGGGCGCCGACGAAGACCGATTTCTTTGCACTCGCGGGCGGGGCGAATGCGCGTTACGAACTCATTGAGCGCCTCGGCCTGGCGGTATTCGGCAGCGGATTCTATTCACCTGGCGTGTTGACCTTCGGCTCGGCGCACAACCTCTATGACTTCACCGCCGGCGCCGAGATCAGGTTCACCTCCCGACTGGTCGGTATGGCGGGTTACCGTTGGCTGAAGGTGACCGTGGTCAATGCACCCAGCATCCGTGTGCAAAATGAGGTCTTTGCCGGCCTCAGGTGGCAATTCGGTTAGCGCCATCGACTGTTGCTCCCGACAGAACGGGGGCGCTTGGTTCAGTTGGTACGAGCGCGGCTTTCACACAGCCGAGGTCACTGGTTCGATCCCAGTTGCGCCCACCATTCAAAGAACGGCAGCGCCCGCAATGGACAGCTCACCGCTGTCCTGGACGTTGCCCGTCGATGGCACGAGCCTCACGGCGAGCCAGGCGGTACATCCTGATCCTTGACCCCTCTTGCGGCTTCGCCGTGCGCTTCCGGCGTGCTGACTGCCGTAGCGGTCGACCCGACGGGCAAATTCGCGTACGCAACTGTCAGCGACACGAGCCAGATACGCGCCTACACAATCGACGATTCAACAGGCAGTCTGACCGCAATCGCCGGCTCGCAGCTGGATGGGGGCAGCAATCCCAGTATTCCGGGTAACCCCGTCGATATCACCGTCGATCCCTCCGGCCATTTCCGGCGATGTTTCCGGGTATGCGATCGATGAGAACACCGGTTTCCTCACGCCTATCGTTGGTTCGCCTTTCGCAACTGCCGGAAGCGGCACGAGCGTATATACTTTCGCATTCGCGAACTAGCTGGCGGTTCTGTCAATGACGCCGGCTGGCCGAGCTGTCGCGGATCTCCTTGAACTCGCTCCCCGTATTCCACTGCGGCCAGCCTGATGCAGCCAGCTTTTTGCCAAGGTTATACAGAAGGGTGACATCCAGGGCTTCACCGCGAAAATCCATGCTCGGCGTCCACTCATCCCCGGGCTGATGGTAGCGGTGGACGTAATAGTCCTCGCGGTGCGCGCGACCGGCTGACACACCGCCATTCACCAGATCATCACCCGGCGAGAAGGACATGGCCGGTACGCCCCGCTTCGACAGAGCGAAATGATCCGAGCGGAAGAAATGACCCGCCTCCGGAGAGGGATCCGGCGTGTAGGTGCGGCCTTGGGCCTGCGCCAGGTGTGTCAAATCGGCCAGCAGCGTGTTCTGAACATCGCCGAACGTGCTCACGTCCCGCGTCGGGCCGTAGACACCCAGAACGTCCATGTTGATGTCGGCGACCGTCGTCTCCAGAGGGTAGATGGGATTGGCCGCATAATATTCGGAGCCCAATAGCCCGCGCTCCTCCGCGGTGGTCGCCATGAAGACGATCGAGCGAGGTGTCCTCGGAGCGGAGCCGAACAGCCGGCCGAGCTCCAGCAGCGCTGCCACTCCGGTGCCGTTGTCGACCGCACCGTTCAGGATGCGATCGCCGCCGCCTGCCTGCGGCGGGCGTATCCCGAAATGATCCCAGTGAGCGCTGAAGATGAGGGTCTCGTCCGGCCTGGTCGTACCCGGCAGGCGACCCAACACGTTTTTCGAGACGATGACCTCATGACTGACGCGTCCCGCGGCGGTGAGCGTCGCGCCCGCAAGCGGCACTGGCTTGAACTCGCGCGTCTGCGCGAGCTTCTTCAAAGCCTCGAAATCCAAGCCAACCTCTTTGAACAGCGCGACCGCGACGTCATGCTGAATCCACCCTTCCATGGGCACGTGAGCCCGGGCGGGATCGCTGCGAACGATGTCGTAGACGGCGTCCGTGTTGGAGTTCACCACGGTGGCCCAGCCGTACGCGGCTGCGGCCGTCTCATGCACAATGAGCACGCCCAGCGCGCCGCGGCGGGCCCCCTCTTCGTACTTGTAGGTCCAGCGCCCATAGTACGTCATGGCCTTGCCACCGAAATCGCCTTTGCCCGTCTCGAAGTCAGGATCGTTGACCAGCACGACGGCAATCTTGCCGTGCAGATCGATGCCCTTGAAATCGTCCCAGTGGCGCTCCGGTGCATGCACTCCATAACCCACGAACACGAGTGGTGCATTCTGGAACGAGAGCTGCTCGACATTGGTCTGAGCGGCTCGGATCGCGACCTGTTGTCCCTGCACCAGCGGCCGCGAGCGCCCGCCGACCGTCAACGAGAGATTGAGCGGCCCGGCAAACACAAACTTCGCGAGAGGGACGTCCTGTGTCCAGCCGCGCCGACCCCCGACCAGGGTGCCGCCCGGCTGCAGCCCGGCCTCCTTCATGCGATCGATGATGAACAGAACGGTTTTCTTCTCGGCGCGGGTGCCGGGCTCGCGACCCTCGAACGCATCCGACGAGAGCATTTTGACGTCGATGGACAACCGTGCGGGATCCGATTGCAGGCGCGCAGCCTGCGCGACGAGAGGCAGCGATGCGAGCGCCGCCACTAACAGCAGACCGAGTTTGCTCAACGAAGCCCGCTCACCAGACCAGATCGTCAGGCACTACGAAATCCTTGTACGGATCGTCCTGATCTGCGGGGGTAGCGGGTGCGGCAGCGGGTGCTGAGGCATGTGTCACGATGGCGTGCTCATCGCGCTCACGGATACGCGCTACCGCGGATTCGGGAACTACAGCGTAGTGGCCCTCGTAGCGAACGATGACGACTGTCCCCTTGATGAGCTGCTCGCGGAGCGCGGGCGTCACGGCCAGGCGCGCCAGGCGATTCCCGTCGGCGAAGTTGAAATATTCCTCGCTCTCGATGCGAGGCAGCCTGTGCTGCTCGATGAGTTGTTTGACCTCGGCGCGGCGCGCCCTGGCGGCGGCCTTTTCCTGCTGGCGCCGGTTCAACTCCTGGTCGCGCGCCGTCTTGGCCGCCAATGCCTTGTTGGCGGCAAGCTGTTCGGGGGAAAGAGGTGGCGGCTGATGGCGCGATGGCGGCCGCTTGGGCTGCGCCGTCTCCTTCGCCTGCTTCTTTGTGCCGAGACCCGCCTGTATCAGCTGGTCGCGCAAGGACATGCTCATGTCTCGATCTCACTCGCCACAATCCGGAGGGCCCTAGTTTACCCAAGCCCGTATGTGCTTTTCATTGCGCGGAAGGGGTGCGCGGGGGGGGGGACGCGGGAGGGGGGTGCCAGGGCCGGGCGGCACCCCCTGGACGCCTGGCCCGAGCCATAAGAGTTCCCAGAAGAGTGAAGCGCCGGGCGGGGCGTTGGCGGCGGCAACCCGCCGTTACGCCGCCGCAACGATGGCGGCGGCGCAGGCGAATGAGCTCAATCTCCGGATGAGCTCAGTCCGTTTACGGTCAATTCCAATTATTGCGCGAACGGAAGTCCTTCGCCTGGCGCTCGGCTTCCTCGCGAGCCAGGCCATACCGCTCCTGCAACTTGCCGGCGAGCTGCTCGCTGCGGCCCTCGAGCTGGTCGATCTCATCGTCCGTGAGCCTGCCCCACTGTTCCTTGACCTTGCCTTTGATTTGCTTCCAGGTTCCGGCGGCACGATCGTTGTTCATGCGTGTTACTCCGAAGTAATACCCGAGGTACAGCAGAGCAAGCGCCGTTCCGGGCTGAGCCGGGCGCCGGCGGGGCCAGGGGTGGGCAGTCGGGATTCAGGCGCGCTCTTACTCGAGCGAGGCGGCGACCGCGGTCACGACGGTTGGCTCAGCCAGGGCGGTTGCGCCGGGCTCGAGGACACCGGCAGCTCTGTCAGTCGTTGTAGTCGAAGCGATAGCGGCGGCTGCAGCGTCTCCGCGCTGCTCGGGCCGGGCGCCCGGTCTCCACACCGGCCGTCGCACGAGAGTGCTCTTCCCAAACAGCGACTCGACGAGGTCGACCGCGAGCGCGGCCGTCTTGTTGCGCACGTCGAAGGCCGGGTTGAGCTCGACGATATCCAGCGATCCAAGGCGGTGGGTGTCCGCGATCATTTCCATGCACAGCTGCGCCTCCCGATAAGTCGGACCGCCCGCCACGGTGGTCCCCACACCGGGGGCGATGTCCGGATCGAGAAAATCAACATCGAAGCTGACATGCAGATGAGTGTCGTTGTCGAGATCGGCCAGCGCGTGCTCCATCGTCTGGCGCATGCCCATCTCGTCGACGTAGCGCATGTCGAACACCTCGAGCCCCTGCTCGTGAACGAAACGCTTCTCGCCCGCATCGACACTGCGGATACCGATCTGCCGCACGCACGAGGGGGTGATCGCCGGAGCGGTACCCGGGCCGGCGATCTCCACCAGCTCGCGTGGCCCGAAGCCGCACAGGCACGCGAGCGGCATGCCGTGCAGATTGCCGCTGGGAGAGAGCTCGCTGGTGTTGAAATCCGCATGCGCGTCAAGCCATAACACGCGCAGCTTTCTCCCCTCCTCCCGACAGTGTCGCGCCACGGCACTGATCGAGCCAATGCTGAGAGAGTGGTCGCCGCCCAACAGAATAGGTAGCCGGCCGAGCCGCAACTCGGCGAAGACAGCCTCGTACACCGAGCGGTTCCAATGCCTTACCTGCGGCAGGTGACGGTACCCTTGGTGCGGCGGCAGCCACGGATTCGACGGGCCGCTCAGATTGCCGAGATCGACGACCTGCAGGCCGCGCTCGTGCAGAGCCGACTGCAAGCCGGCCACGCGCAAGGCCTCCGGCCCCATCGAAGCGCCGCGATCCCCCGCCCCGATATCGGTGGGCGCGCCAATCAGGCTCGCCTGCCGCACGGCATTCATGCGAGCACCGCCGCCGGCCGCCGGCCAACTCCACCGGGCTCGCGCGCCAACAAGCCAAACAGGTTCTTGGGGTTCTCGAGCTCCGGTACGAGGTCGATCTGCTGTTGCGAGCCGCGCAACTGGTGGTGAATCCGCCGCAGATAGCGCAACGCGGAGAAATCTTCGAGCGCGAAACCAACCGAGTCGAAAATCGTGACTTCACGATCCTCCACCCGCCCGGGCCGTCGCCCGGCGAGCACGTCCGTGAGCTCGGCCACGGCAAAGTCGGGCTCCATCTGCTGAATCTCGCCTTCGATGCGCGACTGCGGCTCGAATTCCACGACCACCCGCACGTCGGGCCGGCGCAGGATGTCGGGGTGCAACTCGGTCTTGCCGGGGCAGTCGCCGCCGACAGCGTTCAAGTGCATCCCCGGGGCGATCATCTGCGGCGCCAGGATGACGGCGTTGCGCTTATCCGCGGTGACCGTGGTCACGATGTCAGCGCCTTGTACGGCAGCCGCAGTCGATGCGCACCTGACGACGTGCAAGCCGGTCAAGCGCAGGCCGGCGAGATTTCGCTCGAGCTTCTCGGTCGCCGCGGGGTCGGTGTCGTACAGGCGCAGCTCGCGAATGCCCAGCATGTGGTGAAACGCGATGGCCTGGAACTCGCTCTGGGAGCCATTGCCAATCAGCGCCATCACACGACTCTCCGGCCGCGCCATGCGGCGCGCCGCCAGAGCCGAGGTCGCCGCCGTGCGCAGCGCCGTCGTCAAGGTCAGCTCGGACAGCAGCAGCGGATATCCCGTTACAACATCCGACAGCACGCCGAACGCGGTCACGGTCAGCAAACCGACAGAGGTATTCTTGGGATGCCCGTTGACGTACTTGAACGCGTAGAGCTGCCCGTCGGAGGCCGGCATCAGCTCGATCACGCCGACCGGGGAATGGGTTGCATGGCGCGCCGACTTGTCGAACTCGCGCCAGCGCAGGTAGTCCGTCTCGATCTCCCCTGCCAGCTCTTCCATGAAGCGCGCCGCGCCCAGGCGGTCCACGAGCTCCCGCACGCGCTCGATGCCAATGAAGTCGACCATGCTGCGTTCTCCCCTGATAGAACGCCTCGCCGGCTCGGACGAGGCCGCTGAACGCACATGGTGTTGTGGCGGCGCGCCAAAAAGCAGCCAGAAGAATGCCCACAAGTAGTACTAAGATGAACAAAGTGCCAATCAAATCTGGCGCTTTGCTATAATCTGCCCCAAAAGGGCGCCTCACCCGTGGACGAAATCGATCGCCAGCTCATCTCGATTCTGCGCAACGACGGCCGCACCTCGGTGGCATCCCTGGCAAAGGCCTTGCGTGTGTCACGGGGCACCGTACAGAACCGCATGGCCCGGCTGGAGGCTGACGGCACGATTGCGAGCTACACGATCCGGCTCAAGCCGGCTGTCGAGGAACACCGGATCCGCGCCCTGATGACGGTGGCGGTCGAAGGCAACCGTGTCGACGCCGTCATCAAGGCGCTGCGTGGCGATCCCGCCGTCACGACGCTGCACAGCACGAACGGCCGCTGGGACATCGTGGTGGAATTACGGGCCGACAGCCTCGAGGCCTTCGACCGCGTGTTGGGGAGAATCAGACTCATCGAAGGCATCTCGCAAAGCGAGACCAGCCTGCTGCTGTCCACGTTCAAGTAACGTCATGCCAACCATCCAGTTGCAATAGCGCTGCAAGGCAAGCAAAGTCCCTTCATGAAATTTTCTCCTTTGGTCAAACGCATCAGCGGCGAGGGCGCGGATGCCTGGCGCACTCATTACGAGGCGGCGGCGGCGCGCGACCGGGGCGAGGATGTCATCGTCCTCAGTATCGGCGATCCCGACATCAGTGCGCCTGAGCCCGTGATCGAGCGTGCAATCGAGCGGCTGCGAGCCGGTGACACGCATTACACGGCCGCAGCGGGCCGGGAGGCGCTTCGCGCGGCGATCGCAAGAGGCCACTCGGAGCGCACCGGGCAGGTCGTGCAGCCTGACAACGTCGTGTGCCTGGCCGGTACGCAAAACGCGCTTTTCGTCGCTTCCCTGTGCCTGGCCGGCCCGGGCGACGAAGTGATCACCTTCGACCCCCTGTACCCGACGTACACCGCAACCATCGAGGTCTCCGGCGCGCGCCTGGTCCGGGCGCCCACAGGACCCGGGCTTCGCCCGGATCTGGGCGCGCTGGAGTCACTCGTGACACCCCGCACGCGTGCCGTCTTTTGGGCAACACCCAATAATCCGAGCGGCGTCATTCTGAGTGACTCCGAGCTCACCGCGATCGGTGCGATCGCGCGCCGGCACGATCTCTGGCTCGTGTCCGACGAGGTTTATGCGGGGCTCGCGCCGGCAGGCCGGATCCCGAGCCTTGCGGCAACGCTGCCCGAGCGGGTGGTGACGCTCGGCAGCTTGTCGAAGTCGCATTCCATGCCGGGATTCCGTGCCGGCTGGCTCATTGGCCCGCGCGAGCTCGCCGCACACGCCGAATCCCTGTCGATGTGCATGCTCTTCGGCCTGCCAGGTTTCATCCAGGAAGCGGCTCTAACCGCGTTGTCGATCGCGCCGCAGACCGAGCGCCGCATCCGGGAGTTCTGCGACATGCGGCGCGAGCGCTTCGTTGCCGGTCTCAAAGGCGTTCCCAACATCCGCTGCTCCGCACCTCAGGCCGGCATGTTCCTGTTGGTGGATGTGAGCGACACCGGGCTGTCGGGATACGAGTTCATGCGCGCCCTGTACGAGCGTCGCAAGGTGTCCGTTCTCGACGGCGCCGCGTTCGGGCACCAGACCGCGCACTACGTGCGGATCTGCTTTGCGACCGAGGAGGCGACGATCGATGCCGCCTGTGACCGCATCCGCCAGTTTTGCGAGCGGGACCTGCCCGGCATTCGACTTGGCACCGCAAAGTAAGGCCGCATCGGGCCGCGGAATTCCTTAGAATCGGCCCATGGCGGATCCCAATCTCACCACGGTGGCGGAGCAGTCGGGCTTTCGGGCTACCGGCCGCACGGACGAGGTGGTGCGGCTGTGCGAGGCATTCGCGCGGCAGTGGCCCGAAGCGGTCCGATGTATCGAGTTCGGGCGATCGGCCGAAGGGCGGCCGATGCTGGCGCTCCTCGTCTCCCATGCCGATCCGCGGAAAGTCCCCCTGCTGATGATCCAGGGTGGCATTCACCCCGGTGAAAGTGACGGCAAGGATGCGGGGTTCATCGCTTTGCGGGAGATGCTGAGCGGCTCCGCGGCGCCCGGCGTTCTCGAGCGAATCGCGATTGTCTTCGTCCCGGCCTTCAACGTCGACGGCCATGAGCGCTTCGCACGCTGGAACCGGCCGAACCAGAACGGACCCGAAGAGACCGGCTGGCGCACGACGGCGCAGAACTTGAATCTCAATCGCGATTACATGAAGGCGGATTCGCCGGAGATGCAGGCCATGCTCGGCTTGCTGTGCGATTGGGACCCGATCGTCTGCGCCGATATCCATGTGACGGATGGCGCGGACTTCGAGCCGGACATCTCGCTGCAGGCGGAGCCGATCAACCAGGGCGATCCACAACTCTTCGCGAGCGGCCGTGAGCTGCGCGACGAGCTGATCGACAAGCTCGCCGCGCAGGGCTCGCTGCCGCTACCCTTCTATCCGGACCTGGCAAAAACGGACGATCCGGCTTCGGGATTTCTTCTTACGGTGTACTCGCCACGCTTCTCCACCGGATACTTTCCGCAGCGGAACCGATTCACCCTCCTCGTCGAGACACACTCGTGGAAGAACTACGCCCACCGCGTTCGCATCACCCGTAACACGATCGTTGGTCTCGCCGAGCTCTTTGCGGCGCACGGCGTGCGCTGGGAGGTGGAGGCGCATGAAGCGGACGAGGCCGCGATCCGCATCGGTGGGTCCGAAGTCACGCTCGATTACAGTTCGGGATGGCGCGAGCCGACGCAGGCGGGCGGAGCATCGCAAGATCTCGGCGCGCGCGGCGCCGAGATGATCGAGTTTCGGGGCTATGCATACACCCGCGAGCCGTCGCCGATCTCGGGCGATCGCGTAACCGTCTATGACCCGAGCACACCGCAAATCTGGAAAGTGCCCTACCGCAACCGGGTCGAGCCCGCCCTGGTCGTGACAGCGCCGCTCGGCGGATATGTGGTGCCGGCGGCTTACGCGCGCGAGATCGGTACCAAGCTCGTGCAGCATGGAATCTCATTCGAGCCCGTCCGCGACGATGTCGAAGGGGTCCACGCGGAGGTGTTTCGCGCGACCCGAGCGACGTTTTCCTCTACGCCCTTCGAAGGTCGCATGCGCGCGGAGTTGGAAGGTAGTTGGGCCCGTGAGACGCACACCATCGGTGCGGGCGCTCTGTTCGTGCAGATCGCCCAACCGCTCGCGCGTCTGTTGATGGCCTTGCTCGAGCCGCAGGCGCCCGACTCGCTCGCGGCATGGGGATTTTTCAACGCGTGTTTTGAACAAAAGGAATACATGGAACCCTACGTTGCCGAACAGATCGCGCGGGAAATGCTCGCCGGGAGCCCTGAGCTGCGCGAAGAATTCACCCGCCGGCTGAGTCAGGACCCGGCCTTTGCCGCCGATCCGCAGGCGCGCCGGAGCTTCTTCCTCAGCCGCCATTCATCGCGGGATGATCGATACAACCGTTATCCGGTGTTTCGAGTCGACGAGCTTCTGGCTTCGACGACGCCCAACGCATGAGCACATCCAGGAAGCGGCCACTGCGAGTGGCGCCCTTGTTGTGGCTGGCCGGATTCCTGTTCGGCTCTGCCGGCGTGTCAGCACAGACTGCTGCGGATACCACCACCGTGCCCAGTGCAAGTGCACAGGCAGGTGGAGGTGCGGGTGCGAGCGCCACTGACCCGGACTCCGACTCCGGGCAGACGAGCGGCCGGCACGGCACCCTGCTGCGCGACATCAAGGATTACTACACGGCGCCATTGCGCTGGGATCTCAAGGACTGGGGGTTCTTCGCCGGCGCGGTCGCCTTGACAGCCGGCTCCCATCATTACGACACACAGGTCCGTACGCACTTCATCAAACAGGGCGTTCGCCCCATTGGCGGAAGTACCTTCGATCTGCAGGATGCCGCCCCGACGCTCGCGGCGATCGGCGGAACCTGGCTGTATGCCGGCCTCATCGACAGCCGCCAGGGACACCACGAGGCGTGGGAAATGTTCGAGGCGGCCGGCCTGAGCACGGTCACCAGCTACGCGCTGAAGTACGTAGGTGCCCGCCAGCGTCCGGACCAAACCAGCGATCCGAACAAATGGCGCGCCGGCGGCTCGTCTTTTCCGTCGACACATGCCGCGGCGGCGTTCGCTGTCGGTGCCGTGCTGGCGGAATCGGGTAGCGATGACTATCGCTGGATACGGCGTCTCCTGGGATACGGCGCCATCGGAGGCTTCACGGCCTATGAGCGGCTCAAGCACAACGCACACTGGTTGTCGGACGACTTTGCGGGCGCGGCCATTGGAGGCGCGACGGCGCGCTTCATCCTGAATCGAAACAAAAAGCACGATGACGACCTCATAGCGAGCTCGTCGCTGTCGGTCGTGCCTCTCCAAGGCGGCGCGATGCTGACGTACAACCTGGAAATCAAATAGCGGGCGCTGCGAGCGTCAGCTACCGATCCGGAAGTGGCGCTCGTCGCCAGCCAGGAAGCGGGTCGGCGTGCACCGGAGGGGACGTCACGGTTCCCTACGAGCGTCGCCGCCGGCCCATCTCACGACTCCGTAACAGGGCTCGAGAGAGTGAGTGACGTTTGGGAGGAACCCCATCGTCCGCACGAGCGCGAACGCCCGTATGTCCGCGTTGGGAAAAGCTTCATGCAGGCGGCCGGCCGCGGCGAGGATCGTGCGGCCTCTCGTGATGACGTCGTCCACGAGGACGATCCGGCTCGGAGGCGTTGACAGTCGCACGGCGGTTGGCAGCGGACTGACGGCAAACGATTCATGGTGCTGCCGTACGGTGGGGCGGTCGGCATTGAGGGCCGTTGCGGATTTGCGGACCCCGAAGCGCCGTTGAACGCCCGGCCAGACTGATTTTCCGAGACCGACGCCGTGCAACGCCATGGCAAGGCATTCTGCGGCCCACACCCCCGCGGAGGACGTCGCGCTACCGGGCACCGGCACGAGCATCACCTCTCTTCCAAACAGGCCCGCCAACGGCTCATGGCGCATTGCCAGCTCGCGGACCTGCCCGGCATGAGCGGGAAGGCAAGTTGGGTCGCCTGCCTTCAGCCTCATGCACAGCAGGCGGGAGGCCTCGGACGCGTAGCCGGTGCCTCTGGGGGAATAGACGTAGCACGAGCAAAAAGACACACTTCGCAGCGCCGGCCGAAACGCCGTGGCAGTTGCGCCGCGGAGCTTGGCAGAGCCTTCAGCTGCGGTTGGTGCCGTTGCGGCCGGAGCGTGCGGACTGAGAACCGGCCACATCACCTGCTCCGGTCGTCTTCGAGTCCGCGCGTGGTTGTGGCCTCGGTGCCTGCTCCTTTTTCGACACTACTTTCCGCCTCCTTCGACCTCATACGCAGCCATGCCTGCACCGCGCGGCGACGGATCTCTTTCATGTTCGTTGCAGCGATGGGCTCTTGCTCGCGTTGAGGCGCGGCTTGGTCGCGTTGAACTACGGCGCGCTCGCGTTCTGGTGCTGCCTGCTCGCGGAGGGACGGTGCGTGGTCGCGTTGGGGTACCCGCTCGCGTTGGGACCCCTGCCCGGGCGGCTCGGGTGCAGCGCGCTCGCGTTCCGGCTCAACCCGCGCATATTGGGCTGCAGGCTGCTCGACACGAGCCTGCCCGGCGGAACGCTCCAGCCGCGCGGAGACCCGCGCCCGGTAATCTTCACGTAGACGTTCGGCCACTTCACGCGGCACTCCTTCCCTTTCAAGCCGGTAAAACTCCATCGGGACATGTACGAGGGGCTTCCTATCGATGCCCTGCGCGGCGAGCGAGCGATGATCGACACGTGCCTCGACGTTAGCCTCCCGCAGCGCCATGTTGGTTAGAGTGGCCCAGCGCTCGCGGAGTGCCGAGTACTCCTCACTATGGTCGGGTAGTCCTTGCCGGGTACGACTCACGGTCCCCAGGTCCAGACCCGCTTTCGCGCCCAGACCCGCCGGCGTGACCTCACGGGTGGTCGTCAGGAGGTGGGCGTGGAAATTCTGGGGGTTACCGCCTGGCTTCGGGTCGTGAACGGCCAGATCCACCGCAACCCCGTAGCGGTCCGACAACTCGCGCGAAAACGAGCGTGCCAGCGCCAGCCGCTGCTCCGCGGTCAACTCAGGAGGAAGCGCAACCTGGTACTCACGGGCAACGCGAGCATCACGGCGCTTTTCCGCCGCCTCCGCCAGGTTCCAAAGGCTGGCCCGCTGACGCGCCCACTCCATGGGAGATCCGTTGAATTGTGACGGCAGGAAGATCTCGGTATGCCGGACATCCGTGCGGCGCGAATGGTTGTGGACGGTATCGGTACGTTCATCACGAATGCGTTCGCCCGCGCGATAGGCCGCGGCGCCGGTGGCCTGCTGGCCTGCGGAGCGCTTGATCGGTGTGATCTCGAAGTGAAAAATCGCCATGCGCCACCCTCAATGTTACGTCCCTGTAAGCCGCGCCCGCGCCTAACGAGAGAAGGCCACACGTAACCATTCGCCGGAGGACGCGGTCTTCAAATATCCCGTGAGGTCCGGCAATTGCTCGAGCTCGGAGGCCATCACGGCGGCTTCCGTCACATGCTGTTCACTGACATTGGTGGAACGTCGCGCACCTCGCGACGTGAAAAATCCGTCCCGGTCGCGACCGCGCGAGGTTTGCCGGCGGACGATCTCGCGCTCCCCGATGAGACGCGAGGCGAAGTGGGAAGTGCCGCCGTTTTCGCTGCCCGAGCACCGCAGGATCAACGTGTTGCCGCAATTCTCGACGATCGTCTGAGCTTCCCCGGCGCCATAGGTGCTGGAGACCTGCGCGATGGACTGAAAGCCGAGCACACATCGGCCGCCGAATTTGCGCAGCCGCGCGAGGGCATCCTTCAGACCGTCAATGGCTCCGAGCGCATCGAGCTCGTCCACGACAAACCACAAGCGCTGATCCTCCTCCGCAGAGCTCATGGTCTCGATGATGGCCAACCGCATCCAGGTTGCGATGATGGAGCGCAGTGCCGCGATCTGAGCTGCCTTGTACGGGATGAACAGTACACCTTGACCCGACTGCACCCAGCTCCTCACTGAAAAGGAAAGCGCCCGCTGGTCCTTGATGTAGGCGAGAGCCGCCGCCGCGGAGCCGGCGACGGATCTGATCGACCCGAACATGCGCGCGTTGTCGGGCTCGAGAAAGGGCTGCGCGGGGGTATCGGAGACGATGGGCCGCAACTCGGAGCTTGGGGCGATCGCCAGCAAGCGCCAAAGCTCCGCCACATCATGGGAGCCCCGCTCATGACAGCGACGGATGACGGCGGAGAGGAACGTGCGCGCATAGCCGCGCCACTCGCGCCCGGACGGATCCTCGGTGGAAGGGATCAAACCTCCCGCGAGCTGGTCGATGTCGTATCGTTCGCGGATTTCCGCGAACGGGTCCCACTTCAGCGCGTACTTCTCGAACGGATTCAGGACGACATCGCCGCGATAGCGGTCGTGGAAGGACAGGAGGTAACCCCCATCGGGATCCGCGATGACCGCGCGGTCGCCCCGCTCGAGCGCCCGGCGCATCAGCTCGCGGATGGCCGTCGACTTTCCGGTGCCGGTCGTGCCAATGAGCTTGAAATGTTTGGTCTCATCCAGCGGAGCGATCCGGACGCCTGCCAGCATCAATGACGACTCCCCCCAGGCTTTGCCCACGCGCAAAGCCCTGCGCCTGACCCGGCGTCCCTCGACAACCCTCGTACCGCGCTTGTGCGTATCGTGCGACGCGGATCGGCACACCAGCAAGACAACCACCAGGAGTAGCAGCAGACCGGCCGCAACTCCGATGCCTCTCCAACTACTCGTCCATGCGAGAACCGTCGACCGGGACATCAACACAGCGTCCATGATCAGTATCCTTTTATGACGAAGTAATCCCCGGCGTCTCCGTAGACGGGGGCTTTCCGATCGACTCGTACGCAGAGCCGATCGCTCCCGCCGCAGCGGCGCACATCGATTCGCGCCCCACGCTGCTCGAGCCGCGCGAGACTCGCAGCCAGCTCGTCCCGCCTGGAGCGAAGAGCGACCAGCTCGCCCTGCGAAGGCAGAAACCACCATGCGGCAGACAGCGGGATTGCAGTACACAGCAGCGTCATGCCAATGCTCCACAGAGACATGCGGAGATTTGCCGAACGGCCCAACCCACGCAGGGCCTCGGCCGCACGCCTGCCTTCATTCCCCAACACCTGCAGCTCCTCGACCAACGTGCGCCGGATCTCATCACGCACGATATCGTCGAGATCGCGCATGTGTGCGCTGAGCTTCTCGAGAGTCGC
>CAZDTG010000096.1:0-3641 GCA_964508005.1 uncultured Steroidobacteraceae bacterium
ACTGACGATGAACTCCTCTGCATCCTTGTCGAGGTCCTTCTCGCGGAAGGGGAAGGGGTCAAGCGTGTGAAACAGCTGCGAGATGTCATCAATCCGCAGCTCGATCGAGCTCGGAACTGTATTGGCTGGCTCACTCATACCAACCTCGTCTTGCAACGCGACAGTTGCGCTTGAGTGTGACAGGCCCGCCATAGCTCACCCGCATCGCAGGCCATATCGCAATCGGCTGCGCGAAACGATTGCCCCAGGTGGCGTATTGGGGCATGGGATCGCCGCGCGGTTCGCCTACTCGGCCACGCAGGAGGGTGGCTCGACCTCGAAAGAATCGGCCGAGAGGCCATCCACACTCACGTCGTTGGGTTGGATATGTGCTGCTCGGGATCAGCCGGCTATACCTGCGATACGCCAAGCTATCGGGGCCTTTCTGATCCTAGTCGGGACGCTGCAATTTCTGCACACGATCTAATGACGCTGGATCGCCGGCTGCGCTCGGGCGTATCGGAAACACTGGTTGAACGGCGGGCCTTGTGCCCGATCGGGTAGGAGGCGCAACTGCGCGCAGGAACACATTTCATCCGCACGAGATCATAGGCGCGCGATCCGGAACCGGAGCTGATCGATGTTGTCATCGATACGCGAATGGCCGGCTGACGGGTCATTTTTCGCAAATAGGGTTTCGATCTCTCGCCAAAGAACGCGACCCCGATGCTGACTTCATTCCGTTCGAGGCGGACGGACCGGGCTCGGCCCTTAAACGCTGCCCCCGGGCTCGCTCGGAGAGATGGGGTCGGAAGCGTGTGCGGACGCGAGATGAGTTTCGAACCACGCGCGCGCCAGTCGCGCCACCCGCTCGAGCGCATTGGGCTCTTCAAACAGATGCGTGGCTTCGGGGACAATGACGAGTTGCTTTTCGCAGCGCAGTTGCGCGAACGCCGCCTGATTCAGCTCGATGACCGGGAAGTCGTTTCCTCCCACGATCAGCAGGGTGGGGGCTTGGACGCGCGGCAAAGCCTGCCCCGCCAAGTCAGGGCGTCCGCCGCGCGAGGCGACCGCAACCGCCAGCTCGGGGCGCTCGGCCGCCGCGACCAGCGCAGCGGCGGCGCCGGTGCTGGCGCCGAAATAGCCGATCGCCAGCTGCCGGGTCTCCGGCAGCATCTTCAGCCATTCGGCGGCGCCGAGGAGCCGCTTCGCGAGCAGCTCGATGTTGAAACGCAAATGTCCCGTCCGCATGTCGACTGCTTCTTCATCCGGGGTGAGCAGGTCTACCAGCAGAGTCGGCAGCCCCGCCTCGTTGAGCACCCGCGCGACGTAACGATTGCGGGGGCTGTGCCGGCTGCTGCCGCTGCCGTGAGCGAACAGCACCACGCCAATCGGACTTGCGGGCAGCGGTCAGGTTGCCATCGAGCATCTTCTCGCCCACTGGAACCCGGACCCCACGCTCGCCTGCCTGCCATTCCATCGGCCTCTCCTCAAATGGAAATTAGACTGCGAAGGGGAAAGTCTCCGGCACCTCACCAGCTTCCCAGCCCACAGAGCGCTCGAGCGGCTCAACCGCACGCGTCTCCTCGAAATGCAGCACGGCCTGGAACTGATCCGGTAGCCGTGCCTGGAAGTAATGGCTCATGCGTTCGGTTTCGGGACGATAGATCACACCGATAGCCCGTTCGAGCCGGGGAGTCTGCAAGCCCCGCCTGGCCGCATTGTCTGCTCTCAGAGTGAGCAGGAAGCGGTCGGGCAGCGCCTCGTGGAACAGCGCCTCATAACTGCCATCAAGCGCCCGCCGCAGATTCTTGCGCTCCGCAGGCCCGTCCCAGTCCGAGGCCGCCGTGACGGTGCCGTGATGTGTCGTGAAGCCAACCAGCACGGCGTCGGAACCATATTTCTCACGAACGAGCTGGCCGACATTCAGCTCGCCTCGCTGGCTCATCTCTGTCGCCCGTGCGTCTCCCAGGTGCGAGTTGTGTTCCCAGACAGCGATCTTCGGCGTACCGCCTTGCCGGCCGAGGTGCGCCACCAGCGCCTCGAGCGTCTCCACCATGTGACGGTCGCGCAGATTCCACGATGACACGTCCCGCAGAAACATCGTGCGGTAATACTCCTCGGCGTTCTTCACCAGCCGCGCGTTCTGCTCGGCATAGAACACCTCGTCCTCGGGCACGCCACTCGCGTGTGAGTAGTCCATCGCCCGACGTTGCAGCTCGACGAGCTGCCTGACGACCTGCTCCTGGCAGGATGCAGTGGCGCCGGAAGCCGCGATGAGGCCGTAGACCTGGGCATCCTCGCCGAATCGATCGAAGCAGGCGTAACGATCGCGCGCCCTTCTTGCCGCCTCCGGATCGACCTTTACGAGGAATTGGAGTACGGCCTTCATGGAAGCACGCAGGCTGTAGAGATCCAGACCGTAAAAGCCGACCTTCTGATCCTCCGACGAAGACGCGTCGTTGCGCGCACGCAGCCACTCGACAAACTCGAGCACTTCAGTGTTGCGCCACATCCAAGTCGGGAACCGCCGAAAGCCGGCGAGCGCCTCATTCGCATCGATATCGTCGCTCACGCCACGCACATAGCGGTTGACCCGGTAGGCGTCGGGCCAGTCGCCTTCGACGGCAACGGCCGTAAACCCCTTCTCTGTGATGAGCCGCTTCGTGATCTGCGCGCGCTCGCGATAGAACTCGTGCGTGCCGTGGGATGCCTCGCCGAGCAGCGCGAAGCGCGCACCGCCGATCAGCTCCAGGAGTGGATCGTAGTCCTGCGAGTTGCCGGTCAAGCGGTGGGCAGCCGCGCGTACCGTTTCCACGAGTTCCGTGTCACCTGAGTCAGGCACCGTCTGCTTCGTTTGGGGCTGCTGTGGCCGCGCAAGCAGGTCGCGCACCTCCTCGTCAGTCGTCTGCGAAAAGTCCTCATACCAGAAGCCGACCGCGTGGAACGGCTGCGGGGTGACCGCGCAGATCACTTCATCGGCCTTCGTTCTCAACTCCTCGCAGGTATCGGGCGATGCGGTCGGAACCGCCACGACGATGCGTGCTGGTTGGCGCTGCCGCAGCGCCTCGACCGCCGCCAGCATGGTGGCGCCGGTCGCCAGCCCATCGTCCACGAGAATCACGGTCCGTCCCCTGAGATCAGGGAATGGACGGCCACCGCGGTAAAGGCGCTCGCGCCGCGCCAGCTCCTTCTCCTCCTTGGCCACGACCGTCTCGATGACAGAGACCGGGATACGTAGAGTCTTCACGACGTTGTCATTGAGCACGCGCAAACCGCCGCTCGCGAGGGCTCCCATCGCCAGCTCCTCGTATCCGGGCACGCCCAGCTTGCGCACGAGAAACACATCCAGAGGCGCACCAAGCGCGCGAGCCACCTCATACCCGACCGGCACGCCGCCACGTGGCAGGGCAAGCACAATCACGTCCGGGCGATTGGCAAAGGCAGCGAGCTTTTCGGCAAGCAGCCGCCCCGCCTCACCTCGATCGCGAAAGATGCGTTGACTCAACATCTCCTTCCTGGGTCTGCGACCCGAGCGCGTGCGCTGACGTGTGCCCTCAGTCATGATCGCGCGATTGTGCGACGGTCGCGCCTCCCGGCCTTGACCACCATCAATCGCCTCGATTTTCACGGTGGCATCCGTTCCGCCAAGCCGCCGTCGC
>CAZDTG010000096.1:3741-15690 GCA_964508005.1 uncultured Steroidobacteraceae bacterium
ACCATCAATCGCCTCGATTTTCACGGTGGCATCCGTTCCGCCAAGCCGCCGTCGCGGGCGGGCGAAGTAGGAGCTACTGACCTGCCACGGTCCAGTCATACGTCAGCTCTCACGTGCGACCTAAGGGTGCTGTCGCGCATGCACCCGCTCGAGGCTGACTGCAGCGCCAGCACTGCAGTCAACTCATCGATAAAGCCCTGGAGCCTCCATGCTTGGTCGGTGCTCTGGGCGTCTACACGTCACTCAGTCTTCGGGAGTGCTAAGGCATCCATGATGCCACGGCTCCTGCCGTAAACGAAGCTTCAACCAACACCGTGCGCGCGGTCTGCCACTCGTGGAGCAATCAACCAGGGGCGAACCAGACAGGCATGTGTACGGGGACTGACCTGGGCGGCGTGTTCCAGCCGACAGCTGACGGCTATCAATGACGCGATGGGCGAGTGCCGATATAAGGACTCGCATTTGTCATTCGAAAGAGCAACTAGCGCGCGGCTCCGGTGTTCCCGAGGTCCGGCGCTGGAGCCGTAACCAAGATGCGAGTAACGGATCTGGCGGCAGGGCTTGCCGCTCTAACTCTCCTCAGCCTCAGCTCCCTCGCGTTGGCCCAAGGGGGCTCCACTTCGCCACCCCCTCAGATCCACGTGCCGAATCGCCCCGGTAAGCCGTTATTCGCAGGAGAGCAGGGCAGGCAGAGAACCGAGATTAACTATGATCCCAGGACTCGGCTCGTCACGCTGAGGCTGGTGGTCCAGGACTCCAACGGCTATTTCATTCCTGACATGCATCGCGAGAACTTCGCGGTGTATGAGAACGGGATTCGCCAGCAGAACGCGACTGTCGAGATCGAGCACGCCGCCGTCTGGGCCGGTCTCCTCGTCGAGTATGGCGGTCGCTATCACGCCTTGAACGAGGCCCTGGCCGCCACTGTTTCTATGGCGGTCGGGCAGTTTGCAGACGAGATCGGGTCTGAGGACAACGTCGCCGTCTGGAAATACGGCGATCGTGTCGAGGAGATCTCGGGCTTCACTCGAGGTAACGACCCGCTGCATCAGGCAGCAGCAAGCTTGCGGTCCGCGCCACCCTTCTCGGAGCTGAACTTTTACGATGCGCTCATCGCCACGCTGCCTCGCCTGCACGAGCAAAGCGGCCGCAGGGCGTTGCTACTCTTCAGCTCCGGCATCGATACGTTTAGCAAGGCGAGTTACGCGGACACGCTACGGGCGGCCGGTCGCTCCGATGTACCGATCTATGCGCTCAATATCGGTCCGGTGGTACGGAACGACGCCTCCTTGTATGGGCTCACCGGTCCCTACACGCGTCTCGATTGGAAAGGCGCGGAACAGAAGCTAAGCCATATCGC
The DNA here is from genome assembly GCA_964508005.1 of uncultured Steroidobacteraceae bacterium. Lineage (GTDB taxonomy): Bacteria > Pseudomonadota > Gammaproteobacteria > Steroidobacterales > Steroidobacteraceae > 13-2-20CM-66-19. The sequence goes on from CAZDTG010000096.1 coordinate 5,102, forward strand.
GCAGGCATCCGGGGGGCGGATGTACTCTCCGGGTGCGAGCTTGGATCTTGCGGCTGTCTATGATGATCTGATGGAGAACCTGAGGGTGCGCTACGTGATCACTTACAAGTCCACCGCTCGTCCCCAAGAGCGCGGTCCAAGAACCGTCCGTGTCGAGCTCGTCGACTCCAGGTCCGGTGGTCCCGTCCGGATCGTGGATGCCGACGGTAAACCGGTACAACCCAAGGTTCTTGTCGAAGGAAAGTACGATCCGGCCGCAGCAGATACCCGTACAAATCCCGACCGGTAACTTGCATCCAATTGCAACCGGGCAGCGCGACGCGATACGGGTCGACGTAGAATCCAGACCGCCAGCTCGATGAATCCCTTGAAACACAGGCGACGCCTCTTGCGCTGAGCCGGCAGCGTGGCCTGCGTAGGCATTCGTCGTTTCACCTCGTATGGCTCTTGCTACGGACCGACAGCAAGTGAAGTCACTGGACCCGATCGTCTTCGTCGTCGATGACGACGCTTCGATGCGCGAGGCCTTGGCCAATCTGGTCAGCTCGGTTTCCCTACGGGTAGAGTGTTTCGCCTCTTCGACGGAGTTCCTCCGTCGTGGCCGCAGTGAAAGTCCGTCGTGCCTCGTCCTCGATGTACGCCTGCCCGGTTTGAGCGGGCTCGAGGTGCAGCGACGACTGGCACGCGCGGAAGCCACACATTCCCATCATCTTCATCTCGGCCCATGGCGATATCCCGATGGCGGTCCGCGCCACCAAGGCGGGTGCCGTGGAGTTTCTTCCCAAGCCGTTTCGCGATGAGGAGCTGTTGGATGCCATGCGTATGAGCGAGCGATTGCGCTAAATCGTGGCGCTGGTCAAAGTAAATGTCCGCCAGTCTGGGTCATTCTCCGTAGGGGCATCCGGGTCGCATGCAGCGAGGACGATCCTGACGTGGCTATGGCCGGAAAAATACGTCAGCGCTTTGTCGCAATCGTGGACTATGACGCTGGAGTACGCAGGGCAACTCAGGACCTGCTCAATTCACATGGCTTCACCGCTCGCGGCTATTCGAGCGCGGGGCAACTGCTAGGGACGGGTGATCCGAAAAGAGCGTGTCTCATCGATCGGATCACGTGCAGTTGACTGCTTGTTAGAATGCGTTCGCGGAGCGCTTCGTTCGCTCGATCAAGGAAGAGTGCCTGAGCCGGATGATCTTCTTCGGAGAAGCATCGCTGCGGCATGCGCTGGCGCAGTACGTGGCCCACTACCACCGTGAGCGCTGGTCGTTCAAGTCGACCAGCCCGAACACCCAGACGCCGATAACGGCGGCTGCGAGCGCCGTAATCGGGAACGCCTGCGAGAGTGTTTTGCTCATGAGGCGAAGCTCGATCTGCTTCAAGCTTCAGCCAACACCCGTGATCAGTGGCGCTGGACCACGACGGTCTTGCCCGACAGGTTGTCGAGGTCGATCGTCAGGTGCCCGGAGCCGGATACGGTTCCCGCGGCCTGGTTGGCGATGATGTCCTGAGCTGTCGAACCCGCAAGCGATGACGCCGGGATACCCGGAGGGACCTGCGTAAGATCGACATCCACCGAAGTGCTCCCGCGCCCGTAGTTGAGCGCCGTGATCGCCAGGTTCTGCGAATCGGGAAGCCTCATGACGAGCACGCAGACCGCGGGGTCGCCGACCGGCGGCACGGCGAGCATCTGGGCTTCGGCGATGCGATGCTGCTTGCGCGCCGCAAGCATCTTCGTTATCTGGCTCGCGAAGGAGTTGGGGTCCTTGAGCTGATTGGGAAGGCTGCCGTACAGGGCCATGGCCTTAGGCAGGCCGAACGCGGACGTGGTCGCGCTGGGATTCTCGTTGACGAGATCCACGCCCCCGCGGTTGACCCAGCGCCAGTCGCCGCCGGCCGTGAGATTGTTGGGAATTTTCTCCGCCGGTACGGGCAGGGCACCCACGAGGTCCCAGGCCGAGAGGCCGAACACACCGGGTATCATAGCGTTGGCGTGGGAGACAAGAAGGTGTCCGCGTTGGATGAGCGCCTTCTGGTCGGGGGTGGCGTGATACGGGTCGTGGATGCCGAGTGCCGGAGCGATGAAGCCGGCGAACGTGGTGGCGACTCCGTCCTGCTGCGGGCGATACAGCTTGTTGAAAGGCGCGGCCTGGCCTGCGACGCTCGAGCGCATCGTGTCGAGTATCTTCTGCTTGAGCTGCCCGCCGTTATAGGTCTTGCCCTCGTATTCGAAGTCGCCGTGGGAGCCGAGCTCGAAGAGCTGGAAGGTGATCTCGTCATGGTTCTGGAGATCGTGGACCATCGTGCCCGCCTGGATGCCGTTGTCCAGCAGGAAGTGATGCCCGAGCCGCAATGGCAGCACGTCACCATTGATCAACGCGTACATCATCTCCGCCCGGGTGAAGAAGTCGTATGAGAGGTCCGTGCCGTTCGGGGCGAACTGCTTGAGTTGCGCGAGTGGAGCGGCAAACTCCTGGTACGAGAACGCGCCGAGCTTGCGGATCTCGAACGCGAGCTCGGTCGTGCTGATGTTCGCCTGCGGGGTGAGGTAATCCTGAGCCATCGTGCTGTTGGGCTGTGGCTCGAGCCCCAGGAACGTGTTGGCGTCGAGACGCAGGAGCTTTACCCCGCGACTGACGACGTTCACGCCGATGTCGCCATACTGCACGTGGAAGGCCGCGGCGGAAGGATCCGTCCAGTTGTACGCCGGTTGGGCCGGCTTGAAAACGTGGAGGTAAACCCATCGGCGATGCTTGCCGTCGATTCCGATGATCTCAGGCGTAGCGCTCCACCCGCTCCAGGTCGCGGCGCTCGGGTCGGCGTCGGCGGAGTGGATGAGACCCGGAATGTATCCCTTCTGTTTCAACTGCACCGCCGCGTCCGTGGGGACGAGCTCGTGCCCGAAGGGATCGTTGACCTGAGGCAGCAGTCTCCAGTCCTGCTGAGCGATCTCGACCATGTTATACAGCCCGGGATAGTCCTTATACGCCAACTCGGCGAGCCGAAAGTCGGCCCCGAGCCCGCTATGCAGTGGCACGAGATCCGAGCCGACGGTCTCTTGTTGCTGTCCAGCGTTGGTGACCATCTGCTTAAACTCGGCCTCGGTCCCGAGCTCAGGGGCGATGTCGAACGAGATGCGGTCGAAATATCCGTCGATGGTGGGGGTAAACTGCGTTCCGTTGATTCCGCCCCCGCGCTCGACCGGGTCGGTATGCAGAAGCTCGATCCCAACATTATGGGTGTTGCTCCAGAGCTGCGGGTCCGCCCACGTGCCGATGATGGACGTCCCCTGTTTGGTGATCACGGAGGCCGGGTAATAGAGAAGCCACACCGAGGCCTGCTGTACCGCCTGCGTCGGCTTGGGCTGACTGAAGTCGCTGCGCCATTGCACGCCCATGCCGGAGATCATGTCGGATATCTGATCCGACTGGAAAATCTGGGAATTTTTCTCCAGGAAGTTGATCAGATCCCGGCTGGGTGGCTGTGTCGCGGACTGCGCCCAGCCCGTGTGATAGTTGGCAACGACAAGGGTGGAGATTGCGAAGAACAGCGCCAGTCTGCGCAGGCGACGGTACAGTGTGGATTGCGGCATGACGAATCCTCCACGCACTCTTCAAGTGGGCGGGAGACCACACGCTCGGGGTCTTCCCGGATGTGGCGCCGAAGATGAACGCTTCCGGGTTACATCGCATTGATCGGAGTCAAGCGGATGTAGGATTTGAGTCGCAGCAACGCCACCTTGGACGCGTCTGTCAGCCATCCGTCGGCGTGTTACGAGTCAGTGTTGTGATTATCAGACGCGCGCCATAACATAGGTACGCACGGTTCAGCAGCGCCAGAATGCAACACGCGCACCGGATCGACGCTGGCCGGGAAGAGCTGTGTAGATGTCGCAATATTCACGCGCCATACGTGATGCGCTGAACCGACGCGCGAAGCGCTCTCGGCACAGTCTCCGATCCAGATCCCGCACGCGGGGTACGCACGCGATCGCCTCCTCGACGCTCCCGACGATCAGGCGATTGCTTGAATCCACCCTCGTCGCGATCCTGAGCTCGATGCCGGCTTTACGCGCGATCTCGATCGCGCGCTCCACACCTTTTTCGGGGGCTATGCGTCCGAGAAAAGCGAGGTACTTTCCCAGTCCCCTACCGTCCTGAAGGCACGGAACCGCTCGACTACCGCGCTCGCGCGCCGGGCATCGCGTCGGATCCGTTCCGCGGCGAGCACGCTTTGTTCGAGATTGGGCGGATTGGCGCGCTGCCAGCGCAGAGACGCATCGGAATTCGCGACGATCGCGGCGAAAGGCTGATTCAACTCATGCGCCAGGGAAGCGGACAGCTCTCCCAACATCGCGATAGGTGACATCCGCGCAAGATCCGACCGTGCCGCGCGAAGCGCCTCCCCGGAGCGCCGAAACTCCGTGAGGTCGACGATCGTGCCGACGAATTGAATCGGCTCCCCGCTCCCATCGAGCACGGGACGGCCGACGGCCGCGATGTCGCGAATCGACTTGTCGGGCAGCACGATCCGATAGTGGCACTTGTATTCCGCTCGCTCGCGCACGGCCTGATGGAAGCAGCTGTCGACGCGACTGCGGTCGTCCGGGTGCACGATCGCCAGAAAATTCTCGTACGAGGGCTGCGTACTGCCCGGCTCGAAGCCGCAGTCGCCACGCTGCGCAGGAGTGAGATTCTTGTCTCGTCCCGTGATGATGATGCCGCTGGGATTGGTAATTCGAATCTGGAAATCGGGCGGCAAGTCGTGTGCATACCGCTCGGTCAGCGCCTTCTCGCCGGCGCGCTCCCAGCGATTCAGTCGGTAGATGTACTTCTCGATTTGCATCACGGAACCAGACAGTGCGCGTGCCGTACAACCCGAGACCCTGGCGCGGGCCGACGCCCCGCCTTGATCTTGATCAAGGGTTCCCAAATTGCAGTGCGACACAGTGTCGCCGGAGCCCTGACGTACCGAGGAGGTCTGCTCGTGTCCCAATACACTCCGGCGACGCTGATCGAGCGTCGCCGTGACCAGATGTTTCCCGTATTAAATCCTAAGCAAATCGCGGTTGCCCGTGGCTTTGGCGGTGAGCCGCGACGCTTCCAATCCGCTGAGATCGTGTTCGAGCTCGGACAGCTCGGCGCGCCTGCCTACCTCGTGCTCTCAGGCTCTATCGAGGTCGCTAAACGGGATCCCCTGGGGCATACGAGCGCAATCACGACTCACGGTCCGGGCGAGCTGACCGGAGAAATCAGTCAGCTCGCGGGCGCTCCGTCACTCGCGCAGGGCCGCGCCGGTGCCCAAGGCGCAGAAGCTGTGCCCTTCGATTCTGCACAACTGCGGACTCTTGTAGTCTCGACCGCAGAGATCGGCGAAACCATCATGCGCGCCTTCATTTTGAGGCGCGTATTCCTCATCGAGAGTGGCGCCGGACTGGTATTGTTAGGCAAGGGTGCTGCACCGGATACCGTACGCTTGCAGAACTTTCTGAGGCGCAATGGTGTGCCCTACACACTGCTCGATCCTGAGGAGGAGTCCGACGCCGCGCACCTGATCGAGCGTTTGGGGATCACTAAAGCAGAGCTGCCACTAACCGTCTGCCCGGATGGCACCATATTGCGTAGCCCCCGCGAAAGAGCCCTCGCTCGCTGTCTAGGTCTGCTCCCGCGCTTCCTTGCCGACCGGTCCTACGACGTTGCGGTTGTTGGAGCGGGTCCTGCAGGACTCGCCACCGCGGTGTACGCCGCGTCCGAAGGTCTTTCGGTGCTGGTACTCGATGCCCGCGCATTTGGCGGCCAAGCAGGCGCTTCGGCGCGCATAGAGAATTATCTGGGATTTCCGACAGGCATTTCGGGTGAAGCTCTCGCCGGCCGGGCCTATACACAGGCGCAGAAGTTTGGTGCTGTGATCGCGATTCCGGCAGAAGTAAGGCTCCTGAAATCGGGTCTGGACCGCGAGCATGCCGACAAGCTCGGCTTCGAATTGGATCTCGACGAAGGCGCCCCGGTGCACGCATCCGCTGTCGTGATTGCCAGCGGGGCACGGTACCGAAAGCTCGACTTGCCTAACCTGAGCAGCTTTGAGGGTCGCGGTGTGTACTACTGGGCCTCGGCCATTGAGGCGAAACTGTGCGCGCGACGTGAGGTCGTTGTGGTGGGCGGTGGCAACTCGGCCGGCCAGAGTACCGTATACCTCGCGAGCGAGGTTGCCAAAGTGCACCTGTTGGTTCGTGGCCGCAGTCTGAGCGAAGGCATGGCGCAGTATCTTGTCGACCGCATCAACGCCCTGCCAAACGCAAAGGTCCATACCGAGACCGAGCTCACCCAGTTGATCGGGGCTCCAAACGAGGGTCTACAGGCGGTTTGTTGGCGCGAACGAGCGAACAGCAAAGAGGAAAGACACGAGATACGTCACGTATTTATGTTTATCGGCGCCGTTCCGAACACTGATTGGCTCAGACGGTGCCCCGTGGGTGTGGATGATAAAGGATTTGTAGCGACCGGCGAGTCGCCTGACCGGTGCGCAACGCATACGGGCGGGGAACGAGCAGCTCTATCGCTCGAAACCACTCTGCATGGTGTGTTTGCGGTCGGCGATGTTCGCGCCGGTTCAGTGAAGCGCGTGTCCGCGGCCGTTGGTGAAGGCGCTGCGGTTGCTCCACAGCTGCATGCCTATCTGCGGGAGCTCACCGCGGACGCTCCTTAAAGGAGCAGGTCAAACAGCTGATAAGCGATCTCCCAGTGCCGGGTCTGGGGGTTCTTGAGGTTCGGGTACAGGACTTTGAAGCAGCGCGCGAGGGCGAAACTCAGCCCGCCCATGATTTCCAGCAACTTCGCGGTGGTCTCCTCGCTGTATGCCAGATCCAACTGCGGCAACTTCGTCAGCTGGCGAAGGATCGAAGCGACATCGAGCTGCCCATCGTTGATCCGTCGGTAGGCGTGGTGCGTCGCCCGGGAGGCCCCCTTGATGCAGGAAACGACAGTGCCGCGCGAAATTGAGGCGCTCGCCGCGACCTTTGCGGGTCCGCGGGATGCCGACGCCGCCGTTGCGACCTTCGACGACCCCACCGGTCGCGAGAACATGAGGCAGCTCATCCAGCTGCGCTGGATCGCCGTCATCGGCCAGGTCGTCACGATCGCGATGGTGAACTTCGGCTTGGGCATCCGCCTGCCGCTGCGCGAAATGTCCGTGGTGCTGCTCTGCCTCATTGCATTCAACGCGATGAGCCTCCTGCACCTGCGCTCGTCCCGTGATGTCACCAACAGCCGGCTGTTCGTTTCGCTGCTGGTCGACGTGGGCACGCTGACGGCACCGCTTTATCTCAGCGGCGGCATCACCAACCCGTTCGTTTTCCTCTACCTGCTGCAGGTCATCCTCGGCGCCATCCTCCTGAGAGCCTGGTCCGTGTGGACCATCGTCGCGATCAGCAGCCTGTCTCGCGGGCCTGACCGTCTTCTACCGCCCTCTGGCGCTTGCGGCCGCAGACTACGGATCGTTGCCGGGGCCCTATATCAAGGGGTTGCTGTTGTGTTTCGCGCTCGACGCGGCGCTGCTGGTGATCTTCATCACGCGCATCAACCGCAATCTGCGCGCGCGTGATGCGCGCCTGGCGTATATGCGCGAACGTGCCGCAGAGGAGGAGCACATCGTCCGCATGGGCCTGCTTGCTTCGGGTGCTGCGCACGAGCTGGGTACGCCGTTGTCGACACTCTCCGTCCTTCTCGGAGAATGGCGGCGCATGCCCGCTTTCAACTCGAGCACCGAGCTGCTCCAGGAGCTCGACGAGATGCAGGCACAGGTCACGCGCTGCAAGAGTATCGTGAGCGGCATCCTGCTGTCGGCGGGCGAGGCACGGGGCGAGTCGCCGGTCGAGACTACGGTCCGGACATTTCTGGACGACCTCGTGACCGAGTGGCGCGCGACACGCGCCGTCACGCAGTTGCGCTATGAGAACCGCTTCGGTGATGACCTGACCATCGTCTCCGATTCGGCGCTCAAGCAGATGATCTGCAATGTGCTCGACAACGCCTTGGAGGCATCGCCGCAATGGGTTCGGTTTCGACGTGAGCCGCGACGGTGACCTGTTGACGCTCGTCGTCACCGATGCCGGGCCGGGCTTCACCCCTGAGATGTTGGCGCAGCTCGGCAAACCCTGCCAGTCCAGCAAGGGGCGCCCGGGGGCGGGCCTGGCGCTGTTCCTGGTCGCCAATGTCGCCCGTACGCTGGGAGGCAGCGTCGTCGCGCGAAATCGCCCGGCACGCGGAGCCATGGTGACACTGACCCTGCCGCTTGCCGTGAATATGTTGGAGGAGGAGGGGGGCACCCGATGGAACCTGATCGCTTGCTGCTCATAGTGGGGAATGACGCGGCGTTCGCGCGAACTCTGAGCCGCTCATTCGAGCGACGGGGCTACGCAGTACTGCTCGCCGTGAATCTCGAGGAGGTCAGCAAGGTCCTGCAGACCCACACACCGAACTATGCGGTTGTGGACCTGAAGCTCTCAGGCGGCGCTTCCGGGCTGGCCTGCGTGCAGACGCTGCATGCACACGATCCCCACACACTCATCGTCGTGCCCACCGTTACGCGAGCATCGCGACTGCCGTCGAGGCGATCAAGCTCGGGGTCTGCCATTACCAGGTCAGCACGCAATCGGCAAGCCCGTGCCCGAGACTTCGAGACTGATCGAACGCGCGCGGGCGTACCTGCGTCAGAAGCTGAAGGAGTCCGGGTGCAGTATCACACAAACCGGATGACCTAACGTTCGATCATGCCGTGCAGATGTGCGGCGGCGCTTTCGATATCCGTATGCTTGTATTGGCCAGCTCTGCTCTCCGCGGATAGCACCGCGCACCGATGGACGTCGCGAAAGTCTCCGTACGGAAATTTGTAGTGTCTCTTCTCGTGCGCCGAGTGCTCGTCATCGACGCCGAGATGCCACTTTCCGTACTCGACGAAGCCATGCTCCCGGATGAACTCGTTCTCTGCCTGGCTCGAGGGCTGATGCTCGCTCCAGGCATCGCGGTCGTCTTTCACCAGGTGCCCTCCCCGAACGAGTTGCTGCGCATGCGCGAACCCGCCCTTGTGCAACTTCAGCGCCATGGTGCCACCTGGGATCACACTCTGGTCAGTTTTTGTTCGGATTGAGCTTGTCAGCCATGCGCTCATGTTCCTCCGGCATCGGCAACGTCTGCCTCGCGAACTGCGACAGCTGGGGGTCTGATGTCTTTGTCGCGCGCTCGAAGAGGCCGATCGCCTTCGCGTGCGCATCCTCCATCGTCTTTGCGTAGGCAGCATCGAATTCGGGTCCGTTCTTGGAGCTAAGATCCTGCACCAGGGCGGTGTGCTCTGGATCGAGCTCCTTGGCGATCAGGTTTTTCTGCTGAGCGATGCCCACGAGCTCGGTATTCGCCTTGCCATGGTCATTGATCATACGCTGAGCAAAACGGAGCAGGTTCGGATTTCTGGTGTTCTGCATTGCCAGCTCACCGAGCTGAACCTCGGTCATGTTGTCCTGTGAGGCAAGCGTGACGAACGCTTTCGGGTCAGGAGGCGTGCCAAAGAAGGCTCTGGAGGGAGGCGAAGCTGCGTCCGTGGCTAACGCACTGCCCTCGTACAAACACAACAACGACAATAACGAGATTCGTAATCCAACCGTTCGGACGAGCATATATATGACCCTCCACACGGGGAACCACCGGCTCACTTTATCTTGAGCGCATTTGCCTGCGCTCGCATTGATCCGGGTCAACGCGGGTGGTGCCCAATGATGGTTAGATCCGCCGGAATTGGCGGTAGCAAGGAGTCTACGCCGATATCCAAACCGTCTCAGTTCGCCGGCTCACCGGCGGATCGGAGCTCGGCACATGCATGGAACAGCTTCGGTCCAGCGCTCGCGGGCGAATGAAACACAAGACACTCGGACTGTGGTTACAGTAGAACATCGATATGCGCAGGTCCTGTCGGCACTTACTTCTCGCCGAGGCGTATGCCTGAACACGCCGCGAAAGCGGGGGTTTGGTCCGACAGCCCTGTGTATTCACGACAAGATCTTCGCAATGTTGACCTCCAACGGGCAGTTTGTCGTGAAATTGCCGGCGGAACGCGTGGACGCACTTGTCGTGGCCGGAAGGGGAGCACACTTCGAACCGAGCCATGGCCGGCCGATGAGTCAATGGTTCGTTGCAGGAGCTGCCCTTGAGGAGAGTTGGCTGCTTCTTGCCGAAGAATCCTTGTCGTTCGTCGCAGGCCTGGCGAACCCCCTGATGAATGAAAGATTGCACGAGGTCACGACGATCTATCGTCTGGCAGACCTCCATCGTTGAATGCGCAAAAAAGCTACTCCGAGACGCTCGCGCTACAAATCCACGACGGAATGACTCTTGTTGGCACCGCCAGCAGGCAGCGCCTCTTTCAACTGCAGTCCGCTTCGCCAGGTTGCGCATGAGATCTGCGTGCTCGGATTCTGTTTGGTGGTATTCCAGCGATCAAATAATCGAACCGGCCCATCGAGTCAGCGCCTCAGGGAATCGCAAAGCTGTTGCATTCTTGCGCACGAGATTCCGGTGATTCTCGCCCGTTTTCGGCGGGCAAA
>CAZDTG010000097.1:0-1557 GCA_964508005.1 uncultured Steroidobacteraceae bacterium
CAACACACTCTTCATCGTGACCTCGGATGAGAACGACCATTTTGCCGGCGCTGCGCCGACTCCCGCGAATTGCGACGGCATCAACATTCCGTGCACTTATCCGATCAAGGGTGAAGTCGAGGCCAGCCTGCCCGTGCTGCTGAACGCCGAGTTCGCCGATACGACCTCCTTCGGCTACGATTTCGACAGCTCGCCCGGGATCTGGATCAACAATGACAAGGGCGGACAGACGGATGCGCTGCAGCGGGCCCGGTAGCTGGCGGATCCGGGGCCCGCGGACCCCGCGTTCCCTATGTGGTCGTCACTGCCCGGGCCTCGCGGCCCGGGCAGATTGCGGCGCATGCGGAGCCGCCACTTCGCCCCCATCTTTGCCCCACTGCGTTGATTTCCCGCGGAGTGGGTCCTGCGCCGGCGCGTAGCGAATGAGCCACGCCCGACATTCCCCCAGGCACCTAACCGCGGGGAACCTGCATTTGCCGCTGTTGTCAACGACATCGGGCAGATCGCGTTGTCTACCCGGTCCTGGTCATCAGTAGTCGGGCACGGATTATGTTGATGCTGTCGCCCGGCAAGGGAGAGCTGCGATGCGCATGTTCCACCTCCTGTTCGCCACCCTCTCGGTCGCCTGTCTCGATCCAACTGATAGCTACGGGCAGAGCGGCGATCAGCGCCGCACCGAGGAACAGATCGAGTCGTACCACAAGCATCACGATACGCGTCACGGCCACGATCGTTCCTATCCGGACCGGGGCGCAATCGTGCGTGACGCGCCGCAGGGAGCCATCGTGGTCACCTATGCGGGTCTGTCGTACCGGTTCCATGACGGCGTCTGGTTTGAGCCCCGGGGGCCGGCATTCATGGTGGTGGCGCCGCCGATCGGCCTCATTGTCCCCTCACTGCCCACGTTCGCCACGGTCCTGGCGAACGGTGGGACGCTCTACCTCTACTGCAATGACGTTTATTATCGGCCCAGGCCCGACCTGGGCGGCTACGAGGTGGTCAACGATCCCTCACAGATGGCGTCAAAGGCCGAAACCGCTGTTGGTGGCAAGGCGTCCGGTGCACCTGAAGCCGCACCACAGGGCGCGGCGCCGCCGTTGGCTACTTCATCCGCGGTGACCCCCGTTCCGGCGCCCGTCCCCGTACCTGTCTCGATACCAGCTGCAACGGCTTCCATCCCCGTGGCCGCCTCGGCCTCAGCACCCGCTTCGGCGACCACCGCCGCAACGCCTTATACCTCGGCGCCTGCTGCGACGACCTCGGCTTACGTCCCTGCACTCGCCTCAAAGACTGCTGCCTCGGCAGCCGCTGCGACACCTTCCGTACCGGGAGTTGGCTCGATCAGCGCTGCGTCAACTCCTACAACACTCTCTACCCCGGTGAACACTGCCGCGCCAGCCGTCGCGGCGGCTACCATCCCCCCACCTGCCGCAACGACTCCCGCCCCTGCAGCTCCCGCGACGCCTGCTCTCCCAGTACTCGCCGCGGCGACCACTGCCTCAGCGGCCAGTGCAGTGCCTTCCATCCAGGCCCCTCCGTCGACGGCCGCTGCTCCGG
>CAZDTG010000097.1:1657-11785 GCA_964508005.1 uncultured Steroidobacteraceae bacterium
TCGACGGCCGCTGCTCCGGCAACGCCGTCCGTGCCGGCAACCGGCATGGCGCCCGCCGCATCAACGGCGACGGTCCAGACAAGAGGGGTCAAGGCGGACCTGTCCCCGCGAAACGGGCAAACTCCCGACCAACAGGCCCGCGATCGGTACGAGTGCTACCGTTTTGCCGTAGCACAGAGCGGTTTCGATCCCATCCGGGCGGCCGGGGGTGCAAAAGGCGAGCTTCAGTCCAACTATGAGCGGGCGCAGGCCGCTTGCTTCGACGCGCGCGGTTATACGGTTCGGTGAGCGGGGCGTTCGGCGGGCGCAGCGGGCGGGCGGAAAGCGGGGCTGCCGTTTGCGCACGGCAGCCCCTCCTCATGAGGCTATCGACCCATTGCAACCTGGACCGATGCCGCAGCACGACCGCCCTGTTTCGAGCCGAAATACTGCGTCAGAAGCGGCTTGTTGATCTGTGCCACCGAGGACGCGATGGAAGAGCGGATACAGGTCCGGTAGCGCGGAGCCCGCGAGAGGTCCCGTCCCTCCAAGGGCCTGCAGACCGACTCTGCCGCGCCGAGCAGGCGGCCATACAGAGCCTTCGCTCCGGCCATCTGGGACAGATCGAGGTCACCGTACTCCACTTTCCGGGACAACGCTTCCCCGTCAGTCGCAGCCGCCGGGCTGATCTGCCCGACACTCGTAGCCAACACACCCAAGAAGATCATCGTTACTCGCTTCATCACTTGTCTCCACACACTGAGTTACTGAGGTTCGCAGCAGGCGACGCAAGGTACTCGGCGGCGGGCGGCGCGCCATGACCAATTTGGTGTATGCGGCGTGACGGCGCCCGCACACTGCAATACCCGCCTTGCCCGGGGGAGGGAGTGAAGTCAGGTGACGTGCAATGCGTCACATAAAGTCGGCACGGTCTTGCGCGAAGCCGGTGCGGCCCTGCGCGTTGTCATAATTCATTGAGCCGGGCGGTCAGCTCGGCCTGCCGGCTGACGCCGACCTTCGACAGAATTGCCTTGATCTGTGTGCGGACCGTCGCGGTGGAGACGCCGCGGCTGCGGGCGATGAGCTCCGCCGTCCTTCCTTCCGCGAGGTTCTGGGCTATCTCACTTTCCGCCTGGGTCAACGCGTACATGGCTTGCAGGATTGCCGCCCTGCGGCCGTGCACTACCCTGAGTCCGCGAGCCACCACCAGGACACGCGGCATGAACCTCACGTTGAATTGCTGCGACGGCATCGTGAACACGTCGAGGACCACCGGGCACGCTGCCTCACCGTCCGGGCGGCGAATGATCACCGTTCGTTGAACCGGTCGCCCTATCACGACGTAGCGCGCGGCTGCAGCATCGAGGGCATCGTTCAGTGCCCTGGCATTCTCAGATTGCGACGCGTGAAGTCGTCCTTCGTTGAGCTGCAACCCGCGCTGGCTGTCGAGTAAAACCTTGGCCGATTGGGTCAGTGTCTCGACGCGGCCGCGGTAGTCACAGATGAAGGCCGGGACCCCCACCGCTTCCATGCCCGCCGCTACCACCTCGGCGGCATTGCGTTCCAGGGCGATGCGCGTGCGCACTGCCGCCCGAACATGCGGAGCCAGCGCGGAAAAGACAGCTCGTTGCTCGGGCGTGATTGGTCCTTCGCGCTGCGAGCGCGCGACGGCCACGCTGAAGACGACCCCGTCGTGCCGCTCCACATTTGTCATGCAGATGAAAGGAACGTCAAACACCCGCGCGAGCTCGCGGCAGAAGGATTCGCCCTGGGATTCGTCCGGGGTGCTGAAATCCGACTCGGTCATGACCTCGAGCAGCGGTGCCTCGCTGGCGGTCCTGACTCGCGGATCGATCGCCGCGTTCGCGGCGAACAGCTTCGCCGCGGCCGGATCGATGTTGGTCATCATGTTGAAGACGACCGAGGTGCTCGAATCGATGCTGGTCAGCTGCGCCGAGCGCGAACCGGTCGCCTCCGCAAGCCGCTGCAGAGCGGCTTCCCAGCTGCGCCCGTCGAGCGCGGCCGAATGAAATGCTTCCGTCAAGGAGCGCCAGCGTCCGTCATCTGCAACCATGCTTCGACACACACTCCCTTGGGCCGGCTGCGCGTTGGCATTCCCTCAGCGGCGTGCTCGGTCAGATCGAGGCCGCTGCCTTGTGGAATGCCCGGCGCGTTGCCGGAAGATCGAGAGCGGAACCCCCTTTTTGAAAGCCGCAACCTGCGGTGTTGTTATCGCCAGCGTGTTTAACCTATTGAGCCGTTCGCAGGTGACTTGCCTCACACGCTTCGAGTTCTGTTTGCAGTGCGGCGCAAGAAGTGTGAGCCTGCTCACAATCCACTCCGGGCGCTCGCCTGGCGATCACTTCCCGGCGCGGCTGGACGCTCACGTCGGCATCATGCCATGCAGGTGGCAGCGAGACGGGCTCTCGTCCCCATGAGCCCGCCAAAGCGGCTTACAACACCTTGCTCAGCCTCCGAATGCCCTCCTGAATGGCGCTTTCCGTCATCCGCGAGTAGCCCAGCAGGATCCCGGTTCGCAGCGGGCGCTTCAAGTAGTAGGGAGACATGAGATAGACGCCGACACCCCGTGCAGCCGCTGCCGCAAGCAACGCCCCTTCGTCGACACGGCGCATGGGCCACAACACCAGGTGGGCACCGGCGGCGGCGCCGGTTACCTCCACCCGGTCCAGATACTTGCCTATCGCCTCGAGCAGCGCTTCCCGGCGGGAGGCATTCCTGCGCCGCACGCGCCGCAGGTGACGCTCATACATTCCGCTGGCGATGAACTCAGCGAGCGTCTCCTGCTCGAGACCGGGAGTGTGCCGGTCGCACAGCCACTTCGCTGCCGTAAAGGCCGGGACCAGGCTCTTCGGCACGACCAGATAACCAATGCGCAATGCCGAAAAGATCGTACGGGAGAACGTTCCAATGTAGATGACCCGCGCATCCCGATCCAATCCCTGCAGGGACTCCAACATTTGTCCCTCGTAGCGAAATTCACCGTCATAGTCGTCCTCGACGACGACCGCGTCGCGACGCTTTGCCCAATCCAGCAGCGCAAGCCGGCGAGCCAGTGGCAGGATGGTGCCGGTCGGAAACTGGTGTGACGGAGTCACAAACACGATCCGGGCGTTGGCCGGCAATTTGCCGGGATCCAGACCGTGTTCATCGACCGGCACCGGCAGCAGGCGCGCGCCCGCGGCGCGCAGAACCTCGGTCGTGCCCTGGTAACTGGGATCCTCGACAGCAACCCGGTCACCCGGTTGCAGAAGAATTCGGGCGATCAGGTCCAGTGCCTGCTGAGAGCCATTGACGACAATCACCTGTGCCGGATCGCAGTTGACGGCGCGCGAGCGTCGCAAATGGGTGCAAATGGCCTCTCGCAGTGCGGTGTTTCCGGCTGCCGGCCCATAGTCGAGCTCCGCGGCCGATGCCCTTCGCGCGCACTTCAAGAGAAGACGCCGCCACATGGCAAAGGGAAAGGTCTCGAGGTCGCTGCGCCCATAGGCGAAGTCATAGGGGAGCGAAGGCGCTGCTCTCCGCGGGACGTTCAGCTTCGAGCACGCGATGGCAGCTGCCTTCCCGAACCGTGCCAGGCGTAACCTGGCCGACTCTCCTGCGGCTGCAGAGGAAGAGCGGCCCACTCCCGCGGACACGTAAGTCCCTGAGCCGGCACGACCCTCCGTGAAACCCTCCGCCAGCAGTTGGTCGTAGGCGAGCAGGACGACGGTTCTCGACACACCCAGCTGCTGAGCCAGGTCCCGAGTAGACGGAAGCCTGCCGCCACTCTGGAACGCCCCTGACAGGACGGCCTTGCGCAGGCCGAGATACACCTGGCGAAACAGCGGGCCGGCCTGCGCGGAAAGTGGTATCACCAATTGCACGGATAGTGGTTCTTCAAAGCCGCCACATATTGGCGCAGGCTTGGACCTTCCACCGACTGGCTTGCCGAGTCAAGTATGACTATGCATGCGAGGACACACGTGTTGCGTCGTCCGCTGGTGAACTGGATCGCGGACGACAGCCGGGTAACGGGTCCGGCGAGATAGCAAGAAACGGGGTGCTCGAGCGGCTCTGCCCGCCGATCATTACTGACCCGGACGCCGGCGGAACGAGAGGATGAAGCACCTGGTAAAGGCAAGCACGCTCTGCGCTGCATGCGTGCACGGCTTTCTGGGCTGCCTCGCCCTGCTGACCAGCACGCCGGCGCATACCGAAGACACAGCGAGCCGTCAGTCGATGGACGATGCGTGGTGGACAGGGCCGTTGCTGGCCGCTTCGGCATCCACCTTGCCGCGGGGCCATTTCCTGGTCGAGCCGTACCTGTACGATGTCATCACCTACGGCCGCTTCGACGCGCAAGGGCGGCGAGCGATCGCGCCTCACGCCAACGACTTCGGGTCGCAGTCTTACGTTCTTTACGGCCTCATGGATCGGGTATCGGTTGGCCTGCTCCCGCGATTCAGCTTCGAAAAAGCCAGTCAGGGGCCCAGCAGCTCCACTGTCGGCATGGGTGATCTGACGCTCCAGGCGCAATACCGACTCACGCTCTTTCGGGAAGGGGACTGGGTGCCGACCACCTCGATCGTGCTGGGCGAAACACTGCCGACCGGAAAGTACGATCGGTTGGATCGACATCCGGCCGACGGCTTCGGCGCGGGGGCCTACACGACCATAGTCTCACTCTATACGCAGGAATACATCTGGTTGAGCACGGGCAGGATTTTGCGCACGCGTCTCGATCTGTCCTACGCCTTCTCGCATGAGGTCGCGCTGGAGGGAGTCAGCGTCTACGGGACCCGTGCGGGCTTTTCAGGACGTGCACGCCCGGGCGACTCCTTTACGGCCGATTCGAGCTGGGAATACAGTGTCACGCGCAGCTGGGTGCTGGCGTTGGACGTCACGTACGAGCGGGATGCGAGCACGCGAGTCGTCGGCAGCTACACCACGGGTGACGGGAGCGGCTCGCATCTCTCCGCAATCCAGGCTAGCTCGGGCCCGAGCCGGTCTTTCTTCCTCGCGCCGGCGATCGAATACAACTGGAGCCCGAGAATGGGGGTCATCGCCGGAGTGCGACTCATTCCTGCTGGCCGCAACACGAGTGTGACGGTCACCCCGGTGGCAGCGATAAACATGGTGTTTTAGTGTTTGCCGCGGCCCGGCTATTGAGCGACCGGGCCACCGCGGTTCAGCACCGCGACGTTAACTTCCGCGCGAACCGTGAAGCCCAGCCCCTCGTAGAGCGATATGGCAGCCTGATTGGTCTTCCAGGCATGGAGGAAAGGTTGCTCGCCGCGAGCCTCGATGCTCGCAGCGACAGCAGCGGACAAGCGGCGGGCGAGACCACGGCCGCGAAATTCGGGGTGGGTGCAGACTCCGCTCACTTCGGTGTAACCGGGGAACCGCATGCGCTCACCCGCCATCGCTGCCAGTCGTCCGCCGATCCGGATTCCGAGGAAGGTTCCCATGGTATGCGTCCGCGCCAGAAAAGGACCCGGTTCCGTGAGCGTGGCCAACTCCAACATTTCGGGCGCATCCTCATCCCCAAGCGTCAGGATATCGGGCCTCCTTGCAAAACTGATGCTTCGGGTGGCAACCATCTGAACGCCTTTCGCCGCCTTGCCTTCGACCAGTCCCGGCGGGATGGCGATCTTCGGGACCTGCAGCAGGAAGACACTTTCCCCCGGCTTTACAAGGTCCGCCAACGCGGCGAGCGCCGCCGCGGTATCGTCGCGACTGGATGCGAAAAGATTGACGTCTCGCGCAAACCGTCGGGCCAACGCGTTACCTTCCGACAAGGGGGCGTGGTGGGTCGTCAGACTCTTCCAAATGGGCCGGTCAAGCGCGTGCATGGCTTCCCTCGCGCGAGCGCAAGCGCAAGCGCTCCGCACGGGTACTCAGTGACGCGCCCACGAGCGCCTCCTCCAATGCAGTCAAAACCACGAGTAACGGTTGGGCCGGGCCGGCACAGGCATCGGCCACCGCGGCCTCGATCATCGGCCAGGCGGTGCGCTTTGTCCGCGAGATGAGCTGACGACCCGATTTCGTCAGGGCGATCGTACGCACTCGCCTGTCGCCTACCGATTGCGTAGACCGCACCAAGCCTTCCACTTCCAGCTTATCCAGCAAGCGCGTCACGCCAGGCTGGCTGATTCCCACAGCCTCGGTGAGCTCACCCACGTTCATGGCTCCAAGCCGTTCCAGCGCTGCGAGCAGCGGGAAATGCGACGCCGGGACGCCAATGTCCGCGGACTCGAGCAGAACCTGCGTCTGCGCCTGCAAGCGCTCGCCGAGGCGCTTCAGCCTGGTGCCGAGCGTGAGGTGTCCGAGCTCCTTGACGACATCTTCGACCATTTCCGTGTCTCGCTGCCTCGCCGAGAATATATGTAGTTATATAACATGTAATGTAACTGACCGCAACCCTGCCATGGCCGGGAGAAAACGCCATTGCGCGTGCTAAGCTTGGAGCACTTTCCGAAGGAGCCCCAAACAATGAAGCATTCGATGCGTGCAAGCGTCGCACTCCTGCTGCCGCTCTGCGTATTTGCGACCGCTCTGAGCGCTGCACCGGCGACACCTGATCCGGCGCTGCTCCATGCGGTTGCCAACCCGGAGCGCACTCCAAAATATGTTGCCCGGGACCCCGTCCGTCACCCCGTTGAAGAGCTGACGTTTTTCGGCTTGCAGCCGAAGATGACCGTCGTCGAGATCTGGCCCGGCGGCGGATACTGGACCGAGATTCTTGCTCCCTACCTGAAGAGCTCCGGTCGCTATTACACCGCCGTGGCGTTGGGCGAGGGCAATGAGGAGAATGCGGCCACAGCCGCCCTCAAGGCGCGCGTGAAGGAGCAGAAGGACGGCTACGGCACGATCATCATCACCGGATTGGGAAAAGATCACTACGATATCGCGCCGCCGGGATCGGTCGACCTCATCGTTACCTTTCGCAATCTCCACAACTGGATCGAAAACGGTTATGCCGAGGAGGCGATGAAGGGCTTTTTTACGGCTCTGAAGCCCGGGGGCATCCTCGGGATCGAAGACCACCGCGGCCGCGACGATAAGCCTCAGGATCCCAAGGCCAAATCAGGCTACGTGCGCCAGGATTACGCGATCGAGCTCGCGCGCAAGGCCGGCTTCGAGCTGGTTGCCTCCTCGGAGATCAATGCGAATCCCAAAGACACCAAAGACTGGCCTGAAGGAGTCTGGACGCTGCCGCCAACCCTCGCACTCGGCGCCAAGGACCGTGAAAAGTACCTGGCGATCGGAGAGGGCGACAATTTTGTGTTGAAATTCCGAAAACCCGTGCACTGAGTCTGCCCGGTAACGCTTCCAGGCAGGGCACACCCAAAAGTTGCCCGGCTGCGCGCCGGGCGCTATGAAAGACAAAAGTCCTCCAGCGCACCCTTCACCTTGACGGGTGCGGTCCGGTTCCCGACGGCAAGGGGATGCCAATGCGCGTCGTAGCCAGCCTGGCCATCTGTGTTGGAACGGGAATGTTGTCGCCAGCTCTCGCGGTCGACCCGCCTGTGGAATCCGCTAGCGCCCCATTCACGCGCGACGAGCAGCTGCTGCTCGCGCGAGGATTTCATGTGGTGGAGGACAACGGCCGGTTCAAGACCGATCACGGAGAGAGGATTTTCTGCCGCAGGGAGATGTCCGTGGGCTCGCGCATCATTTCAGAGCAAGTTTGCGGCACTGCCAAGCAGATCAACGACATGTCCAGACAGAGCGGAGCGGCGGCGTCGCGAAAACCGGGACCAGCAGCCTGGCGACCGGCGCGCGGGGCCCGGCCGCTCCGGACGCCGTGGGCGCTGCGTTCCGTCGTCGGTAAAGAACCTTGCGGCACTGACTCAGGCGTGGTCAGGCCGCGAGATACTCGTTGACGTGCGCCGGCTCGGCGCCAGACAGATGGCGATCGTAGATCGTCTCGTATGCCGCCTCGAGATTCTTCACATACTGCGCCGTATCGAACAATGAGGTCGTCGATCGCTTCCGCGCCAGAGTATCGCGTATCTGCCTGAGACGCTCCCGATCGGCTACCAGGCTCGCAGCCAGGTCCTCGTACTCGGACAGCGAACGGGTGATGAGTTGGGGTAATCCGATGGCCTGTAACAGGCTTGCCGCGACGCGGCTGGCAAAGCTCTCTCCTGCGTAGGTCAGGACGGGGAGTCCCGCCCACAAAGCGTCGACGGCCGTCGCATGGGCGTTGTAGGGAAAGGTATCCAGGAACAGATCGGCCGCCCGAAGTCGGGCCAGATGCTCCGGCAGCGAGTCAAGACGATCCGCGAAGATCAATCGCCGCTCATCGACGCCGCGTTGGGAGGCTTCCTTCCTGAGATTGCCGGCCGCGACGGCGTTGGTACGCGAGAGCCAAAGCACGCTGTTCTCGTGTCGAGCCACTATCCTCATCCATACATCGAAAATCTCAGGTGTGAGCTTGAAGGTGTTGTTGAAGCAGCAAAAAACGAATGCCGCGGCCGGTAAGCCGAGCTCCTCGCGCGTGAAAGTTCCGGCGGCGGGGTTCGGATAGCTTGAATCGAACGGCATGAAACTGCCCGGAAGATAGATGATCCTCTCTACGTAGCCGTGCTGCTGCACGCGCGGCACGACCACGCCATCGGCGATGAGATAATCCATGAATGGGGCGCCCATGCTCCCGGGATAGCCCAGGTAGTTGATCTGGATCGGCGCCGCGCGCAATGCGAAGATCCTGCTGCGGCTGTCTTCCGTGATTCCATTGAGATTGACGGCTATGTCGATCCCAAGCTCCCGGGCCAGGGCAGCGACCTCGACGTCGGAGCGATGGCGCACGTCAACGAAGCGATCGAATGCTCTGGACATGCGCGCCTGCATGACATCATTCGTCTCCGGACCGAACGCGAAGGCCGTCAGGTCGAATCTCGACCGATCGTGCCGCTCGAACAATCCCGCTGTCAGGTAGGCCACCGGATGTATGCGAAAATCCGCCGAAAAATAGCCCACTCGGATCTTCGCCGACCGCGGCCGTGGGGCAATGGCGCCCAGGCGAGGATCGGGCGGCGCTTCCTCCCGAATCCAACTTTCCGCCGCCGCGCGCTGCAGTGCCGGATCGGCCAGCATCGCCAGGGCCGTCAACGGGAGAGTCACCGGAAGCTGCTGGCGCAGCCCTACGGCGATCCGCTGAAGATCGGCATTCATGCCGCGCCAATCGCAGATCTGCATGAGTACGTGCCGCCTCAGCCCCGGCAAATATTTCTGTTCCGGTCGTAGAGTTCCGGGCGGGCCCGCCGCAGCGGCCTGTGTCGGGTAGGAGGACAACTCGATCGCCTTGCCATAGCTCGCCGCGGCCTGTTCATGGCGCGATAGCTTGTGAAGCAGATGTCCGCGATTGACGTACGCCTCCACGTACCCGCTGTTCAGTGCAATGGCCTCATCGTGGCTGGCGATCGCCTCGTCGAAACGCTTCAGCTCACGGAGAACCCCCGCCCGGTTGTAGTAGGCAAAGGCATCTCTCGGATTGATCGCTAACGCTCGATCGTAGCTCGCCAGCGCTTCGTCCCAACGCTCGAGGCGCTCGAGCACCGTTCCACGGTTACAGAAGGCGTTGGCGTACTGCGGATCGAGAGCGACTGCCCGATCGTAGTCGGCGAGCGCCGCTGGCCAGCGGCCCAACCGGTTATAGGCATTCCCGCGTTTGTAGTGACCCTCGGCAAAATCCGGCCGGCGCTCGATAAGAGCGCCGTACCGCTGGATTGCCTCCTCCAGTTCGCCGCTCTGCAGCGCGATCGATGCGAGCGCGTTCATCGATGTCCAATTCTGCGGGTCGAGAACCAGCAGGTAGCGATACGCCGTCGCGGCCTCCGCCAGCTGACCCGCGCCGAGCAGCGCTTGCGCCGTCCGCAGCATCGCCTCGACGCTTTCCGTGGCTACCCTCGGCGCTTCAGCTGCGACAGATGGCGAGGCCGCCGACCCCGGCGCCTCTGAACGATTCGAGCGGAACAGATCGCGAAATTTCATCGGGCCATACTACATCGGATGAGCGCGGCATCCCGTGCGCTATGCCCGGCAGGGAGTCGTGCTACTGAGACGAATTTTGCCAGCACCCGTGCAGGTGCAGTCGAGTTGGTTCCCGCGGCACGCCCGATTGCGCCCGGGCCCGCATGCCCG
>CAZDTG010000097.1:11885-13580 GCA_964508005.1 uncultured Steroidobacteraceae bacterium
ATCAGCGTCCGAGGAGAAATGTGCCCCTAATTACCCGAAGCCGCTAGTGCCTTCTGAATTGCCCACACTGTCAGGGCGAGGAATACCACGCTCATAATCAGAGACGCTGCCTCGAAGCGGTGTTCGCGGCGACGCAGCTCCTGCTCATTGAGCGGCGCGATTAGAAATGGTTCGCCGTGTGTGGTCTGTGCGACGACGCTGACGCGCTCGGTTGGTGAATGGGAGGCGGTCGCCTCCACCTCGGCTCGTGCCGCAGCACGCACAGCTTCCCATTCCTCGGCGTCAACGCGGCCATCGTGGTTGCGATCGAACTTCTGCAGCAACGTCGCCTGATCGTGCTTCCAACTCGCGAGCACCTTTTGCACCTGCTCATCGATCTCGGTGCCTTCGGAACGCGAACGCAAATCGCCAAGGACCGACAGATGCGCACCCGATGCAATGAGCCGTTCGGTGTAACGGTACTCGTGCTCGACCGTCAGCAACCACTGTCGCTCCGGCGGCGGTCCGGCAGGGCTGGAACTGCTGCCGTACCAGATGTCGGAGGCCGTGGGGGTGATATCGGCCCCGACAGGCCCGACCAGGCACTGGCCGTCGGTGTCGGTCAACGTAAAAGGCGCGACGCTCGTCTGGAAGTCGATCCTGGTCCATTCGGTCCCGCCTTTCGAGTTTTGGTACCGTCGGGCGATTTCGTACTGCCACCAGACGCAAGCCCGGCCACTCAACGGGGCTACGACGTTCTGACCCGGCGATGCGCTGGCGCGCCCCTCGAGGCGCACGTAACCCTGCGCGGCCGAACGGATCTTGGCGAGCGGCGTATCTGCGATGAAGCGGTCGCGGCGGACGAACGCCAGAAAGCGTGACAGCATGTACGCACTCGCCAGGCCGCAGACGGCCGCCGCGGCCCAGAAAAAGACGTCGCTGTTGTGGCCAGACACGGTTAGCCGCCAAAGGCGAGCTTTACATCGACATCGCTCGTCTGCTCGGCGGTGAATTTCAAGGGCTGAGCGGCGCGGAAGCCAAAACGACGCGCAATGAGCATATCCGGGAACGTCTCGATGCGTACGTTCTGCGCCGTAACCGCATCGTTGTAGACCTCCCGGCGATCGGCGATCTCGGTCTCGAGGCCGCTGATTCTCGTCTGTAGATGCTGGAAGAGTGTATTCGCCTTGAGGTCCGGGTAGCGCTCCGCGACCGCATACAGGCCGGCAAGACCACTGCGCAGCGTCCCCTCGGCCTGGCTTACCGAGGTGACATTGCCAGCATTACGCGCGACGTCCACAGCGTTGCGAGCCTGCGCCACCCGCACGAGCGTCTCGCTCTCGTGCCGCATGTAGCCCTTGCATACCTCGATGAGTTTCGGGAGCTCGTCGTGACGCTGGACAAGGAGCACGTCGATGTTGGCCCACGCGAGTCGCACTTCATTGCGCGCCCGCACGAGCCCGTTATAAAGGGTGACCGCGTAACCGAAGAACAGCGCCGCGACGAATGCAAAGATCACCAGGCCGGACATTGGCGTCCTCTGTGGCACACGAAGAGGCGCCACTCGTGATGAGCCGAGGGACCCTAGTCTCGCAGACTCTGATGCTGACAGCCCGGTATCCCCGTTGGAACTGTGCGGTTGGTAACAGTTGATTTGCGAAATCGATCACGCTCTCGCGTGAGCAGGAGCAGGAGCAGGAGCAGGAGCAGGAGCAG
>CAZDTG010000097.1:13680-15619 GCA_964508005.1 uncultured Steroidobacteraceae bacterium
GAGCAGGAGCAGGAGCAGGAGCAGGAGCAGGAGCAGCGTGCCGCCTATGATCGCTGTGTAGCAAGGGGCGGCAGCGACTGCGATGCTCTTTTGCACCGCTGACTGTGCACAACCTCGACTGAGGCAGGCCTGACTTCGAGTCGGGCCTGCCGGCTTGCGAACTCGAGCCCGCGACCGTACAAAACGGCGGTCAACTGAAGAAATCTCCATAAAACTTCAGTCGAGAAAATGTTCCCCCGGTTCTGCGCCGGCACGCCCTCTGTTTATGCTGCCCCGCCAACTTCGGTCACAGGTCCGCGGTCACGCGGAAGGCGGCCGCATATTTTCGGGAGAGAGCATGAAGGTTCCGAACAGACTGATTGCCATTTACGCAGCGACTCTATTGACCTCATTTCTCAGCGTCGCTGCAGTAGCCGTCCAGGAACCCCTCCAGCTGCTCAAGAGCATCCCGCTTCCGCAAGTCACCGGCGGCGACTTCGATCATTTCGCGGTAGGCCTCAAAGAGAACCGACTGTACGTTCCTTCCGAGGTCTATGCCTCGATCGAGGTCTTCAACCTGAAAACGGGGGAGCACCTGAGGAGCGCTACGGGCCTGGTCAAGAGTCCGCATATGCTGGCCCTGATGCCCGGTGAAAAGGAATTGTTCGTAGCCGATGCTCACAATGCGTCCTGCGACGTTCTTGACGCTGCCGACTTGCATCTGCTGAAGCGGATTTCGCTGCAGCCGGGACCCGACTTTGGGGTCTACGACGACGCTTCAAAGCTCCTGTACCTTGGCAACGGCGGCAAGGCCGCCAAAGCCGATTTCTCCTATATAAGCGTGATCTCCGTAGACCGCAAAGAGGTCATCGACCGGATCCGCGTCGACGCAGCGACCCTGAAGGGCATGCGCATCGATCACAAGTCGAACCGCCTCTATGTAAACATGCGCGACAAGAACGCCATCGGCGTCATCGACCTTGGCACCCGAGCGCTGGTCGACACCTGGACATTTCCCGGCCTGACCTCGAATGCCGCGATGGGTTTCGATGCAGGCAATCACCGCCTGTTCATCGGATCGCGCAATCCCGGTGTGCTCTACGTCCTCGATTCGACAAGCGGCAAACTCGTAGCGACCTTCAAGACAGTGAACATTTCCGACGACATGACCTTCGACGCGGCGCATCGTCGCCTGATCGTCTCCGGCGCGGATGGCGTCGATGTGTTTGCGCAAGACACTCCCGACAGCTACCGGCTGGTTCAGCATGTCGATACTCTCGGCGGCAAGACTTCCGTGTATGTGCCGTCGCTGAAGCGGTTTTACGTCGTACACACCAGGGGTGAACAGGCCACGGAGGCCGGACTGCAGATTTTCAAGGTGAACGATTGATCCAGGCGAACGTGAGAGGAGCTCTCGCGAAAACCAGCGGGGCTATCTGACCCGGGACGCACGGGTCATGAGCAGGGCCTGACCAGCAAGATCGGTTATCCTTCCTGTCCGCCGGGTCACCCGACCCGTGCCAGAATGCAAAGTCGTCGCGGAATCAAGCGGCACGGCGGAGTGGGTCTCGCATGGATTATATCCGGTTCGGGCAGACGGGCCTCCAGGTCTCGCAGCTTTGCCTCGGTACGATGTCGATGGGCAGCTCCGCCTGGAAGGGCTGGGTGCTCGACGAGGACGACTCGATTCCCATCCTGCGGCGCGCCCTCGACCTCGGCATCACCTTCTTCGACATGGCCGACTGGTATTCCACCGGCCGCAACGAGGAGGTCGTGGGTCAGAACCTGCTCAGGATGAGCGCACGCGATCGTCTGGTGCTCGCAACCAAGGTCTATTATCCGATGAGCGACGACCCGAACGATCGTGGCCTTTCACGCAAGCACATCGCGAGCGCGATCGACCGATCGCTGGCGCGGATGGGTACAGACTACGTCGACCTCTACGTGATCCATGCCTTCG
>CAZDTG010000098.1:0-15525 GCA_964508005.1 uncultured Steroidobacteraceae bacterium
AAGATCGATCGCTCGTTCATCAGCGGGCTGCCTTCGGACCGCGCGAGTGGCACGCTCGTGTCCAGCATCATCGGGCTCGCCTCTGCGTTCAATCTGGTGGTGGTCGCCGAGGGCGTCGAGACGCACGGGCAGCTCGAGCAGTTGCGCCGGCTGAAATGCAATTACTCGCAAGGCTATCTGCACTCGCGTCCGGTGCCGGCCGCGGAGCTCGAGCGGATGCTCGCGGCCCAGACGATGCGAGCGGGTCGCAAAGGGCGGGCCGACAAGGCGTCGGTGTAGGAGCCAGCCTGGCTGCGCGAGTCAGTCGCCCACGCGGATCACGATTGCGTCGACGTCGGCGGCCTGAAGTTGTCTGCGGAGCTTGTTGAGCTCGTCGAGCTTCGTGATGGGGCCGATGCGGACCCGGTGCCAGACGTCGGTATCGACGGCGACGCGCTGGACTTTGGCGTCGATGCCTTCCTTCGAGAGCTGTTGACGCACGCGCTCGGCGTCGGACTCGTTGCGGTATGAGCCGGCTTGCAGGACGTAGACGCCAGGACGCTCGATCCGGGCTGCCGCCGGAAGATCGCGCTTGACGTCCTTTTCCTTCTCCGGCACCACGACCTCGAAGTTGGGCAGCATCTGGTAGAAGTCGTACTTCTCGGCAGCCTGCGCCGTCCCCGCGGCCGTTTCCGTATCCGCCGGCGCCTGGCGGTGCGGTTCGGGATGCGGTACGTCCGCGCTATCGTGACTCGCGGGCCGCCGGCCCCCCACGTAGACGAACACCGCGCTCGATAACACAACGCCGGCCAGAGTCCCGAATGCGAATTCGCGCAGCCGCCCGAGGTCCATCGCCCGGCGCTGACTCGTCTTGTAATCGCGATGCGTCAGTCTTGCCATGAGCTGCTGCTACGGACTCACATGCTTTCCGGCGCGGAGACACCCAACAGCGTCAGACCGTTACGCAGCACCTGCTGCACCCCCAGGACCAACGCCAGCCGCGCGTTACGCAGTTTCGCATCGCTCACGATGAACTGCTCTGCGTTGTAATACGTATGGAGCGCGTTGGCAAGATCGCGCAGGTAGTGAACGAGCGTATGAGGCGCCCGGTTCACGGCCGCCTGTTCGAGCGCCTCCGGATAACGCGCGAGGGAGTTGAGCACCGCCTGCTCCTGGCTGCCCGCGAGCAGATTGGCGTTCGCAAGTCCCTCTGCGCGATCGAAGCTGAGCCCGCGGGCGGCGAGCTGCTTCATGACGCTCGCGACGCGCGCGTGGGCGTACTGGATGTAGTACACCGGATTCTCGTTGCTGCGCGATTTCGCGAGCTCGAGGTCGAAATCGAGCGGCTGGTCGTGGCTGCGCATGAGGTAGAAGAAGCGGCAGGCGTCGTTGCCGACTTCCTCGCGCAGCTGGCGCAGCGTGACGAATTGCGCCTCGCGCTTGCCCATGGCGATTTTCTCGCCGCCGCGGAACAGGCTCACGAACTGGATCAGGTTGACTTCGAGGCAGTCACCCGGCTCGCCCATCGCCATGAGCCCGGCGCGCACGCGCGCTATGTACCCGTGATGATCGGCGCCGAGCACATCGATGAGGCGCTCGAATCCCAACTCGCGCTTTTCCAGGTGATACGCGATATCCGAGGCGAAATAGGTCTTTTGCCCGTTCTCGCGCACTACCACGCGATCTTTCTCGTCGCCGAATTCCGTCGCCCGGAACCACACGGCGCCCTCTTGTTTGTAGAGGTGGCCCTGCTCCTCGAGCTTCGTCAACGCGCGAGCAATGGCCCCGCTGTCGCTCAGCCGGCGCTCCGAGTACCAGCGGTCGAACTCCACCCCAAACTGCGCGAGGTCATCACGAATGTCGGCGAGCATCTCCGCCAGCGACAGCTCGAGAATCTCGCGAAAGCCGTCCGCGCCGAGCAGCTCGCGCGCTCGCTCCATCAGCGCGTCGATATATATTTCCTTGTCGCCCAGCGGCGCGTCGTCCGGAAGTTTCAGCAGCACCGCTCCCGCGGGGTGCCGCATGCCCTCGCCAACCTTCGCGTAAAGCTTTTGCGCCAGCGGCCGCACGTAATCGCCGCGGTAGCCGTTGGCCGGGAATGGCAGCTCCTCGCCGCAGATCTCGAGATAACGCAACCAGGTGCTCACCGCCAGGATGTCCATCTGACGCCCGGCGTCGTTGATGTAGTACTCGCGCGCGATGTCGTAACCAACCGCACTCAGGATATTCGACAGCGTCGCGCCGTAAGCTGCCTGCCGGCCGTGACCGACATGGAGCGGGCCGGTCGGGTTCGCCGAGACGAACTCGACCATGACGCGCTCGCCGCGCCCGAGATTGCTGCGGCCATAGCGCTCGCCCACCTCATGAACGGACGCCAGCTCGCGCGCGTACGCCTCCGGCGCCAGGAAGAAATTGATGAAGCCCGCGCCCGCGACTTCGGCGCGCGCGATGAGCCCATTGGGGGGCAGCGCCGCCACGATCGCCTGCGCGAGCTCCCGCGGATTGCGCCGCGCGGCCTTGGCCAAGCGCATGGCGACGTTCGTGGCGAAGTCCCCATGCTGCGCATCGCGCGTCCGTTCCACGACGACAGTCCCGGGGGCGGGCGCCTCGGGGAGCAGCCCCCCCGGAACATTATTGAGGGCGGCCAGCACGAGCTGTTCGAGTTGCGGCTTCAAAGGGATGCGATTCCGGCGGATGAAAGGCGCCGCAGTTTACCCGAACCCGCCCCGGGCTTCGCCGGTCCGGCGGCTTATGCAGCCTCGCGCGCACTGCGAACCGCCCTGGCCGTTTTTCTCGCAGCGTTGCAGGCCATCAAAGCCGCTGGAACTAAGCCGTGCCGGCTGCCACCCCGTTCATCGGCAACGATTCCTCAACCTCGATTGCCGCCTGCTGCGGCGCCCGGTTCTTCGCCCGTCGCAGCGGAATATCGTAGGTGATCCTCGCCCCATACGCTTCGGGCGCTTGCGGATCATGCCGCAGCTTGTCGAACACCAGCAGCCGCGTCCCGAGCTCGAATCCCTCCTTGAGGTCATGCGTGACCATGAAGATGGTCATGGCGTTCGCCGCCCAGAGATCGAGGACCAGCTTGTGCATGTCCGCTGTAATCCCAGGGTCGAGCGCGCCGAATGGCTCATCCAGCAGCAGAATACGCGGCTCGCAGATGACCGACTGAGCTATGGAAAGCCTCTGCTGCATGCCGCCAGACAGCTGCGCAG
The DNA here is from genome assembly GCA_964508005.1 of uncultured Steroidobacteraceae bacterium. Taxonomy (GTDB): domain Bacteria; phylum Pseudomonadota; class Gammaproteobacteria; order Steroidobacterales; family Steroidobacteraceae; genus 13-2-20CM-66-19. The sequence continues at coordinate 3,195 of CAZDTG010000098.1, forward strand.
GGTACTTGTCACGCGCGCCCGCCAATCCCACCGTCTCTAAAATCCGCTCCGCCCGGACGATAGCCTCCCGTCGCCGCGCTCCGAAAAGCCGCCCGAGCAGCCACGACCGCCGCAGCTCGAGCCCCAGGATGAGATTCCCCAGCACGGTCAGGTGCGGAAACAGCGAGTAACGCTGGAAAACGATGCCACGGTCCGGACCGGGCTCCGGGGGCACCGCCTTGCCGTCGATCAGGAGCTTCCCGCGCGAGGGCTGCTCCATGCCCAGCAGAATCCGCAGGAAGGTGGTCTTACCGCACCCCGACGCTCCGACGATCGTGACGAACTCGTGGTCGGCGAAGTCGAGATTGATGTTCTCCAGCACCACGGTATCGCCGTACCGTTTCCACAGGCCTTTGACGGTCACGCGCGCCATGCGTCAGCGGCTCATCTCGGTCCACGGAAACGCCCGGGAGCGCAACATCTTCAGTCCCCAGTCCATGAGAAACGCCAGCACCGTGATCCACAGGACGTACGGCAGAATGACATCCATCGCGAGATAACGCCGCACGAGGAAGATCCGGTAGCCCAGCCCCTCTTCCGAAGCGATCGCCTCGGCAGCGATGAGGAACAGCCACGCCGATCCCATGTTCAGCCGCAACGAATCGATCAGACGCGGCCACATCTGCGGCAGGATGATGCGCAGCACGAGCTGCCAGGAAGAGGCGCCGAGCGTCTGTGCCTTGATGAGCTGTTCGGTGGGCAGCTCGGCCGCGCGCATCGACAGGTCACGCACGATGCAGGGCGCTATGCCGATCGTGATGAGCGCGATTTTCGCAACCTCGCCCAATCCCAACAGGATGAACAGAATCGGCAGGATCGCGAGCGGCGGAATCATCGCTACCGCTGCGACGCAAGGCGCGAGAACCGCCCTCACCACGGGCACAGCGCCGATCGCGAGACCAAGCGCCAGGCCGATCGCGGCGGACAGCGCGAGGGCAATCACGATGCGCTCCAGGCTCGCGAGAGTGTCCACCCAGAACAACACCTGCCCGCTGCGCACATCCTCCTCGGCCGTGTAACTGTGCATGGTCGAGACGATGGTCGAGGGCGTCGGCAGCAACTTGTCGTCCGGGTTCTCGGCCGTGCGCAGGTGTGACCCCATGAGATAGGCACACAAGAGCAGCACGAACGGCATCATCCCGAGCATCCAGGCGGCGCCGCGGGCCGGATGCCGGTTGACTATTCGCGGCATGAGTGTCGTTCAACAGGGCGGGCGCGGCGCATGGTCGCTCAGAGTTTGCCGTCGGCGGCAAGTTGCATGTAGGTCGGGTCGAAGTGCAGCTTGAGATTCTTCGGATTGCCGAGAGTCCTGCCCCCGGGGAACTCGATGCCGACGACATCGGCCGAGCGCGCGGCCTGGCCGAGAAGCCCATGATTGAACGAGAAAGTTCGCACGAGGTCCATCGTCCTGATGACGTTCGGACTGGCCGTGAAGGCGACTGCCTCCGCCGGCACGTTGAACATTTTCGTCGTCGCCAGCTGGCTGATATAGCCGGCCGTGGACGTGCCCGAGGCCTGCGCCATGGACTCCAGCGCCGTATTCGTGCGTGGATCCTTGCCGAACAGGACAGCCAGGGTCTCGTACCAGGCGCCGCTCAGAGCTTTGCCGAAATTCGGGTTGGCTTTGAGCGCCGCCGAGTTGACCACCAGGAGGTCCATGATCTCGCCCGGGATCCGGGCCGAATCGAAGACCTCGGTGCTGTTGGGTGTGGCAGCGATCTGGGCGAGCTGCGGCTTCCAGGTGACCGTGGCGGTCGTCCCGGGTGCCGTGAACGCCGCCACGATGTCGGCATCCGAGGTGTTGACGACCTTGACGTCCCGTTCCCGCAAGCCGACCGTTTCCAGTCCGCGCACCAGCAGGTAGTGCGATACCGAGAGCTGCACGAGATTGATCGATTGCCCCTTGATGTCGGCGAGTGTCTTCCCCTTGCCCTTGAGCACGATGCCGTCGTTACCGTTCGAAAAATCGCCGACGATGAGGACGGTGGAGTCCACACCCCCCGCGGCGGGGATCGTCAGCGCATCCATGTTGGTCATGGTGCACGCGTCAAAGCCTCCCGCGGTGTATTGATTGATCGATTCGACGTAGTCGTTGATCTGGGTGAGCTGGATGGTGATGCCGTATTTGTCGGCCCACTTCTTGAGAATGCCGCTGCGGTTCGCATAGTCCCAGGGCATCCAGCCGACGTAGATGCTCCAGGCGACCTTGAAGCTTTTTTTCCCGGCCGCGCCGGCCGTGCTCGCAACGCAAGGCTGGACGAGGAGTGCGGCGGCGCAGAGGAGGAGAAGGGCGAGTGCTCTGAGGTGTTGCTTCAGCATGACGGGCATTTCGGTTTTCCTGGATAGCAGTCTTCGGATCCGATTCGAGAGGCCCAGGGGCACACCGACGGGGATCGGATGTGCGCGGGCCGCGCCTTTACGATCTCCCGGGCTTTTGTCCCGCCGTGTATCCGGCTCGCCCCCGGGAGCTGTCCGACTGATGCCCGCCTGCTGCGGCCGTAAGGCGTCATTAGTCGGAACCGGCTCCGGCGCGCACCGGACTGCCTCTCTCGGACCAGACACCCGTGCGAGCTCGAGGAGCGAGCCGCGCGCGAGCCGGAACCCTAGATGCACATTTGCACCAAAAGGGATGCAAGGCGTATGCCGCGTGCAGACGTGCCTCGAGGGCCCCTCCGGCTCCGTGCGGCGCACCTTTTCGAGGCGCGCAGCGGGCGCAATGCCCTGTTTTCGAGCGAACTCACGGGCTAACTCGGCCTATTTGCATTGGTATACCGTTTGCACCGCAAGCCCCACTGCATGGGAGTACGCGATGACGACGGATACCCGGATCACCGGTGCGCCGCTTTGGGAAGAACATCTGCGCGGTGGTAGCCACTGGTCCGGTGTGCTTCGACGCGGAACCACGCTGCGGCTGACGGACGTCGAGGGTGGCGCGAACGTCGCGGCGCTGTTCTATAACTACGAAGACCGTCTCGAGCGGTATAACATGGCCGACACGCTCAAGGCGCAACACACGGCCTTTCTCACGAAGGGGTACGTGTGCTACTCGGACATGGGACGCATCCTCTGCTCCGTGACCGAGGACACCTGCGGTTGGCACGACACTATGGCCGGTGTGTCGAACGCCGCGATGGTCGCGGACAAGTACGGCCGGACGCGCTTCCAGGAACAGCGCAACGACTTCCACAAGAACAGCTACGACGGCCTGCTCGGCGAGTTGGGAAAGTACGGGCTCGGCAAGCGCGATATGGTCTCCAATGTGAATTTCTTCAGCAAAGTGAGCGTGGACGGGCAGGGGAAGATGCACTTCCGGACGGGCGCCTCGAAACCCGGCAGCTACGTCGATCTGCGCTTCGAGATGCACGCTCTCGTGGCGCTCTCGACGTGTCAGCATCCGTTGGATCCTGAACCGGCCTATCGCCCCCGCTACGTGCGGCTCGCCGCATTCCGGGCCGGCCCGGTGTCGAAAGACGATCCCTGCCGGATCCGCTGTCCGGAAAACGAGCGTGGCTTCCGCAACACCGAGATGCTGTACGCCCTATGAGCGTCAGAATGGTCGAAAGCACGCTGGATCCGGCTGCGGCCGTGTTGAACGAGATCGTTCCGGCGGGCGAGCCCTGGATGGGTATCGTGCGCAAAGGCCAGTTCTTTCGCATATTGGACCTCGAGGGCAATCAGGCGGTCGACACCCTGTTTTATAACGCGGCCGATCCCGAAGAGCGTTACAGCGCTCCAGACACGATTCGTGCACAGGGGAACCTCTACCTGACAGCCGGCACGAGGCTCTTGTCGAACAGCGGCAACCTGATGCTCGATATCGTAGCGGACACCTGCGGGCGGCACGATACGCTGGGCGGTGCATGCTCCGCCGAAAGCAACACCGTGCGCTACGCGCTGGAGAAGCGGCACATGCACAGCTGCCGCGACAACTTCCTGGCCGCGCTGGCGCGCTCGGACTACGGGATCACCAAGCGGGACTTGCCGAGCAACATCAATTTTTTCATGAACGTGCCGGTGACGGCGGCGGGGCAGCTCACCTTCGCGGACGGCATCTCGGCGCCCGGGCGCTACGTGGAGATGCGTGCCGCGATGGACGTGATCGTGCTCATCTCGAACTGCCCCCAGCTCAACAATCCCTGCAACGCGTATAACCCGACCCCCATTCGCCTGCTGGTTTGGAATGCCGCCAGGGGCCACAGTTCCTAGCTGGCCATTCCGGCTGCGGGACGACCCGCAGATCCTCTCCCTACAAGGCCGGGACGACCCGGCGCAACCGGACCAGGAGGATCGCGGATGTTCGACAAAGTCCTCATCGCAAATCGCGGCGCCATCGCGTGCCGCATCCAGCGTACCTTGCGCCGCATGCGCATCGGCGCGGTCGCTGTCCATTCGGATGTTGATAAACACTCGCTGCACGTCGCGGGTGCCGATGAGGCCGTCTGTCTCGGCGGCGCGACGGCCGCCGACAGTTATCTTCGCCAGGACAAACTCATCGAAGCGGCGCGGGCAACCGGTGCCGGCGCGATCCATCCTGGTTATGGTTTCCTGAGCGAGAACGCGGGGTTTGCGCAGGCGTGCGAAGGGGCCGGCATCGTATTCGTCGGGCCTACCCCGGGCCAGATGCGCGACTTCGGACTCAAGCATCGTGCTCGGGCTCTGGCCCAGGAGCATGGCTTGCCGTTGTTGGCGGGCAGCGCTCTCCTGAAGGACCTCACGGAGGCGCGCGTGGAGGCTCTGCGCATCGGCTATCCCGTCATGCTCAAGAGCACCGCCGGTGGCGGGGGCATTGGCATGCAGCTGTGTCGGGCCGAGGCCGATTTGGCTGCTGCCTACGCCTCGGTCGAGCGGCTCGCGCGCAGTAACTTCAGCGACGGCGGACTGTTTCTCGAGAAGTACATCGAGCAGGCCCGGCACATCGAGGTCCAGCTGTTCGGCGACGGCGCCGGTCGCGTGATCGCGCTCGGCGAGCGCGACTGCTCGATGCAGAGGCGCAACCAGAAGGTGGTGGAGGAAACTCCGGCGCCCGGCCTCGCGCCGGAAACACGTGAGCGGTTGTACGAAGCCGCAGTGCGGCTGGGGCGCGCCGTCCGCTACCGTTCGGCCGGAACCGTCGAGTTCGTCTACGACGTTGCGACGGGACAATTCTACTTCCTGGAGGTCAACACCCGGCTGCAGGTCGAACACGGCGTGACCGAAGAAGTCTCGGGCGTGGATCTGGTCGAGTGGATGATACGGGTAGCCGCCGGGGAGACTCCCGCGGACTTCGCCACCTATCGTCATGTGCCACGCGGACATGCGATCCAGGTCAGGCTGTATGCGGAAGATCCGAGTCGCAGCTTCCGGCCTTCGAGCGGCCCGCTCTCGCAGGTCGTGCTCCCCACCGGCGTGCGCGTGGACGGTTGGATCGAGACAGGAACGGAGGTCTCGTCCTTCTACGATCCGCTGCTCGCGAAAATCATTGCCCACGCGCCCACGCGCGAGCTTGCGCTGCAGAAGCTGCAGACCGCGCTGGCCGGCAGCAGTGTGCACGGAATAGAGACCAACCTCGATTACCTGCAGACCATCCTGAACACCGACGCTTTCCGGGAGGGGCGCCCGTTCACCCGATTCCTGAGCGGCCTCGAATTCCGCCCGCTGTCGATCGAAGTGCTGCACGCCGGCACGCAGACAACCGTGCAGGACTCCCCCGGACGGCTCGGATTCTGGAGCGTCGGCGTCCCGCCTTCCGGACCCATGGACGACCTCGCCTTCCGGCTCGCGAACCGCATCGTCGGCAACCCGCCGGGCGCGGCAGGCCTCGAGCTCACGGGAAAAGGCCCCACGCTGCAGTTCGGGGTCGACAGCGTGATTGCACTGACCGGCGCCAGCATGACGGCAACCTTGGAAGGGCGGGTGGCTCCGTTCTGGGAGCCGGTGCTGGTGAAGGCTGGCAACGTCCTGGCACTCGGCAGTATCGAGGGCGCCGGCCAGCGAGCCTATCTCGCAGTGAAAGGCGGTTTCGACGTGCCCGAGTATCTCGGCAGCCGCTCCACTTTCGCGCTCGGAAAGTTCGGCGGCCATGTCGGCCGGGCACTGCGCAAAGGCGACGTATTGCGGCTGACGCGCTCCGCGTCGACCTCCGATGGTTGTGCTCTTCTTTCGAGCGACCAGATTCCCGCGTACGGCAAACACTGGAACATCGACGTGACGTATGGGCCGCACGGTGCTCCCGATTTTTTCGCGGAAGAGGACATCGACACATTCTTCTCGACCGACTGGGAGGTGCACTACAACTCGAGTCGCACCGGCGTTCGCCTCATCGGTCCCAAGCCGCAATGGGCGCGCAGGGACGGCGGCGAAGCAGGCCTCCACCCTTCCAACATTCACGATAATGCGTACGCCATCGGGGCGATCGACTACACGGGAGATATGCCGGTCATTCTCGGTCCCGACGGGCCCAGCCTGGGCGGCTTCGTGTGCCCGGCAGTCCTCACGCGCGCCGATCTGTGGAAGATGGGACAGTTGCGGCCGGGCGATACCATCCGGTTTCATAACGTCTCGATGCACACCTCGCCCGTGTTGGAGCACCTGGAGGGTGAAGGCCGTGTGCCGGTGTGCTACCGCCATTCGGGCGAGGATTACCTGCTCGTCGAGTACGGGGCGCCGGTCCTCGATCTCGAGCTGCGCTTTCGCGTGCACGCACTGATGGAGTGGCTCACCCGGCGTAACGAGCCGGGAATCATCGATCTCACTCCCGGGATCCGCTCGCTGCAGGTTCACTATGACAGCCGCCAGCTCTCGCAGTCGGCGCTGCGGAAGCTGCTGCTGCGCGCCGAAGACGAGCTCCCGCCCGTGGACGAGCTGGAGGTCCCGAGCCGGATAGTGCATTTGCCCCTGTCATGGGATGATCCGGCAACACGGCTCGCCATCGACAAGTACATGCAATCGGTGCGCCCGGATGCGCCTTGGTGTCCGAGCAACATCGAATTCATCCGCCGCATCAATGGCCTCGATTGCGTCGAGGACGTGAGGCGGATCGTGTTCGAAGCGAGCTACCTGGTGATGGGGCTCGGGGATGTCTATCTCGGCGCGCCTGTCGCGACCCCGCTCGATCCGCGTCACCGCCTCGTGACGACCAAATACAATCCGGCACGGACCTGGACACCGGAGAATGCTGTTGGCATCGGTGGCGCATACCTCTGTGTCTACGGAATGGAGGGCCCCGGCGGTTATCAGTTCGTCGGACGCACGGTGCAGATGTGGAACCGCTACCGGCGCACGGCCGATTTCCGCGACGGCAGGCAATGGTTGCTGCGCTTTTTCGATCAGATCCGCTTCTATCCCGTGACCGCGGCGGAGCTCGCGCGGATGCGGGAGGACTTTCCTCACGGACGATTCGAGCTGCAAGTAGAGAGTACGACGCTAAAGCTGCGGGACTACCGCGCTTTTCTCCAGGAGAACGCGCCCTCGATCGCCCAGTTCAAGGTACGCCAACAAGCAGCATTCGAAGCCGAGCGTGAGCGTTGGAACGAGTCGGGTGCGGCGGCGGTCGAGGCGGGCGGAGCGGCGCGCGTCGGGAGCGCCGCGTTCTTGGACGGTTCCGATGCGACGAGTGTGCCGGAGGGTTGTGTTGCTGTCAGCTCTCCCGTCGCAGGCAGTGTCTGGAATATCAGCGTCGAGCCCGGCGCCCGGGTGCGCGCCGGCGACGATCTCGTTGTCGTCGAGGCGATGAAAATGGAAATTCCCATTGCCGCGGAAGAGAGCGGCCAGATCGTGGAAGTTCGCTGCGCCCGCGGAAGGGCGGTCTCCGCGGGTGAGACGCTTCTCGTCCTGCGGCCTCTTTGACGGGGTACATCCATGCCACTAGCCACGCTGTTGATTTCCGCGCTTCTCGATGGTTATCGGGCTCGCCGCTTCACGCCCCTCGATGTCATGGAGCACGTGCTGTCGGGCATTGCACAGGCTCCCGACAGGCGAGTATGGATAACCCTGCTATCCCGCGAGCGCGTGTTCGAATACGCGGCGGCTCTGGCCGGCAGGGACCCGGAATCGCTGCCGCTCTATGGCGTGCCATTCGCGCTCAAGGACAACATCGATCTCGAGGGTGTCCCGACCACGGCCGGCTGTCCCGACTACGCATACACTCCCGCAGAGTCGGCCTTCGTCGTCCGAGAGCTCATTGAAGCAGGCGCCATTCCGATCGGCAAAACGAACCTCGATCAATTTGCCACCGGGCTCGTCGGTACCCGCTCCCCCTACGGAGCCGCCCGCAACAGCTTCAACGCCGACTTCATCTCGGGCGGATCGAGCTCCGGCTCCGCCCTGGCCGTAGCCATGGGCCTCGTCAGTTTCTCGCTGGGCACCGATACGGCCGGCTCTGGGAGAGTGCCCGCCGCCTTCAACAACATCGTGGGTTTCAAACCAACATGCGGTGCACTGAGCACCACGGGCGTCGTCCCAGCATGCCGCTCGCTCGATTGCGTATCGATCTTCGCCCTGACACCATCCGATGCCGCCCGCGTGTACGCCGCAGCCGCCGCGTTCGATCCTGATGATTCGTATTCGAGGGTAGTAACTGCGCCCAACGTTCTTGCGGCGCGTTCCGGCGCGGTCAGCCCACCCGCTACCCCCGCCACTTCCGCCGCCTGCGCGGTTGAACCGTTCTTGGGTCGCCCATTTTGGTTCGGTGTCCCTCGAGCCGCACAGCTGGAGTTCTTCGGCGACTCCGAATATCCGCACCTCTTCGACGAGGCAGTCGGCCTCCTGGAGGCGCTCGGCGGCCGCCGCGTGGAGATCGACTTCGAGCCATTCCTTGCGGCGGCGCGCCTCCTTTACGAGGGACCCTGGGTCGCCGAGCGCTACTGCGCCGTGGGTGACTTCATCGAGCGGCAGCCCGACTCCGTCCATCCCGTAACCCGAAAAATCATCTCCGGTGGCCGCGACGCAAGCGCGGTGGCTGCTTTTCGTTCGCAATATCGGCTCATGGATCTCCGGCGCGCCGCCGAGCAAGCCTGGAGCACCATGGATGTGCTGGTCACGCCGACTGCGGGAACGATCTACCGCATCGAAGCCGTGGAAGCCGATCCCGTCCGACTCAACTCCAATCTCGGCTACTACACCAACTTCGTCAACCTCCTGGATCTCGCCGCAGTAGCTGTCCCCGCCGGCTTTCGCCGCGACGGCCTTCCGTTCGGAATAACCCTCGTAGGCCCCGCCGGTACCGACGCGCAGCTACTCTCCCTCGCAGACCGACTTCATCGAGCCAAGCCCGCCGCACCTGGCACACTTTCGGTTCAGATTGCCGATGCCGCCGCTGTGGCCGATATCACTCCACCCGCCACCAACGAAACTCCAGAGGAGCGCATCTCTGTGGCCGTCTGTGGCGCTCACATGGAGGGCTTGCCCCTGAACCCCCAACTGGCGAGCCGCGGCGCCCTTCTGGTGAGCCGCACGCGCACGGCTCCAACGTACAAATTCTATGCGCTGCCTGGCGGGCCTCCCCGCCGGCCCGGTCTCCTTCGAGTCGCCGCAGGCGGCGCGTCCATCGAAGTCGAAGTCTGGTCCGTCCCCGCATCCCGCTTCGGCACTTTCGTAGCCGGCATCCCCGCTCCCCTCGGAATCGGCAAAATCGAGCTCGAAAGCGGTGAGCAGGTCGCCGGCTTCGTCTGCGAGTCCTACGCCACGGCAACCGCCACCGACATCACCTCGCTCGGCAGCTGGCGACGCTATCCAACCTGATGGCGTCGCCGTCCGGCGCTGCGGCACGCTAAAACAACTCGATGGGATCGACGTCCAACGCCCACCGGACTCTGCGCGCGCTCTGCAGCTGCTCCACGGCCGGCAGCCATGAATCCAGGAAATGATGCAGACTCGAGCGGTCCGTGCCTTCGACCAGGAGCTGCGCGTGATAGCGTCCCGCGCGCTTGGACATTGCGGCTGGTACGGGCCCCAGCAGACGTAGCCCTCTGGGTAGAGTACCAGCGAGCTTGCGCGCTTCCGTCAGGAACTCCAATGCGCCCTGTGCAGTTTTCGCCGAGTCACGTACCGCCGCGAGTCGACTGAAGGGAGGCCAGGACGCCTGCGCTCTCTCCGCGAGCGCCGTGCGCGCAAAGCCGTCGTAGCCTTCCGCAAGCAGACTGAGCAGCAGGGGGTGCCCCGGAAATTCGGTTTGAATCAACACCTCGCCCGGTTTCGTGCCGCGTCCTGCGCGGCCGGCCACCTGTACGATCGTTTGAGCAAGCCGCTCCGGTGCCCGGAAGTCGGTGCTGAAGAGGCCCTGATCGGCGTTGAGCACGACGACCAGAGTCACGTTCGGGAAGTCGTGCCCTTTCGTGACCATCTGGGTCCCTACCAGAATTCGTGCTTCCCCCGACGACATGCGGCGCATGACTTCCTCCATATCGCCACGCCGCCGGACGACATCACGATCCAGCCGCGCGAGCGCTACGCCGGGGAAGAGGGCTGTCAGAGCCTCCTCAATGCGCTCAGTGCCCTGTCCGACGGGCTTCACGGTAAATCCGCACTGTGGGCACCGTGAGGGCAAGACCGAATCGAATCCGCAGTGATGACACCGCAGCCGGCCTGCAGAAAGATGCACCGTCAGCCTGGCATCGCACTCCTGGCACGGGGCAACCCACCCGCAGGCCGTACAGAGAAGCGTTGGGGCATAGCCGCGGCGGTTGAGAAACACGAGTACCTGGCCGTCGCCGCTCAGGTGGCGCTCGATGGCCTGAATGGCGGGTGTCGACACCCCTGAATGACCAGCATTGGCGCGTAAGTCCACCAACACCATGCGCGGCGGCTCCGCCCGAGCGGCGCGATAGGGCAGTGACAGGCGCACATAACGGCCCCCGGCGACATTGTGCAACGACTCGAGTGCGGGAGTGGCAGAGCCGAGCACTACCGGCACGTCAGCGCGCTGCGCACGGACTACGGCCAGATCGCGCGCGGAGTAGCGAAAGCCGCCCTCATGTTGTTTGAAAGAGGAGTCGTGCTCTTCGTCGACGATGATGATGCCGAGTTCGGGAACGGGCGCAAAGACCGCCGAACGCGTCCCGAGTACGATACGCGCGTGGCCACTGAACGCTTCGCGCCACGCCACGAGCCGCTCGTGATCCGTCAGCGCGGAGTGCAACACCGCCATCGGGGTATCGAAGCGATTTCGAAATCGCCCGACGAGCTGCGGCGTGAGGCCAATCTCCGGGACGAGCACCAGCGCGCGACGCCCTTGCTCGAGTACACGCTCCACGAGTCGCAGATAGACCTCGGTCTTCCCGCTTCCGGTGACCCCGTGCAGCACGAACGCGCCGAAACGCACGAGCGCGGTCCCAACCGCATCGACGGCCTCGCGCTGCTCATCCCGCAACTCCGGCCCCGACTCGCGCACCGCAAACGGCGCAGTCTGGTTCGCGACCCTGGTGATTGATATTTCCGCGGAAACGACCCAACCGCGCGCCTTGAGCGCTCGCGCAGGCTCCCGCCAATTAGGAATTGCCTCATCAAGCGCCGCCCCCGGCACACCCTCGCGTGCCGGTACTGCAGCGCCCTCATGCGCTGCTGCCGAAACCGGTCCATGCGCCGCCGCCGCAACGCCCTCTCGTGCCAAGGCCGCAGCGCCGTCGTGCGCCGACTGGCAAGCATCGTGCTGCCCGGGCGCCGGACCCCCGTCCTCCGCTGCTGCGACGCGACCACCACGCGCCAAAGCTAATCCCCCACTCCTCTCCGCGAGGTAGCCGAGCAGCTCTCGCTGCCTAGGCGCGCGCCGCGGTTCCCCCCGGCTCCACGCCTCCCGTCCCTCCGCGGTCGCGGTCCATCGCTCCTCGCGAGCCTCCGTGTCCGCGCCGGTCCGCAACGCCTTCGGCAGTGCCGTTGCGAGCACTTCCCCAATGGGATGGTGGTAGTACTCCGCAGCCCATCGCAGTAATGCCAGCGCGGAAGCATCGAGCACCGGCCACGGGTCGAGCACCTCGAGAATGGGTTTGAGCCGCTCCTCCGGAACCTCCGAGGAGTCAGCCGCCTCCATGACGATCCCCACCAGCCGCTGCCGGCCGAACGGCACGCGAACTCTCATTCCAGGCTCGAGCGGCGCCGGAAAAAGCGCCTCAGCGGGCGGCAAATAGTCGAACAGGCGCTTGAGCGGCGTATCGAGCGCCACGCGAAAAACACGAGCAGGGGTCATGTCATCAAAAGAATCAAAGGCTTACGCGTGCCGCGGCGAGTCAACCGGATTGCGAGCATGCCGTTATACGAGCCATGTCCGAGTTTGCTACGCTCGCGTCGCCTTATAGCATGCCGGTTGCACCACACGGCGACG
>CAZDTG010000099.1:0-15456 GCA_964508005.1 uncultured Steroidobacteraceae bacterium
GCAGTTTTTGTGCGCACTCCTCGCCGCTGTCGAAATCTTTGGTGATTTCTAGCTAGGGGCGCTGGGCGGATTGCCTGAAGGCCGTCGGTGAGCGGCCATAGGCCTGGCGGAAAGCTGCGGCAAAATGGCTGTGGCTGGAGAAGCCCAGCTCCGCCGCCAGAGCGGACAAATCGTCGTATCGTGCAATCAGGTCCAAGGCTCGCGCAAGGCGCAGCCGCAGGTGATAGCGATAGAGAGGAATGCCTTCAACCTGTTGGAATACCTGCGTCAGATATACCGGTGAGCCGCGGATCTCCGCGGCGATTTCCGCGAGTGTCCAGCGCCGCGAAAGATCGCTGGCCAGCAGAACCTTGACGCGGTCCGCCAGCCGGCGGCGCGCATGACTCGCTCCAGGCTCGTGCGACGTGCGGGGTCCCAAGCTACGGCACACCAGAGTCAGCAACAGGCCCTCGGCCTCCAGTGGCTCGATGGTCCCGTTTCCCAGGCTATGCCGCAGCAGGGCGACCAAGGCTTGTGCGCGAGGATCGATCCGCTGGTGCTGCCGACGAAATCCGAGCCTGCCGCGATCGTTCAAAAGAGACTTGGGCGCCAGTTCCTGCAGGGTAGGTTCCGACAGGCAAAGCGACAGGCTTGCATCGCCTCCATCAATCGGATGACTGATGTGATAACCCTCCCCGGCGTTGAAAAAAAGTACGTGGTTGGCATCTGCTACAGCTTGATCGCTGCCGAGGTGCCGCATGTAAACGCCGCGATAGGGGAAGACAAGATGTGTAGCCGAAGCACATTCTTCTGCGCCGCGATGGCGGCAAGTGCCGCTGCAGAGCACGTTTCGCAGCGCCAGGGTGTCCGTATCCAACAGGCGGCTGATTTCGAACTCTGGCATGGTGGGTAGACTCGAGCTGACCGTACTTCTTGCCTGCCGGGGCGAGCTTACCATAGCGAGTCGGAATGATGGCGCCGCGACCTTACGGAGCAGGGCCGACGACTTTGCGCATTACAATCCGGGAATTTGACTCATCGACATAATCGAGCGCGTCGCAAGTCAGCCTCGCCCGTCCCACGCCCACTCCGACGGACACGCCTGCCGCAGCGGGATCTGTGTGGCCCAGGGCGGCCAGACCCAGCGTGGCTCCTAACACAACAGTAGCTACCTTGATCATCTTGGCGCTCCTCGATCGCGTTCCTTCGCTTGATTGAACGCAGCACGTCCCAGAGCGCTTACGCGCTTCGAGCCGATGCCTGCGTGCCACGAGCGTGAGCTCCGGCAGGAACCCGCAGCTTCCGGATCGATCAGGGCGCCGTGAGATTCGGGGATCGTTATTTCAGCTGAAATGCTCGTTCGGCGGATCGAAACCAAGAGGAAACAGTCACGCACGAGGCTCAACGGGCGTTCCGGTGGCCGCTCCCGAACACCGGTCATGAGACACGGGAGAACGGCATGACTGAAAGGACAATGGTACTGTGGATACAACGCACGCGGCGCATGGGCGAAGACCCCGGAGCCCTTATCCATGCGGGATCGAAGCTCATGCACGGATCAAAGCAAAGCGTGGCGCTCATCGTCACCGCCTGCCTCGCATTAACTTCGATGCAGGTCGGGCGTGCCGCGGACCCGCCGCAACCTGACATGCAGCAGGCCGGTCAGACCGCACCGAGGTCATGGAAGCCGACCGGTGGATGCAGCACCATCCAGCCCAGCAAGGTTAGTCCCTCGCGCAGGCCGTAGATCCGGGGTGAGAGAATTCGATGGGGCGGGCCGACTGGCCCGCCCCGACTCAGAAGCCGCAGCCAACCCGCTTTACGGCTTACTTCTTCTTCAGACCGCGGCCGCGCAGTACTGCGAGTCCGCCAACGAGCAGCGTCAGACTGCTCAGGGCGCCGGCAGGGTCGATCTCAGGTGCGGCTGCCGGAGAGCGACGATCAATACGATCTCCTGCCGAATCTCCCCGCCGATCCCCACCTGCCTCCAAATCTCCCTGCCGATCCCAATCTCTCTGCCGATGCTCGGACCACGAGGCTCGCGCCTTAGGGGTCACTTCCACCGCGACCGCGCTGGTCACACCCAGCGACAAGACTATCCAGACGATTGCCTTTAACATATCCGCTCCGTCTTCTTATCCGCCGTTCCTGCGCGCTCCCCTTGGTTCTGGTGCGTGAACGGCGAATATGCGGTAGCAAGACATGTTCCCGACAAGAAGGCAGTGGCAATGTCACTCTTGACTTCGGCCTGCCGGAACCTCATCGCCATGCCCGCATCGAAGGCGCCCGCGGAAATCGGCTCGACGGCGATGAGCTCGCCCCGATGATTGACCCGGCCCGTAGCGAACCCTGACATGCCGATCAAACGCTTATTCATCGCCAATCGGGGCGAGATCGCGGTGCGGATCCTGCGCACCGCGAAGAAGCTCGGCATCGAGACGGTCCTTGGTGCTTCGACGGCGGACCGCGAGAGCGTCGGTGCGGAGATGGCTGATCGTACGGTCATTCTCGGTCCCGAGCCGTCGGCCAGGAGTTACCTCGATGTCAACCTGGTGGTTCATGCCGCGAAGGCGACGGGCTGCGATGCGCTCCACCCCGGCTACGGGTTCCTGTCCGAAAAACCTGCGCTGTCGCGGCTATGTGAGGACGCGGGCATAGCGTTCGTCGGTCCTCGCGCCGAGACCATCGAGTCGCTGGGGGACAAGCTGGCAGGGCGGGCGATGGCTCGTCGAGCGGGGGTGCAGACTGTTCCGGGCACCGACCACATCGCGACCATTGAGGACGCGAAGGAGGCCGCCACCCAGCTCGGCTATCCTGTAGTCATGAAAGCGTCCGCCGGCGGCGGCGGGCGAGGGATGTTCAAAGCAGCGAACCCCGCCGAGCTCGATGCGTCATTTGAGAGAGCTTCCCGTGAGGCCGCGGCTGCCTTCGGTGACGGCCGCCTTTATATGGAACGCTTCGTCGAGCACGCCCGCCATGTCGAGGTCCAGATTCTGGGCGACGGGACGGGCAGGGTCGTCCATTTCGGCGAACGCGACTGCACCGTACAGCGCCGCTACCAGAAGCTGATCGAGGAAGCCCCCGCCTCCGCCGTTCCACCCACGGTCCGTAAGCGGCTCCATGAAGCGGCCGTCACACTGACCGGCTTCGCGAAGTACCGTAACGCCGGCACCGTCGAATTCCTTTACGACCTCGACCGGGAGGATTTTTACTTCATCGAGGTAAACTCGCGCATTCAGGTCGAGCATCCCGTTACCGAGGAAACCACGGGCGAGGATCTCATTGCGAGGCAGTTGCGCGTGGCGGCTGGCGAGGGGATCGGCCTCGAGCAGGCTGACATTCGCACTGCAGGCCACGCAATCGAAGTGCGCGTGAATGCTGAGGACCCGGCGCGTAATTTTGCGCCATCCCCCGGTCGAATAACCGAGTGGCGCGTGCCCACTGGCGATGGTATTCGCCTCGATACACACGCACGTGCAGGGTATCTGGTACCGCCGTTCTACGACTCGATGATCGGCAAGCTGATCGTGCGCGGCAATGACCGTCCCGAGGCGATCGAGCGCCTGAAGTCCGCGATCGACGATTTCCGGGTCGGCGGCGTGAAATCGACGCTGCCGCTGGCGGCCTTCATCGTGAGTCATCCCGATTTTCGCAGTAATCGAATTACGACCCGCTGGCTCGAAGGGCTCGGCCCGTTCGACCCCGCGTGAAGACCGGCCCGGGGCGCACATGGAGTCGACCAAACCATACTTCGAAATTGACACGCATGAGCTTGCGCAAGCGCTCGCCCGGACTGTCCGCAGGAGCCACGGCGGAGCGTCGTACGCCGGCGCCGGCATTGTTGACCACGACGTCAAGACGTCCGAATCGCGCCAACGTCCAATCAATCAACTCAGCTGCCTGTCGCTCCTCGGTCAGATCGGCAGCGAAGAATGCCGCTTCAGCTCCGGCGGCCTGCAACTCGCTCAGCACGCGGGGACCTGCCGTGCCTGGCTGACCAGCGTGAGCCCTTCGGCCCGTTAAGCAAGCTAGCCAACACAACATCCCCCAATGCCCCCTGGGGGCATCGCAATTGCGCCGCTGCGCCGAAACTCGTAATGTCTGCGAACCACGCCAACGCGAACCGCGCCTATGACCTACCTCATCGCCGCGAGCGCCTTCTTCCTCCTGCTCCACTTCGGTGTGTCCGGGACGCGATTACGCGACGTTCTGGTGGCACGCATGGGCGCGGGTCCCTATCAGGGCGCGTTCGCACTCGCGTCCATCATTGGCATACTCTGGATGATTCATGCCTACGGACGGGCTCCGACCGTGGAACTGTGGGGCCGGCTGCCCGGCTTGCGCCCCCTTGCATTCCCGCTGGTTTTTCTCGCCTTCTTGCTGGCCGGAATCGGTTTGGCGACACCGAGTCCCACTCAGGCGGGCGGGGAATCGAAGCTCTCACAGGGTACGGACCTGGCTCGCGGCATTGTGCGGATCACGCGACACCCGTTCCTGTGGGGCGTAGCTCTCTGGGCGCTCGTGCATCTGATCGTCAACGGCGACCTCGCGTCGCTGATCCTCTTTGGCTCGCTGTTGCTGCTGGCTCTCGGCGGCACGGCGTCCATTGACGCCAAGCGTCGGCGAATTTTCGGCGAAAACTGGAACAGATTTGCCCAAACGACATCGAATGTGCCTTTCGCCGCGATCCTTGGCGGCAGGAACCAGCTTGGCCAGGCTGTGAGCGAGATTGGCATCGTGCGGCCCCTCGTCGCCGCGGCCGCCTTTGCGGCGATCTTTGTCTTTCACGGACGGCTGTTTGGGGCGCCCCTCGTTTGAAGTCGGCGAACCGCCGCGCGTCAACTTAGAACGCGGACGCCGTCAGCGTCACATCGGAGTACTTCCATGCGGCCGCGTACTGGTTGGCGACCTGCGCCGCCTCCGTGGATTTCCTCTGCATCTCGAACGCTCTCGAGGCAAGTTGGTCTATTGCCCCGGCGATACCTGCCAACTCGCCGTGGCGGCTCGGCTTGGTCTGATGTTGTGGTTCATGCGGAAGAAGTTCGTCGGATCGTACTTGTTCTTCAAGGCGGCGAGGCGGTCGTAATCGGGCCATAAGCCTCACGGGCGACCGCCTCGGCTCCGGTGCAAACTTGCTGCGCCGCGGCAAAAGTCATGATCTGCGTACGACTTCCGTTTCGAGCGCCTTGAACTCGGGCTGCGCGCGGCGGGGTTCGATTCCCATCGCCCGCTCCGCTTTGTTTCCCTGCTGTAGATCGCCGTAGCACTCGCATGCGAATGCCGGGAATATTTTCCTTGGCCCGTCGGTTTTGTGGCCTCTCCATCGTCTGAGTCTGTGAGCATGGCGATGCGGCTGACTCGTGCGCCCCCATGTCATCTGCCCCTACAGCCTTACACCGGAGCAATCCATGAAGAAGTTCCTGGCCATCTACATTGGCACGCCGTCGGCACTTGAAAAATCGGGTTGGAATACGATGGACGAAGCGAAGCGCAAAAAGCTGGAGGCCTCCGGTATGAAAGCCTGGGGAGAATGGATGACGGCCCATAAGGCCGCCATCGTCGAGCAGGGAGGTCCTCTCGGGAAAACCAAGCGCACCGCTGCGCAGGGTGTTTCGGATACCAAGAACAGCATGGTGGGATACGTAGCCGTCCAAGCTGAGTCGCACGAAGCTGCGGCAAGGATGTTCGAGAATCACCCCCACTTCACCATCTTTCCCGGCGACTCGGTCGAGATCATGGAGTGCCTGCCGATTCCAGGGCAGCCACAAAGCTGACAGCGCCCGCCCGAGGCCTCGATGGGTTTCGATTCCCATCGCCCGCCTCGGGCCGCAGGCGACAGCGTATCGCCATTACGGTGACACCACGATAAAGTGGTGGGGCCGCTGCTGCGGCAGAAAAGCACCAGCGTGGACGGCTCCCGGACACCTGCCTTCCCACTCACGCCAATAAAATAAAGAGACCCTCGAAGCAATAGCTCGCACCTATGTCAGGACGATGACGAGCATCCGCGGCCGGCGTGTCCACCGGCTCCTGGTTCGCGAGTTCTCGCGATTCGACCACGTCCTGCCAGTCATCGCCGAAGACGGTACTCCTGCGCTCGGCATTCGCTACCTGGCGGGTCGCGTCACACGTTCGTCATGCTCTCGTAACACGCGGGTTCTAGCTTGCACCGCCAGATCGTGACCCCCGTTCCAATCGAGACCAAGAGGTTTTCCATGACCAACCGCAAGAGCGGCAATGGACTGATTCATCGTGCCGTGGTATGTGCCATCGCCGCATCGCTCGCGAGCCAACAAATAGCCTTTGCCGTCGACAACCCCGCCGTCGGGGGTTCGCACCAGAACGACGTCAGGACGGTGAGCCCCATCAGGCATGTCATTGTGATCATGGGCGAAAACCGTACCTTCGATCACGTGTTCGCGACCTATCAGCCGCGTCGCGGCGAGCATGTCGATAACCTTCTGTCGAAGGGCATCGTGAACATCGACGGGACGCCCGGCCCGAACTATGCGAAGGCGGCGCAGTACTCGGCCGTCGACACCGGCACTTATTCGATCGCTCCCGGCCAGAAGACCCCCTACGACCAGGCCGGCAACAAGCTGCAGGCTCCCGGCACGTCCTACGCCTTCAAGGCCTGTTATTCCGACATCAGCCAGGCCGCCCTCGACGGTCCGGGCTGTCTGGTCAACCTCACGCTCGCCGCCGAGGCCGACTACGGCATCCGCAGCCAGGATCTGCCGATCCTGACGACGGGCGCAACCGGCGTCGCGCCGGGCTCACCTGATTCGCGCATCGTGAATTACAGCAACCTGCCGAACGGTCCCTATCCGCTGGTAACGCGCCAGGGCACCAACCTCGTCAGCCTCTATGACACCTATGGCGGCAGCCCCGTGCATCGCTTCTACCAGATGCAGCAGCAGCTGGATTGCGACATCACGAAGGCCACCAGGAGCAATCCGAGCGGGTGCCAGGGGGATCTGTTCTCCTGGGTCGAGCAGACCGTCTCTTCGGGCAGCAACGGCGGTCCGCCAAAGGCGCTCAAAGAGGGTGATATCGCGATGGGCTTCTACAACGTCGCCATGGGCGACGCGCCCTACCTGACCGAGCTTGCCCGCAAGTACACCCTGAACGACAACTACCATCAGCCGGTGATGGGCGGAACGTTCGCCAACCAGATGGTGTTCGGCTATGCGGGCGCCCTGTATTACGCGGACGCCAACGGCGATCCCGCGACGCCTCCTGCCAACCAGATCGAAAACCCCAATCCGCAGCCCGGCACCAACAACTGGTATACGCAGGACGGCTATTCGGGCGGCAGCTACACCAACTGCTCCGACCCGTCCCAGCCGGGCGTGGCGCCGATCCTCGGGCATCTCGCCGCGCTCCACGTGCAGCCGCAGTGCGCGCCGGGTGCGTACTATCTCCTCAACAACTATGTCCCGGCCTTCATCGGCAGCGGTGCCACCGATCCGGTCAACAACGGCCCGTTCACGCTGCCACCGGTGAGGAAGCAGCGCCACATCGGCGATCAGCTCAGCGCGGCCGGCCTGTCCTGGGCGTATTTCGGCGAGCGTTGGAACGACTTCAAGACCGCCCCCGGTCTGGGCGCGAACTTCGGCTCCCTGGCGCCGATGGCATATCTCTACTGCAACATCTGCAACCCTTTCCTGTATTCCGCGTCGGTCATGACCGATGCAACGGCTCGCGAGACACATAACAAGGACGTGCTCGATCTGTACGACGCCATCGCCAAGGGAGACCTCCCGGCGGTGTCGTTCGTGAAGCCCAGCACCTTCAACGACGGCCATCCCGCCTCCTCGAAGCTCGATCTGTTCGAGTCCTTCACCCGCAAGATCATCGACCAGGTGCGGGCGAACAAGGAGCTCTGGGACTCGACCGCGATCCTGGTGACTGTCGATGAAGGCGGCGGCTACTACGATTCCGGCTACGTCCAGCCGGTCGACTACTTTGGAGACGGGACGCGCATTCCGCTGCTCGTGGTGTCGAAGTATTCGGAGGGCGGACACGTCGCGCATGAATATTCCGATCACGCTTCGATCGTGAAATTCATCGAGAGGAACTGGAAGCTGCCGCGGCTGTCGACCCTCACACGCGACAATCTGCCGAACCCGAAGACCTCCGAGGGCAACCCCTACGTGCCGACAAACAGTCCGGCAATCGGCGATCTCTGGGGTAATTTCTC
Organism: uncultured Steroidobacteraceae bacterium; assembly: GCA_964508005.1. Classification (GTDB taxonomy): domain Bacteria; phylum Pseudomonadota; class Gammaproteobacteria; order Steroidobacterales; family Steroidobacteraceae; genus 13-2-20CM-66-19. The sequence goes on from CAZDTG010000099.1 coordinate 8,183, forward strand.
CTTCGGCCAGGATCAGGGGAATTCCCAATCCGGGGATTGATCTCGGTGCAGCCTCGCCGGTTCCAGCCGGCGAGTGCACGCAGGGAAGAAATCGTGTAAACGGTTGGGAAGGCCGGACGTGGGGTCCGGCCTTCTTTCTTAGGGTTCCTGATTGAATCGCACCCCTCCGTACCGCGACGCCGCAGCTGCCGTGGACGCCGCACGACGCGCGCTCTCCTGCGGCGACGTGTCGATGGCCGAACGGCTCTGCGCGGAGGTGCTGGCTTCAGCCCCGCACGATGGACGCGCTTGGACTCTCCTGACGGAGACCGCGTTGCTGCGGGATCGCCCGGACGCCGCAATCGTGTGCGCCGATCGCGCCGTCGCGCTGTCTCCCAACGATGCGATGGCGCATATTCTGCGAGCAAAATCCCTCATTTTTTCGGGCGAGGCCGGGCAGGCCCGGAGTGCCGCCGAAAGAGCTTCGCAACTCGCCGGGACAGCGCCTGAAGCCCTGGATGCGCTCGGCGCGATCTTCGGCCTGCTCGGGCAACATCATCGAGCCGCGGAGTTGTTCGGACGCGCCGTGACGGCCCGTCCCGACGTATCCCAGTACCTGTTCAATCTCGCCGCGACGGAGCGGATGACCGGGATGCTCGATGCGGCCGAGGTCCATTGCGACGCCGCAATCGGGCTTGACCGCCACAACAGCCTTGCGCACTACCTCCGCTCCGATCTTCGCATCCAGAGCCCGGACCGCAATCACATCGCGGAAATGGAGTCGTTGCTACTCGAGGGAAAGTTGGGTTGGAAAGGGGAGGTATTGCTGCATTTCGCCCTGGGCAAGGAACTCGAGGATCTGGGGGAACATGCGCGCGCATTCGATCATGTCGCAGCTGGCAGCGCTCTGCAGCGGCGTTCGATCGATTACGATAAGGCCGCAGCCATCGCGGAGATTGACCGGATCGTTCACACCCAGAGCAAGGCATGGCTGGCATCCTGGCCGGCCGGCTTCTCTGATGCCGATCCGGTCTTCGTCGTCGGACTGCCGCGTACCGGGACCACGCTCGTCGAGCGGATCATTGCCAGCCACAGCGCGATGACCTCGGCCGGCGAAACGGGCGCCTTTTCGGTCGAGCTGCGCCGTGCAATGAAGGCGCAGCCGCACCGGCCCCGGATTGCTGACATCGGCAAACGATATGTCGACTCCGTTACCGCACTTGGCGTGCCCCCGAACCGTCGCTTCATCGACAAGACACTTCAGAACTATCTCCACTGCGGGATGATTCATGCCGCGCTGCCGCGAGCGAAAATCATATTGATCCAACGGCATCCGTTGGATGCATGCTGGGCCATTTACAAAGCCCATTTCCAGGGCATGTTCCCGTTTTCATACGATCAGCTCGAGCTGGCTGAATATTGTCTGGCTTTTCGTCGTCTCGCACACCACTGGAAGACAACGCTGCCGCCGCATGCGTTATTGGAGGTGCGCTACGAGGACATCGTCCGCGATCAGGCGGCAGCAAGCCGTCGTCTCATCGAGTTCATCGGTTTACCGTGGGAAGAGGGCGTTCTCCGCTTCCACGAGAGCCGGGCGCCTTCTGCCACTGCCAGCGCGGTGCAGGTTCGTCGCCCGCTCTATTCCTCATCCGTTGGGAAGTGGCGACTTCATGCGCAGCGGCTCCTGCCTCTGCGAACCCGGCTCGCGCAGGAGATTCCAGCATCGGAATTGGACTGAACCGGGTCAATCGCGACTGTTATCGACCAGACGCCAGGACAGGGGGCAGCGGCCGCTGGTCGTCATTCGGCATCCCCGGTGGACCATCGACCGACCCGCAGGCGACCGATCCTGAATCCATGATCGGTCGCCCCGACCGTCACTACTGCTTGTCGAACACCATGACGCCCTCGGACTTCTCGCCTTTCGCATTAGTCATGCTTTGCTTCGCGGTCAGCGTCTTGCCGTCTTTGGACACCGTACGGCTGGTAGTGCCGACGGCCTTGCCCCCTTTCTTCAATGTGAACCTGGCGGTGTTGCTGTCGAGTTGCTCGCCCGAGAGGCTGTCGTAATCGGGTGTACCCGTCACCGGGAAATCCTTGCCGTCCAGCTGATAGGTAGTCCGGGTTATTACTTCCTTTCCGTCGGGCCCCACCGTCTTCATCACCAGCGTGATGCTTGGCCCGGACTGCGAGTACGTCCTGGTCTGATCTTTGATCGCCGGGCCGGATGTGAGCTTGGACTTTGAAGGATTGAGCTGCCAAGTGCCGACCACCGGGTCCGGAGCCGCCGCCGCGGTGATTGTGATGACGCCGACCGCTGCCACGATTGCAAGAATCGCGCTTGGAAGTAGCTTTCTCATGATGTTGCTCTCCCCTCACTCTTTGATGTGTTTGCTGTTTTGCCTGTCCAAACGACGTTCGAGTGGACAGGGTGCGCGGTAGCATGCGCGCGCATGCTACCGCGGGCAAGATCCGGCAATGTCGGATGCGCCGGCGCTTCCGACGAGGCCGGTCATTGGAGGGCCTCGCCCGGGGCCGAAAGCCATTGGTCGGGGGCGCCAGGCTGAGCGCGTCGTCGGGGCCGCTGCAGAGCGCCGATCTCGGGCCCCCTCACCGGGCCAGCGGCGCAAGAGTCTTGCCGCGGGCCAACATCCCGGCCGTGGCGAAAATACCCTGAGAACCGCTGGTAAATGATCGATCACGCGCCGTAGCCGATGCAGACGGCGCCAAGCGTGACGGCGACGCACACCAGGATGCGGCGCCCGGTGAGCGCTTCACCGAGGAAGGCCCGCCCGATCAGCGCCGAGAACACGATGCTGGTTTCGCGCAGCGCCGAAATGGGCCCAATCTGTCCCAGCGACAGCGCGGTGACGATGGCACCGTAGCTGCCGATTGAGACGACCCCTCCGGCCATGGCCTTCAGCGCCTCGGGCGAGCGCAGGTCGAGCGCGATCTTTCCGCGCAGCAGTACGTACGCCACCGGCATGAGCGCGCCATAGCACACGAAGATCCAGGCGACGTAGGCCTGCGGATTGCCGGCGAGCCGCACTCCGACCCCATCGGTCGTCACGTAGCTCGCCACGAACAGGCCCGTGGCGAGGGCGAAGACGACCGCTCTGGACCTCGCTCTCGTCCTGCCAAGAGCAAGGCTGAGGATCCCGAGCGAGACCAGGGCAATCCCCAGCACCGCGGCTCCGCTCAGACGCTGACCCGCGATGAGGAAGCCGCCAAGGGTTACCAACAGCGGCACGCTGCCGCGCACGATGGGATAGACCTCCCCCAGGGCGCCGTGCTCGTACGCATACGCCAGGAACGCGCTGTACACCACCTGCAGCACTGCCGAGATGGCCAGGTAGACCCAGCTCGCCGAGAGGGGCAAAGGCAGCACCAGCGCGCACACCATGCCAGCCAGAGTCGTCGGCAGGCTCATGATCGTGATCGACCAGAGACGATCGGCGCCACTGCGCAACACAGCGTTCCACGTTGCATGCAAAGTTGCCGCAAGCAACGTGAGGCCGATGATGATCGCACTCATCGGCAGAGCGTTGACGGCGGGTCATGGCCGGTGATGGCGACCCTCGCGGCGGCAATGCCTCGCAGCACGACGGCTAACGAGGCTCGCAGAACTCGAACAGGCATTGATCGGGCTCGCCCGGCACCCATACGAACATTGTTTTCCGGAACATTTTCAGTGCAAGGCCGAATGCGCGCTGCGCGCCGGCTCGGCCCCGGGGCTCGATGTTACCCGGATTCACCGCCCCGCCGTTGGCGTTCGGGAACGCGGGCACTTCACTTCCAGGGTTCCAAGGAACGCAGCTTGCGGCCTGCGGTTGGCAAACGGCTCGTCCCTCCAGCTCGTTCAAGGTCCAGGCGAGCAGGACTGTCGGGCTAGGGGAAGCCGCCCATTGACGAGCCAGTCAACAGGGTATATTTTTGTTTGAGCGGTTATTTCGAGCGGCGCGCTGCTCGACACTCCCAGCGGCTTTCAGAATTCTTCAAAAACACACCGCGTGCCGCTCATTAGCGGCGAAGGCAGGGAAACATGCATTCGCATTTGCGTTCTCTCGTCAACACGATGGCCCCCGGCAGCCTGCTCCTTGCGATACTCCTCACGGCTTCCGCGCCCGCGACGGCCGCCGTGTTGAAGCCGATGGCGGTCGAGGCGCCGGACAGCCCGGTCGTACCGAATGCAGCGCCTGCTTGCACGTCGCCCGCGCCCGTGCATACGTCGGGTTCATTTCACTGCTACACCCCGGACCAGATCGCTGCCGCATACGGCGTGGACAAGCTCCATGCCGCGGGTCTCATGGGCCAGGGCCAGACCATCGTGCTCGTCGACTCATACGGCGATCCGACGGCGGCGCAGGACCTGAAGTTCTTCCATGATACGTTCTTCCCGAACCTGCCGGATCCCAACTTCACCCAGTGGACTCCGCTCGGCAACCCCGCGGCGAACTACACGTGCACGAATTCACGCGGCCTCTCCGGCCCATGCGCGGCCGCATCGTGGTCCGTGGAGGCGACACTCGACGTGCAGTGGGCATACGCGATAGCGCCGCTCGCGCACATCGTGCTGCTCGCCACTCCGCCGTCGGAAACGCTCGGCGTTCAGGGTCTCCCCAACCTGTTCAAGGCCATGCAGATGGCAATCGACGCTTATCCGGCAGGCACTGTCTTCTCCCAGAGCTTCGGGCTCGCTGAGCAGACCTTCGGCGGCGCGGCGCTGACACAGATGCAGGCGTTCGACCAGACCTACCAGAACGGCATCAACAAGGGCGATACATTCCTCGCATCATCCGGCGACGAGGGCAACGGCGGCTCGGCGAAGCAACACAAGGAAACCGCCATCTTATCGACGACCGCCGTGGGCTTCCCGGCGGTCAGCCCTCTGGTGACCGCGGTGGGCGGCACGCAATTGATGCTCGGATGGACGCTGGCTCCAACGGCCTCTAACCCGCTGAGCTTCATCGCCTCGAGCACCAACACCGAAGCGCTCTGGAACGAGTGCTTCGTCTTTGGCGGCGGCAACTGCGTGACCGGTGGTGGAACGAGCATCTTCTTCGGCGCACCGTCCTGGCAGAACGGCCAAGCCTCGATCAACGGCGGCAAGCGTTCGATCCCCGACCTCGCGTGGAACGCAGCGGTAAATGGCGGCGTGTTGATCTACACAACGCAATTTCCCACGGTGGTGCGTCAGGGTTGGCACATCGAGGGCGGCACGAGCGCCTCGAGCCCGCAGATGGCAGGGCTGATCGCGCTCGCTAACCAGGCGCGCGCAGCCGCAGGCAAGACGCCGCTGGGCCTTCTCGGGCCGCGCATCTACGCGCTCGGCAACGCCGACGCCTCGCTGCCGGATGCGAGCTTCGACGGGAACGGCGTAAGCTTTTTCCGCGACATCATACCCCAGACGTTCATCGGCGCGGACGGAACGAAGCTGACTCTGAACAACAACCAGTGGGTCGACCCGGCCCCGCCTTTCTTCGCAACGCCCGGCTACGACATGACGACAGGTTTCGGCACACCGCGTGCGGACCGCTTCGTCGCTGCGCTGGTTGCGCAACCCTGACGCCGCAAGTTCGTGGGCCCGTCCGACACGCCAAGTCAGAAGACGCGCACTGAGCACATGTTGCACCGCCCGGGCTCTGCTGGGTGCACCGGCAGAGCCCGGGAAATGACCGACCGTAAGCCTAGTTGCAGCCGGTTGCCGGCTGCCGGAATCCCGGGAACGGGTTGAGGCTCCCCATGAAGGTGTAGCGGCCAATGTTGCTCGAAGCGATCTGCGTCGGCTCGGACACCGTGTTGGGCGCAAGCCGCATGAACCAGGGCAGGAGTGCCTCGTCCTCCGGGTGATAGTAGCCGTCGGCGCTCTGCGTGCCGTTCGGGTTCGGTCCCTGCTGGAAGGTGTTCCCTGGGAGAGCGAATCCGATCCCGACGACGGGGTCACCCGTCTCCAGCACGCCGGTGCATCCGTACTGCGGCGCGGTCGGCGTCAGCCACGGCTCCACGGCATTGTTGACGAACGGGTCGTCGGCCCATTCGGAGATCTCGTGGCTGAGGGCGTGTATGTCCTGTAGCGCCCAATCGGTGCCGCCGGCGGGCCGCGAGTACAGGCCCGGCTGGACCCACGATGCCCACGCGAACGTCTGTACCGCGGCATTGCCGTTACTGTTCGTGTTGCCTGCGCCATTGCCGGCGGCGCGCGTCCCGTGATAGCCCAGCACGCAACAGTTGAACACCGACTTACCCGTATGCAGAAACACGTTGTCGGTCAGATAAAGCGCCAGGTGCGTGGGGTCGGCCTGGGACTCCAGATTCTGGATCTGCGCAGACCACCAGGTGATGTCGATATCCGCAAATACGACACCGCGGCCGCTCTGGAGCAGCACACCCTGATTGCTCGGCACGTTGATGGTGACGGGCGCCAGGACGTTTGGATGCAGAATCAAATGATAGCCGCTCGCGCCGGTTTTATTGAACTGCGCCCGCATCGTCGCGTCCTCGAGCTGCAGCGAATTCATCGCGTCGCCCTGGGACAGGGCTCCGCCCGGTCCTCGCGGCAGGTTGGGCGCACCGGCTGTAGCCGCCGGCGTGGACCCGTACTCGAACAGCGAGAACTGAGGTGACGCGAGCGTCGGCCCGAGGACGTCGGTGCCGCTGAACGTGAGCCCGTCGATGTTCACGATGATCGGGGTGATGTCCACCGCGATCGTGACCGAACAACCTGAGCCGGAGCAGTTGTTCGGGTCGGCGCCCACCATGTTGTAGCCGTAAGTAATCCCATTGTGCGGGTCGAGCGTCGATCCCCACCAGTGTGGGATCGTGCGCGTCGTGGGCAGCACGCTGGCCCCGCCGACCGTCGTGGTCATGGCCTGCAGTTGCGAGTCGTCGATCAGCTGCGGTGCGCTGAGCGCGGATTGCGCCCAGAAAATCGCGCCTGAAAGCGCGACGGCGCCAAGCAATGAGGCACGCGGAAACTTCGCTCTCATTTTGATCTCCCCTGATGATGATGGGCGGTGGGCCCGAGTTCGAGTTAACTTATTGACGGATTTTATCTGATTTAATACATCCGTTATGACCATGGAAATTAGGCCGAATCCCCCGAATCGTCAACGAGGATGTTGCGCCAGGTCGATTCACGCGGGGCCCGGAACAGCCGGCTCAGCTCCAGCTGGGAGATGACTTTGGGTTACGCTCGAACCATGCATGCCATCTCTAGATTCACGGACACCATCTCGAGGATGAGATCAGTGCGAAGTTTCATTGAGGAGAAAACGTCGCGGAGAGCCTTCAAAGCG
>CAZDTG010000100.1:0-15450 GCA_964508005.1 uncultured Steroidobacteraceae bacterium
TCCAGCTCCGAGCGCGTGACCAGGCCCTTTTTGAGCATCAGCTCGCCGAGCGCCGCCACCCATCTCTCGTAATAGCTCAATCGAAAGTAATCGACCGGGGCCAGCAACTCACGCTGAAACCGCGAACTGTCGATATTCCACAGGCCCCAGGCGCCCATCGCACGAGTAACGGCGAATGCTCGCCCTTCCCACGTCGCATGAAACACCGGCTCGTTTTTCTCCGGCTGGATGGCGCCCATCCCATGCATGCCTCCCATGTCATGCACGCCGTTCATACGCGGCCCGCCTCTTGCGACGCTCCGACCTTTGCAACACCTAGCATCGCGTCCCGCGTGACCAGCGCCGCCAGAGCCTCTTCGCTCAGCCGTTCGCTGCCAGCCGGCCGCTCCGGCAGCACCAGATAGCGTAATTCCGCCGTGCTGTCCCAGACACGCAGCTCCACATGGTCCGCGAGCTCGAGGCCAAATTCCCGCAACACCCCACGCGGGTCAATGACGGCCCGTGAGCGATAAGGTGCCGACTTGTACCAGACCGGCGGCAGACCCAGAACGGGCCAGGGGTAACAGGAGCACAACGTACAGACGACCAGGTTGTGCACATCAGGGGTATTCTCGACCACGACCATGTGTTCGCCTTGCAGCCCGCCATAACCCAGCTCGGCGATAGCGGAGTCCGCGTCGCGCAACAGCCGCTGTTTGTAGGCGGAGTCGGACCAGGCGCGCGCCACGACACGGGCACCGTTGCGCGGACCGACCTTGTGCTCGTAAGTGTCGATCAGCGCATCGAGCGCTGCGCGATCGACCAACCCCTTTTCGACCAGAAGTGTCTCGAGCGCTTTGACACGCAGCGCGGGATCCGAAGGGACAGTCTGATGGTCGTGTTCGTGGGGCGGAAATTCCGGTGCCATTGCAGCTCCTGCAGTGGTCGCTGCGACTGTCAGGAATTCACGGCGGTTCGTGCTCATGGGACTTCCCCGGTCTGCGGCGCGCAAGGGAGGTCGTGCGCCGGTATCCTAAGTCGCGGATGTCTCCGTGGGCAACTGATTCCGCGGGGGCGAGCTGGCGGTTTCAGGGTAGGATTCATGCGCTGCACATGCATCCTGCGGCTTGAGCGGGGGCGTCCTGATGTACGCGCGTCGCGGTCGGCCCGTCTGCAGCGAGGGGGAGAATCCATGAGCACTGGCACACGACCCGACAGAAGGCGCTTTATCGGCTCCGCACTCGCGGCCGCGGCCGGCACTCTCCTTCCCGCCCGTCACCTTTGGGCGGAGACCATAAGCAGTGAGGCAATCCCAGGTCAGCTCGCCGCGACCACGCTATCGGGCGAAGCCATCTCTCTTTCGCAGTCCGACATCAAAAACTTTCGCGCGAGTCTGCGAGGCCAGCTTCTCCTTGCGCGGGATGAGGGCTATGACCAGGCGCGGCGCCTCTGGAACGGCGCGTTCGATCGCCACCCGGCGCTCATTGTCCGTTGCGCCGGCGCGGCCGATGTCATTCAAGCCGTCAATTTCGCGCGACCGCACCGACTTCTGACCGCCGTCCACAGCGGAGGGCACAGTATCTCCGGACAATCTTCCTGTGACGGCGGTTTGATGATCGATCTGTCGCCGCTGAAAGGGATACGTGTCGACCCCGTCGGCAGGACGGCCACGGCACAATCGGGGATCCTGCTGGGCGAGTTCGACCGGGAGACGCAGGCTTTCGGTCTCGTCACACCCCTGGGCACCGCCGCTGACACCGGCATTGCAGGGCTCACCCTGGGCGGCGGCCAGGGACGTCTGGCGCGCAAGTTCGGGCTGTCCTGCGACAATCTGGTGAGCGTCGACATCGTGACCGCCGATGGCAGGCTGTTGCACGCCAGCGAGCGGGAAAACGCCGATCTGTTCTGGGGAATCCGCGGGGGCGGCGGGAACTTCGGCATCGTGACGACGTTCGAGTACCGGCTGCATTCGCTCGGGCCGCAGGTGCTGGCCGGCAACCGGGTGTATCCGTTGAGTCAGGCGCGCGTCATTCTGCGGGCGCTGCGCGACTTTTGCGAGACGGCGCCGGACGAGATGACAGTCTCGGCCTCTCTGACGACAGATGCGCCGGGCGTTCCGGCCGGACGCTACATCGCGTTCGAGATCGTGTATTGCGGTGGCATCGAACAGGGCAAGCGGCTGCTCGCACCGTTGCAGAAGCTGGGCCGGCCGCTGTTTGATGATGTCGTCGCGAAGAGTTACGTCGCGGCCCAGTTGGGCCTCAGCGGGGCGAGCCCCGCGCCCCTGCCTGCCGGATTGAATTTCTACGTGAAGTCAGGGTTCCTGCGCGGCGTTCCTGACAATCTGATCGATCTGTCCCTGCAGCACTTCAACGCCGCGCCGCCGTGGGTGGCCGAGCTCGGATTCGGTCAGCTCGGGGGCGCCATGGCGCGCGTGCGACCCGATGCGACGGCATACTGGAATCGTCTCGCACCGTACGACCTGATCCTGCTGGGCGCCTGGAGCGAGGGCTCGCAGGATCGGCAGAATCTGCAGGCGGGGCGCGCGCTGTGGGAGGTGTTCGAGCCTTTTACCGAAGGTTATTACGTCAATACCGAGCCGTCCGCCGACGAGAAGCGCCTGCGTGCCACCTACGGGGATAACTATCCGCGCCTGGTGCAGCTGAAGAACAAATACGATCCCATGAACCTCTTCAGGCTGAATGCGAACATCAAGCCGACGGTCCGCCCGTAGGGCGCGACGCCCCGCGTGCAGGACATCGACGCCGCCGATGATCGCTCCCCCGACTGCCCCCGGCGCGGGGCGCTGACGCCTCCAGTCCATTGATTTCTCCAGGCAATCAATGGCCATCCTACATTGAATTACCGCCGGAGGGCATTCAGGGCAACATGCCCGTCACCGCCGGCTCATGGGACCGCCGGAGGAATCTGTCTGCAACGGATTGCGCCACCGCCGGGACGCCGATCGTGATCGACCAAATGCCGCAACCATCAGCCGCCGGAAGCGGGGTACTGGAGCGCCTCAAGGCGGGACAGCCGGTGTTGACTCTTGGCGTCCGGGCCGCGCGCACCGCCGACATCGCGCGGCTGGCCAGGAGCGCCGGCTATGGCGTGATCTGGGTCGACCTCGAGCACAGCAGCATGTCGATCGACTGCGCCGCGCAAATTCTCGCCTCGGCGTTCGATCTCGGTCTCGAAGCGTGGGTCCGCGTACCCGAGAGGGATTGTGGTGTGATCGGCCGCCTGCTCGACGGGGGAGCCACGGGAATCATCATGCCGCGCGTGGAGTCCGCCGAGGAGGCGACGCGCGTGGTCGCGGCAGCGCGTTTCCCGCCTCGCGGCCAAAGATCGCAGATCGCGCGACTGCCGCAATTGTCTTTTGAGCGGCTCCCGACAGCGGAGCTCACGAAACGGGCGGATCGCCTGACCAGTGTGCACATCCTGCTGGAGACGGCCACTGGTATTGCCAACGCCGAGGCCATTGCAGCCCTCGACGGAGTCGACGTCCTGCATGTCGGCCTCAACGATCTTTCCGTGGATCTCGGCCACACCGGAACCGTGCGCCACCCCGATGTGCTCGCGGCCTGCAAGCAGGTCGCCATTGCCGCGGCCCGCCACGGCAAGGTCGCCGCGGTCGGAGGAGTTGCCGATCCCGAGCACTATCGGGATCTGGTGGGCGCGGGCGTGGCGCCGCTCATCTTCGCCGGCATCGATTCCGACATCCTGGCCGCGGGCATTGCGGAGCGCGCGCAGCACTGGCGTGCGCGATCGGAGAAGACGCAACCATGACTGACACCATTCTCACGACCAAACCCGTTCGCCCCGCATCCTCCAACACGCCGCCGCGATTCCGTCTCCCGCCCTCGAGCTGTGATGTGCATTTTCACGTGTTCGCGCCCGGCTATCCGCACGTGGCCCGCCCGCACTACACCTTTCCCGAGGCGACGCTCGATCAATACCTGGAGCTGTGCCGGTTTCTGGGGATCGGGAGAATGGTGCTCGTGCAACCGAGCTTCTACGGGACCGATAACAGCCTGTTGCTCCATGCGCTCCAGCGCATCGGCAGTCGCGGCCGCGGCGTCGTGATGATCGAGGAGAACATCCCCGACGCAGAGCTCGATCGCTTTCATGGCCTCGGCGTTCGGGCGATCCGCCTCGACCTGTTTGCGCGGGCCTCCTGGTCCCGGGCGGATCTGCAAGCCTATATCCTGCGCATGACAGAGCGCGCCCGGCCGCGAGGCTGGCATCTTCAGTTCTACACGCCGGGCTACGTGGCGCGCGATCTGCTGCCGTTCCTGGCGAGCCTCGAGCATGACTTCGTCATCGACCACATGGGCTACATGCTCGAGGAAGACGGGTTGACCGAAAAGGACTTCGCGCGGCTGCTCGATGTGATGCAGACGGGCCGCGCGTGGTTGAAGCTCTCCGGACCCTACCGCATTGCCAAACAGCGCGGTTATGAAGCCGTCGCTCATCTCGCCCAACAGATCGTCACCGCCCGGCCGGAGCGGGCGCTATGGGGATCGGACTGGCCGCACTTGCCCGACGGAACCCGCGACACCGGCGAGCTGGTGAACCTGCTCCTGAACTGGGCGCCCTCGGAAGCTGCGCGGCAGCAGATACTGGTCGAAAATCCGCAGCGGCTGTTCGGTTTCGCCTGACCTCGCGGGGGGTCACGCTGGGGTGCGAGCCCGCTGCAGGCCGGCCGCGATGACCAGGGCGCCGGCGGCGATGGCGGGCGCAATGGCCGCGATGACGAAAAGCCGCTCCGTGCTCAGATTCGCCGCGAGGAGTGCGCCGCCGGCCATCGGTCCGACAATCGACCCGATTCGCCCCACGCCTATCGTCCAGCCGGTGCCGGCACCCCGCACGTGCGGCGGATAGAGCGCAACCGTCATGGCGGGAAAGTTGAGTTGGCCTCCGATGACGCAGCCGCCTGCGATGAACAGGGCCAACATCAACGGCGCGGCGGAATGGAATTCCTGGCCGAGCAGGGCAACCACGATGGCCCCGCAACCCACCGCAGCCGCCGCCGGGATGTAGGGGCCGAACCGGTTGATGACCGGAGCCATGCCCATGGCACCGAACACGCCGCCCAGATTCAGCAGTACGCTGGCGAGGGCCGCCCTGGCGGGTGAAAATCCCGACTTCACCAGAATGGTCGGCGTCCAGCTCACCAGAAAATAGGTGACCACCAAGGTCGAGAACAGTCCGACCCACAACATCAGTCCGGGCCACAGCCGGCCGTCGGCGAACGGCTCCCGCATCGAGGACAGGAGGGCGCTTTGGCCTGCGGTGGCACCGGTTCGAATCCAACCCGTGCGCAACGACTCCGGAAGCACGAGCGCCAGGGCCAGCGCCGCCAGGCTTGCCGCGCCGGCGCCGAGGAAAATGGCCGATGAGCCGTATCGAAGCAGGCCCGCCGTCACGGCGCCGCCCAGCACCGCGCCGACCGGGTAGCCGATGTACATCAGGGTAATCGTACCGTGGCGCCGTTCGGGCGCGGCATGCTCCGCGACCAGCGATATCAAGGCGGGCAAAGCTCCCCCGAGCGCCACGCCTGCCAGGAAGCGCAGGCTGGTCAGCATCGCAAGCGACGTTGCACTCGCGCAGACCATCGTTGCGACGCTCGCGAGTGCCAGAGAGGCGATCAGCGTCGGCTTGCGCCCGACCCGATCGGCCAGCGATCCCACCGCAATCGCCCCCACGATGGCTCCGACATAGCCTATTGCGAAGATCTTGCCCATGTCGGCCGGACCGAGCGCCAGATCCCTGGCGAGCAGCGGCGCGAGGAACGAAATCATCATGGAATCATAGCCATCGACCATGACGATCACGAAGCCGATGATCAGAGCTCGCGCGGCCTGGGTCGTGCGCGCACTGATATTGTCGAGGTTTTGAGCTCTTTCCACTGCTTCCATGGAATGCGAGGACCCTGATGCACCCGCAGGTTGCCGCACGCGCGGCCGCGAGGCCAATTCGATTTTGAGGCCCGATTGATTGGAATTCGGCATCAAATGACGTACATGGCGGTGCTAGCGTAACCCGCAGACCCCCTCGCAGATCGAGCCGGGTGGGCTCACGACTTCGCAGCCGCCGCGCAGCGGAAGAGGAAGGTTCAGTGACTGAGAAGGCGGAAATTTCAGGCAAGGGGACCTCGCCCGGGGGCTCCCGAGTCCTTCAGGTGTTGCAGCGGCTGCCCACCTCCGGTGCCCGGGCGGTCGTGCCCTTCGAGCTCGACGGCAGCCTCTATCTCGCGATCCCACAGCTGGCTGAGGATGTACCCGGACAAGCGCCGCACATGAACGCCGGCAACAGCGACATCGATACCATTCTTTACCGATGGCAGGGCGGGCGCTTCCAGGAGGCGGAAAGATTGCCGGTGCCCGGCGGCGAAGACGCGGCCTTCTTCCGCATTGGCGACGAACGCTTCCTCGCCACCGCGAGCGTGCGTACGGGCCGCGGGCCGTATGATCTCAACGCCTTCTCGAGGATCTACCGCCGCCAGGATGGAGCCTGGATGCCATTCCAGGAGATCCCGACGTTCGCCGCGAAACAATGGCATCCTTTCAGCTTCGAAGGACGGCATTTCCTCGCACTCGCGCAGGGGGTGACCGTCCCTGGCGCCGAAGCGCGCCATCCGCGCGAGTCCTGCATTCTCGAATGGAACGGGACCCGGTTCGTCGAATTACAAACCCTGGAGGGCCGCTGGGGCTACAACTGGGACTTCTTCGAGCTCGATGGCGAGCGCTTTCTGGCGTATGCCGACCATACCAGTGCCTCCCGCCTGTACCGTTGGGATGGCGAGCGCTTCGTCGTCTTCCAGGATTTTGCCGGGCAGGGCGGCCGCGCCTTCCTGTTCTTCGCGGCCGATCGAGGCGCCTGGCTCGCGTTCGCCAACATCGCCGGCGAGTCCCTGCTCTACCGCTGGGACGGCAGCCGATTCGCGCCCCACCAGAGTCTGGGGGGGCCGGGCGGCCGCGAGTTCGAGCTGATCCGCGCCGAGTCGGGTTTGCACCTCGTGCGCGTCTGCTTCATCCAGGGCACGCCCGCCGCCCCCAAGACCGACCTCATGTCCCAGATCTACCGCTGGCAGGAGGGGCGCTTCGCGGGAATCCAGGAATTTCCAACCTTCGGGGGCACGGCTGCGGCGGCGTTCGCGAGCGACGGCGAGCACTTTCTCGCCGTCGCCAACAGTCTCACCCCTGAAGTCCGCTTTCGCGAGGACACGATAATCTATCGACTGGCCCTGTGAGCCCGCCCAGGCTTCGATCGAGGGCACCTTCTGACTGACCGCGGAGAGCGCTGCAAATCATGGCCTACAGTCCCCACCCCGAATTCGGCAGGCTGTATTCGATCTTCACCCCGGATCCCGACAGCATCGGCGGCCATCTCAACGCTCTCAAGGCGCGCCTGTCGGCCGATGATCCGCTGTTGGTGACGACCGGGAGCGACGTCATCATCTTTCCCGGCTCGGGACGTGAGCCCCTGATGGAGAGCTTCCGGACCTCCACCCGCGGCTTCATCGAGCTGACCAGCATCTCGCACCTGGGCGTCGCCGTCCCCTTCATCGTGCGCATGCACGAGCTCGGCGACCCGGCCTGGGAAGCCCACGCCCGCCGTCTCATCGATCAGATCATCAAGGTGCGGGCGGTCAATACCGAAGCGTACTGGCGCGAGACCGTCGCGGTTGCCGCCTGGGCCGGACTCGAGGGCAGGATCGCCGATCTCGTGGATTACAGCTGCGCGGTGACCCTGGACTATCTGCAGCGCGCCTTGGCGGATCACACGCTGCTCGGCTTCGAGTATCTGCGCAACCACTTCCTCGATCCGGTGCCCTCGGCGCAAGTTCCAGTGCCGATCAACGACATGATGGCCGGCACCTTCGGACTGGTTTTTCTGGAGGCCGGGTACCGCATCATCCGCTGGCTGCGCAGTCAGGATTTCGACTGGCAGCGCCTGATGGTGATCGTCAGCGGCCGGGCAGGCCGGCCGACGGCAGGTCTCACCTGGCCCACCAACAGCATGTGTCATCTCCTGTGGCGCGCTTCCGGCGAGAGACTGCCCCCGGAACGCCTCTACGTGGCACCGCATGCCCCCTCCCTGGTGCTGGAGAACTTGCGCGATGCGGCCAGTCGCAGCGCGCTCGAGACGCAGTTTCGCCAGATCTGGTTCAGCACCCGGGTGACCGTCGAAGTCGGCCGCGCCATGTTCGAAGGCTATCCGGCCTTCAGGCCGGCGATCAACAGTGCTCCCGTGATCGATGCAACGACGCAATCGCTCGGAGAGCTGCCGGCCATGCGGTCACCGGACGATCGCCGCACCGTCATCACGCGCCTGCGCTTCGTCATGGAGGATCCCGCGCAGCAGCTTGCCAACTCGGTCGCGCACTACATCATCGATCAGCTCTGCGCCGCGCAGAACCGGCCCGAAAAAGTCATCATCGCGGGATTCACCAACGTGAGCTACCCGCGACGCAACCTGGAGCCACGGGCATGAAGATTGTCGGCGCAATCGTAAACGCAATCGGCCTCGCCGTTGCCTCGGCGTTGGTTCCCGCCGCTGCCGCGACAGCGGCGACGCCGGGTTACACCATCGTGGATCGGATACCCGGAACGGGGAGAGGGTGGGATTACGCGATCATTGATGGGAGTGCCGCGCGACTGTATCTTGCCCAGCAGGGCGTCACGGCTCTGGATCTCAAGACCAACAAATTGACGGCGGGCCTGGTGGCGGGCAAGACCACGCATGGGCTCGCGGCGCTGGGCGATGGCAGGGTGGCCGTCGATGACAGCGCCAGCAAGACGGTCACGGTCTTCAAGGGCGCGACCGGTGAGGTCGTGGCCACGATCCCGACTGCCGAGTACAACCCCGGCAACGGGATCCATGCCCTCGACGCTTTGGTACTCGAGCCCAGGTCCGGGCTGCTCGCGGCGATCAACGGTGACTCGGGGTTGGTGCTTCTCATCGACCTCGGACAGGCGAAGGTCGTGGGGACGGTGTCCACGGGGGGCAAGTCCGAATTCGCCGCGGCGGATGGCCAGGGCGATTTGTACATCAACGTCAATCGGGGCAAGACCAATGAGGTCGTGGCGGTGGATGTCGCCGCTCGTAAGGTCGTAAAGCACATGCCCCTGAAGGGCTGCGAGGATCCGACGGGACTGGCCTACGACCAGGCCGATGGTCTGTTGATCTCCGTGTGCGACAACGGCTTGGCGAAGTTTCTCCACCGCGAAGACGGCCGTGAGGCGGCCAGTCTTACCGTGGCAAAGGGTGCCGACGCCGTGATGTTCGACCCGCAGCGTCGTCTCGCATTCGTTCCGGGTGCCGATAGCGGCACATTGACCGTAATCGCCGTGCGCAGTGCGGACCAGATCGCGGTAGTGCAAACGCTTGCCACGCAGCGGGGCACGCGGCTGGGCGCCGTCGATGTCGGCAGCGGCAGGATCTATCTGCCCGCCGCGAAGTTTGGACCGCCGCTACCGCCCAGTCCCTATCCGAGCGTCGTCCCCGGTAGTTTTCAGATACTCGTCGTGGCCCCGCAATAGCCCTACCAGCGATAGGAGATCGCGCCGGACCAGAGGCGCGGCACGCCGATGCCTGCCACATTGAATGGCGCCTGCAGCTCGGCGGCGCTGATATAGGCAGTGTTGTATCGTGTATCGGTGAGATTCGAAGCGTGCGCCGCTATGCTCCAATGAGCCCCTTCCAGGCGCACCCCGAGGTTGAGGAGCTGGTAGGGATTCTGCCGGAAATGATCGGTGACATCCCAGTACGAGTAGCCGACGAACGAGGCATCCACCCTGGCGCCGAAGACCAGTCCATCCGTGAGCGGGTGCGACCAGTCGAGCGACAGCGAGCCCTGGTACGAGGGGGTGTTGGTCGCGCTGCGCCCCGAGAGATTGGTCGGCTGATTCAGGTCGGAGTCGAAGACGGGAATATTGCCCCAGATCGCCTTGGTCACGCCGAAGCCGGCAGAGAGGAACAGCTCCGGCGCAAGGCGCGCCGAAATGTCGAATTCGCCGCCGTAGTTGTGCGACGAGCCGATATTTTCCGTCACCGCCACCAGCTGGGCACCTTCCAGCACGTTGGTCTGAAACAGGCGCTGGTCGTACTGGATGTAAAAGACGGCGGCGTTGCAACGCACGCGATCGAGAACGGTCGATTTCAGGCCGGCCTCGTAGTTCCAGGTGGTCTCGGGCCGGTATCGTGTGATCAACGGGTTGCCGCTCACATCGAACGCCTCGACCAGATCGCCCGGCTCGAAGCCGCGCGAGACGGTGGTATAGGCCATGATGTCCCGATCGAAGTGGTACGAAATGGACACTTTCGGCAGGACTTCGGTGCCATGCTGGCTGTCACGCAGAGCGTACAGGCGGTCGGTCATGGAGCTGTCGTTGTAATCGACTCGCAAGCCCGTCTCGAAGGACCACTGGCCCCAGTCATACGTTGCGCTGCCGAACAGGGCGTATTCATGATGACGCTGCACCGGGTTGGTGAATTGATCGAAGAACTGCGTCGGATCGGCGAAATTCGCCGGGTTGGACGGGTCGCCGATGAACTGATGGCTCGTGTCCGCGGTGGAATTGTCGTTGACCTGCCCGAACCCGCCGAGCAGCCATTTGAAGGCGCCGGGATCGGAGCCGACGAGGCGCAGCTCCTGTGTGTAGACGTTGTGCTCGTAATGGTCGAAATTGGTGAGGAACGGCAGCGGCCCCTTGTCGGTGTCGTTGACGGAATCGATGTACGAGCGGAAATACGATGAGATCGAGGTGAGCGCCAGCCCCGCGGTGAGGTCGTGATCCAGCTTGAGCGTCGCCGAATAGAGCGTCCGCGAGTAGGCGGGCCGGGTGCCGTCCCGCACGTCGAGAGAGTAGTCCTGCGGCGAGGCCGGCGTGTAATAGATGTTGGCGCCGGCACCGGAGTGGTTCTGGTCGCCGTTGAGAAAGAGGGTGGCTGTCGTCGACTCCGTCGGCTTGTAGAGCAGGGTGATCCGAGCGCCCCGTACGTTGCCGCCATTGACCATCTCGTTCAACACCGTGTCGTAAATGTAGCCGCCGCTCCGGGTGCCATAAGCGCTGAGCCGCCCGTCGAGCACCCCGGGGGAGAGGGCTCCCGAGAGCACTGCCGAAACGGTCTGGGTGTCGTAATTCCCGGCCTCGATCGTCGCTCTGCCTTCGAAGGCGTCGCTGGGCAGCTTGGTGATGTACTTGATGGCGCCGCCGATATTGCTGCCGCCGTAGAGCGTTCCTTGCGGTCCCTTGAGCACTTCGATCCGTTCCAGGTCCTCCGGCCGGACGGTCTGGCCGTCGAAGAGCTGCACGTCGTTCGCATAGAACCCGACCCCCCTGACGACCCCGAACGACCCCACGCCGCGCAGCACGACGTCCGGATTGTTATCCGCGCGCGTCATGATATTCAGATTCGATACGAAGTTGCCCAGCTCGTCGAGTCGCGTGATGTGCGCATCGTCGAGCTCCTTCGCGCCGAACGCCTGGATCGATTCCGGGATGTTCTGCAGGAGCTCCGAGCGCTTGCGCGCTGTGACGACCACCTCCTGCAGCTCATCGGCGGCGGGCACGGCCTCGAGCGTCTGGCTGTTGGGTGGAGTTTGCGCATGTGCCGTCCCGGTCAGCACAGTGAGCAACACGGCGGGACCGGATGATCTGCAAGCCGGCCGCCTGAATGGCAAACGCATCATTGTCTTTTCCCCCTCTCGCTCGGATGGTACGTACCGCGCGTCGATCCCGTACCCGCCCGCATTGCATGTTGCAGCGGGTGTTTGAGCGGCTCCAATTCAATATGGAGAGCTCATTGATGGGATTTTCAGATCAATCCCCCTCGGCGCCGCGGTTTCAGGAGCCTGCGGCTCGCGGCCGCCGCCACGATTCCGGCGCGTTGCCAACGCGGGCTGCGGCGCCCTGGCCGTGTGCCGCGGCGGCCTCGGCGATCCGGCAGAGGCTGGCGACTTTCGGGTCGACGTCAGCCTCCCGAAACGTCAGATAAATGTCGGTCGCGGCGTCCTCGTCGGCCAGTACCGCAAAGTGAACGTCAGGCATGTCAAGGCGGGAGAGCTCCGACGGAACGATCGCAATGCCCTGGCGCGCGGCGCAAAGGCCGAGGAGGGTAGCCACGTCCCCCGTCTCCTGAACGATTCTGGGCGAGAAGGATCGCCGGGCACACAGTTGAAGGATGATCTCGCGCAGGGCGGCTGCCGGCGATTTCGGGTGGATGATGAACGGCTCGTCCTGGAGATCCGCAACGGTCAGCGCCGAACGGTTGTGCAAGGGATGGTCACGATGCATGGCGACGACCAGGCGGTCGCGTAGCAGCTTGATCGAGCCACTGCGGACGGGTTCGCGTGTCAATGGCACGCGGATCAGGCACGCGTCCACCTCGCGCGATTGGAGAGCCGTGGACTGGTCGACGGGCAGCTCATGGAGGATGAGCCGGACGTCCGGATGGGCGATATGGAACCGCTGGATGGTTGTGGCGACAAAGGGCAGCAATCCCGTCCCGGTGGTCAGGCCAAGTCGCAGGCGGCGGGATTCACCGCTGAGCAGGTCGCGCGTCATCTGCAGGCTGGCCTGCATCTTCTCGAGAACTTCGCGGGCGCCGGTCCGGAATGCCACGCCGGCCTCGGTGAGCTCCACCCGGCGCTGCGTCCGATGAAACAGCCGGCCACCCAGTTCGCGCTCGAGCTCCTGGATGGCCAGTGTCAGGGGTGACTGTGTGATGTTCAGGCGCTCCGCGGCGCGCCTGAAATGCAACTCGTCCGCGAGGACGATGAAATAGCGCAGCTGCCGCAGATTCATGCGTCCAACCTCGCAGGCTCAACGTTCATCGCGCCCCCTCGGCACCACTGCGGCGCGAACAGCGGCTCGCGGGTCGGTCTCCCGACCGGGGCGGCTGCGGTCGCCGGCAGCTCTCGAGACCGCAGCCTACGCAGCTCCTGTTATATTATCCAATACATATTTGCGCTCGTCGGCAATAGGGAAACGCTATCATGAAACTGCAGCAGCTGCGCTTCTTCATCACGGTGGCCGACGAGCTGGGCTTCAGCAGAGCCGCCCACAAGCTGCATGTGGCGCAGCCGTCCCTGAGCGTCCAGATCAAGGCGCTCGAGGAGGAGTTGGGCGCCCGGTTGTTCGAGCGCGACAAGCACCATGTCTTCCTGACGCAGGCCGGCAAGCGGTTTCAGCAGCACGCACGGGCGATTCTGGCGATGGCGGACACCGCGAAGCTCGAAGCGCGCTGTACGGCGGCCGGCGAGATGGGCGCCATCGATTTTGGTTATACCGCCTCGGCAATGTTCTCCAGTGTCCTCGCCCATGTGATCCGGCAGTTCCGTGAACGGCATCCGCACGTGCTGCTCACGCTGCACGAGTTGACTTCCGTGGAGCAATTCCACCGCCTCCTCGAGCACAAACTGGATTTGGGAGTGCTGCGCCGGCCGGATATCAGTACACCGGTGGGGTTGCAGCTGAGCGAGTGGTATCACACGCCGCTGGTCGTTGCGATCCCGCGCGATCATGTCCTGGCCCGGCGCCAGTCGTTGCGGCTGGCCGACCTGAAGGACGACCCGTTCGTCATGTATCCCCGCGAGGCGGGCACCGGAATTTACTGGCAGGTGATCGACCTGTGCGCCAAGGCCGGATTCCGTCCCCGAGTCGCCCGGGAGGTGCTCGAATCCTCGACGCTCATCGGCCTGGTCGCCGCCGGCGTCGGCGTCGCGATCGTGCCGGCCGACATGAATTGCATTCAGTTCGAGGGCGTCGAGTACAAGAAAGTGGCCGACGCGGCAGCCTATTCGACCCTCTATCTGGCCTGCCGGGAGGCCGACCCCAGCGTGCACCTGGCCACGCTGTTGAAAATGCTGAAGCAGCGCTCGGTGCAGCGCGGGCCGGCGCGTGCCGCGGGCAAGAGCGGCAGTTGAGGGATCACCTGGAATTCGCAACAGCCCCCGCACCGGAAGGCAGCTTGAAAAGGGCGACGGTATCGCCGTAGGGAAAGTTCAGTTGGAAGTTGCCGCCGGCGGCGACGGCGACATATTGCTCGCCATTGACCCGGTAGGTGACAGGCGGAGCGTTGACGCCGGCCCCCAGGTTGTAGCGCCAGACACGCTGGCCGGATTTCGCATCGAAGGCGTCGAACCAGCAGACCCGGAGCGGTCGGCGCCGGCTTCGTGGTGAAGCGCATCAACTGGTCCATGGCCAGGATGTAGAGATAGTGCGTCTGCGGAGAATACGCGGGCGGCGACCATTCCGCGCCGCCGTTCGCGCCGGGGAGCATCACCAAGCCGGTGGGAGTCGGCGTGCTGAACATGTTTTTCGACATCATCACGTAGGGATCGGACTTGCGGATCAGCTTGCCGGTGCGCCGGTCGAGTATGAAACCGGCTCGAGAGGAGGGTTGCCCTTGGGAACGCCTGTTGCGCAGGGGCGACGGTTGGACGCTTGCGAAAAAGTCTTCTGTTCCGGCCCCGGGAAACCCGGCCGTGGCGGGAATTTTTTCCCGGCCCGGTGTCAAAGAAGTCACCTGTCACCCGGCGGCGTACAAGATGTCATCCCTGAAGGCCCTGATGCTGATGACACTCGGTTTCACGGGTTGTGCGTCTTCGTATCAGGTGGTGGAGGTTCCGCAGCGGGAGGCGGATCTTTACCCCTACGCCCAGACCCGGAACGGTCTCACCGTCGCGGTCGATGAGATCGCGAGCTCTGACCGGGCCGCGCGATACTTCGGCGCGAACCTGGTCCGGATGGGCGTCGTGCCCGTGGTGGTCGTCATCTCGAACAACGGGGTGGGCCACATCGACCTGAAGCCCTCTGACGTGCTGGTCCGTCAGGGAACACAGATCATCGATCCGCTACCCATCGAGACGGTGGTCGCCATGGTGAAGAGCCAGCGCGGACACCTGCGCCCGAGCACCCAGAAGGAGATTGACCGGTACTTCGACGGACAGGTCTTCAAGGACCGGGTCCTGACCCCGGCGGAGACCTATCACGGCGTGCTGTTCTTTCCGATTGCCCCCCGGCAGAAGAGCTCGGACTCGCTGTTCTCCGCGATGTCCTTGTTCCACGAAAGCGGCCTGCAGGTTCTCGTGGGCGCACGGGACCTGGACACGGGGAGCCGCATGCGTTTTGGTCCCTTTCCGCTCGTCATTCCGCAGCAGTCGCCCGAATAGCCGTCCGTCCGGAAACATGTCGGACCTCGGCCGGCCATCGCGCGGCCGAGGTCTCCAGCGATCGGGCGGTCTTATTTCTTCTTGGCGGGGCCGCGTCGGCCCTTGCGGAATGAAATACCGCTGCGCATCGCTTTCTGCTGGACGGCAGCGGCCGTGCGGCCCAATGCCTTGGCGGCCTGCGCTGCCGTGCCACTCCCGGCCAACTTCTTGAGGGTCTTCAGCTCGCTCGAACTCCAAGAAGCCCCATCACTGGACGGACGTTTTGCCATCATCATCTCCAAGTATCC
>CAZDTG010000101.1:0-3151 GCA_964508005.1 uncultured Steroidobacteraceae bacterium
ATGCCGCTGAGCTGGGCGTCGTTCAACAACGCGCCGCGGCGCATTCAAAATGGCGGCTGGGCGCGCGAGGTCACGCAATCGGATTTCTCGGTCGCCGACACGATCTCCGGCGTCAACATGCGGCTGACTTCCGGCGGCATCCGCGAGATGCACTGGCACACGTTTGCCGAATGGGCCTACATGACCTACGGCAATTGCCGCATCACCGTTCTCGACCAGTTGGGCCGGCCTTATATCGCCGACGTGAAGGAGGGCGACCTCTGGTATTTCCCCGCCGGCTTTCCGCACTCGCTGCAGGGGACCGGTTCGGACGGCTGCGAGTTCCTCATCTGCTTCGATGACGGACACGCCTCCGAGTTTACTACGCTCTTAATGACGGAATGGTTCACCCATACGCCGCCGGATATTCTCGCCGAGAACTTCGGCGTGCCGGCCGAGACGTTCGCGAAAATTCCGTTGCGCGATCTTTACATCTTCCAAGGCAATTTGCCCGGCGCGCTGGCCGCGGACCGCGCAGCGGTGAGCGGAAACGGCGCTCCGCCGTACCCGTTCACCTTCTCGCTCGCATCGGCGGCCCCGACGCGAGAGACGCGGGGCGGCATCGTACAGGTCGCCGACAGCACAAACTTCACCGTCTCCACAACGGTTGCTGCAGCACTGCTGACCATCCGTCCCGGCGGCATGCGCGAGTTGCATTGGCACCCAAACGCCGATGAATGGCAGTACTGGATCAAGGGCAAAGGGAGCATGACGATCTTTAACACGGGGCCGAACGCCGTCACGATGGACTTCAACCCGGGCGACATCGGTTACGTCAAGCGGAACCTCGGCCACTACATCAAGAATACCGGGGACACCGACCTGCAAGTCCTCGAGGTGTTCAAGGCTCCCCAGTTCATGGACTTCTCTCTGTCCGACTGGATCACCCGTACGCCGCCGGCGCTGGTCGCCCAGCACTTGAACGTGAGCCCGCAGACGATCGCGAAGTTCCCGCGGAGCAAGCCGGAAATCGTGCCCTTGTGAGAACAGAGGTAGCTCCGGCGTATGCTGATCTACGCATAGCCGGAGCTACCCCTGAGTCACCAGGCGGACGGGAAGCGTTTTTTCTTCCCAAACCGGTGAGCACAACTATTCTGTCGGCTTTGTTTTCAGGCTAGCGAGCTTTTCCAGCATCGCGGAGCGAATAAATTTGAAGTACGTGCGCTCGATCATGCGAAGGCTGGCGCCCGTATGCGCGGCAACCGTGAGCGGATCCACTCCGTAGACCTGCAACAACTCGCTAATCCGAGCGTGTCGGAAGCTGTAAGCAGAAGCCCCTGTCGGCACGCGCGCATCCCCGTGCGCTCTCTTATTGTGCGCAGCGATTGCCGAGCGAACCTGCTCAGCCCACATGTCGCGGCGCCACGGTTTCCCCTCGGCTGCCGCCAACGGCGCGCCCGTGTCCACCGCCGAAGACCTTCGCAGGGCCGTGGAGCGGTCCACAGGCCATGTGGCACTTCTGGTTCAGCGGGGCGAGATGCGAATTTACATTCCGGTGAGAGTGGGTTAGCGGTGGGTTAGTGGATGATCGCCATGGGTGTCAGTCAGGTGCACAACTTGCGGCCCCACCGATCGAGCAGCCGCGACCTTACGGCGTGCGCGTCAGTCTTCCGCCCGGGGACCCGTTTCGCAAGCTCCTGGGATCGCATTGGCATCGGGTCCATTGGTATGCGACAGCACAGGAGCGCGACGCGGCGCTTGCGCAGATGAGTCGCCGCCACGAGTATTCGCGCGAGGGCGATCAGCCCTCGCTCGTATTCGAGAAGGTTGAAAAACTGGCGGAAAGTCGGCTGCGCTAAGAAGGGGGTGAGCGGGCAGCCCTTCGATGCGACCGCATAACCCATAGCGTGCCGTGATGATCAGAATTGGAACGTCGCATGGACGTGCACGCAAGGTGGATGCGCGTTCATCGGATTCCATTGCACCGCAATCCTCACCCAAAAAACGCAAGAGTTCGGGTGCGACTCGTTCAGAAGATCACGAGCTCGTGCGAACCGACTGTTGGTCAACATGAAACTGACCAAACACCTGGCCTCCGATGCGCCGGTCTACGGTACCTGACTCTCAACCTCCACCCACATGCCCTGCTCGCATCGCAAATATGTGCTGCCGCTGCGGACATGGCTGCCGTCGGGGTAGAACGCATCGTTGAAATAGCATCCTGCGGCGCTTTCGTCACCGAGCTGTTCGCGCAGTAACTCGAACGACTGCTCGGGGTCGGTCAGCACGGGCGAGTTGCGGCGCTCCGGGTCCGCCGCCCCCACCTGCCGAACACCCGCGAGCTTTGCGGTATCCGGGCGTCGATTCGTTGCCATATCGCACCCTCGCAAGATTGACGGTCGGTTCATTGCTTAAGCACGTCGGGCGCCCGCCATCACGCACAGGGATTGTTGCAGGCCATGCCCGCAGGCATCGCGGGCGATATCGACATCGGCTCGAGATCGCAAAAGGCAAACATTCGTGTGCGCGGAAGAGCCGGCAGACAGCAGGCTCTTCCGCGAACTGTAACGGCCTTTACTTCACCTCGATCCGCCGCGGCTGTGCTTTCGGCTGCTTGGGAATGACAATTTCCAACACGCCATGGTGCCCCGAGGCATTGACATTCTCCGCATCGACCGTATCGGGAAGAATGAATCGCCGGTGGAAACGGCCCAGTGGGCGCTCCAGGCGTTGCTGTTGGGGCTGTTCGGCGCCGTTGCGTCCCGTCCCTTTTTCCTCACCTCGATTGCCGGAGACGGTCAGAACGCCGTTATCCAACGTGATTTCCACATTCTTTGGATCCACTCCCGGGATATCCAACAACAGTTGGAAGCGGTCGATATATTCGCAAACGTCGACCGCCGGGCTCCACTGCGCGGTGGCGCTGCTGGTTTCCCCGTCGTTCAAGTTCCCGAATACCCGATTGATATCCTGCTGGAGTTGGGAGATCACCCCCCAAGGTTCGTAACGAGTGACGGCCATGGCTCGGTCCTCCAAGTTGCAAGTTGACAACAGCGCCGCATTCCCTGATGCGCGTCGGATCCGGAAGTGCGTCGCTCCAGGCTCGCCATATAGGGCCGCGCCGGGGAGCTTCAAGGCATTCAATTCACATTTTTTCCGGCTGGGGCTCCGG
>CAZDTG010000101.1:3251-15304 GCA_964508005.1 uncultured Steroidobacteraceae bacterium
CGCGCCGGGGAGCTTCAAGGCATTCAATTCACATTTTTTCCGGCTGGGGCTCCGGGTCCCTGAGCCTCCGGCTTTCGCGCGCTGACCCTTTCGTGGATGAAGAGGCGTTATAGGGTTTCTCAACTTCCCATCCCTTCGAGCGTTGCTGCCGAACAACTCGGCCGGGCCGCGATCGAATGCAATTTGGAGATAAACCATGAAAAAAGGCATTTCGCGTTTTTCCATGGCTTTCGCAGGAGCGGCCCTCGCCGCGCAGGTCGCTACGGTTAGCGTGGCAGCGGAGCCGCACTGGGATCGCAACGGTCGAATCGAGCGTAATGGGCAACGGCGGAGCAGCAATCGGCGGATCGTTATGAATGTCATGGTTGGGCAAGAGGGTCAAACCGGCTTTGATCCGACTCGGCCTGGGGGGTGGTGTGGCCCCGAGTGGCAATGCGGACACGCGGGTAACCTACCAACGCGCGATGACCGCGTGTTTGGAGGCCCGAGGCTATAGCGTGAAATAACAGCGCCGTCCCACCGGGCGGACGTGTTAGCTTGAGCTCACGCCGGCCCGTTCCATCGAGCGCGACAGCGTAGGGACCGCGTTGTAATGTGCTCGCCGTATTCCGACTGGCCGATTGCCTCCCAGGTTGTCAGCAAGCTGTACGCGAGGGGTCGATCAAGGAGGCGACCGCACGGGCGTCTTGATCCCCGTGCCCTCGCTCCGATCAAATCGTGCGCCCACGGACTGGCTCGCCCATGCCGCTTCCTCCTCCTCGGGACCCAGCTCGCTTAGCTCTTGGAGCACGATGTCTTCCCAGGGCTCTCGATCGTCTCTGAAGACGTCTATCGGCGGGTCCCGCTCTTCATCCGTCCATTCCTCAAAGTCTGCGGTCTCCAGATCCAGCGGGCCGGTCCAATCCTCCGGGGGGTCAACCGGCACGGGGGATAACGCGCGCCAGGCTTCCGGCTCGATCTCATCGAGACTGCCGTCAAACAATTGAACCCGGATCGTTCCGGATTGCTCGTCATCGTCGATGACCTGGAACATCTCCTGCGTATCCTCGCGCAGGTACCACTGACCCAACGTAGGCCCGTCGTACTTCATTGCCCGTCGCCTCCCGCCTAAATCTTTGGCGAATCGTGTTAGTACCATCCCAGCGCGGGCGGAGCGTGGCCGTTCAACGCCTCGGCTCACATCCCGCCGCGCGCGAATTGACATTGCTCGGAACTGCCGCGTTACGAGGAGCGCGGCGCGTGCCCCCCTTCAGGACCTGCGTGTTACGCAACAGGGCCCACAGGGCCAGCAGGGTCACCAGGACACCCACACCGACGGCGTTCACCGTAGGCTCGGGCTGCTCCGAGTACCCCAATGCGAACGGAGAGACTGCCAGACACACTCCGAGGAGGAGATTCAGTCCCTCCTCCCAGATCCCGGGGATGTAGAGAGCAATGCCCGCCAACACAACAATGGCCGCCCCCAAGATCCACGCCGCACGGGCTGCGCCGCCGGCGCTCGTGGAGAAGGCCAGCACCCAGGGCGAGACCGCCATCCACAAACCGAGGATCGCGTTGCCCCAGTCCTGCCATCGTTTCGCTGCCATAACACCTCCTTTTCACCTTCAACAGCGAAGCTCAAGGTTTCCAGTGAAATTAGACCCTAGCAGCCGTTTTTGAGTTCCCTGAACGCGCTTTCAAGACCAACACCCAAGGGCCCTTGAACTGTCAGGGGGTATCCCCACAGTCGCTCCACCCGAAAGACGCCTGAAGGAGGTACTCACTATGTTCGGTAGTAGTCTCACGGGTTTTCCCGATTCTCTGTTCGATGAGTTCTGGCGGATGCACCAGGCGCTGATGGAAGAGGTTTTCAGCGAGAGCGGCGCGGGGGGGATCCGCTCGTTGCCACGCGGGTCGTTTCCGTCCATGAACGTCGTGAATACCGCGGATGCCGTGTACGTGTATTTGTTTGCGCCCGGGATCGACCCCAAGGCGCTCGGTCTTACCCTGCAGCAGAATTTGCTGACCATCGAGGGTCAGCGCTCGATCCGGCTGGATGAGAAGGCGACTCACTATCGGCAGGAACGCTTTGCCGGGGACTTTCGCCGCAGCTTCGCCCTGCCGCAGGACGTCGATCCCGAGCAAGTCAACGCGAGCTATCGCGACGGCATCGTTGAGATCCGGGTGCAACGCCAGCAGTCGGCGAAGCCTCGGCAGATCGAGATCCACTGATCGGGAGGTCAACCACCATGGGCACCAACACCACAGATGTGGCAACTCAGCCACCGACCGGGGGTTCCTTGGAACGCTCCGACCGGTCCGCGGCCGTGGCGCTTCGGCCGGCGGTGGACATTTACGAGGATGGCGAAGGGATTACGCTTCAGGCGGATTTGCCCGGGGTCTCGAAGGACCGGCTCAATGTGCGGGTGGAGAACCACAGCCTCGTCATCGAGGGCCAGGTGCAATTCGATCTACCTCAGGGAGCGGAAGCATCCTATGCGGATGTTCGCTCGAGTGTGTATCGGCGCAGTTTCGCCCTCAGCGGAGAGTTGGAAATGGAGAAGATCGAGGCCAATCTCAAGGACGGCGTATTGACGCTGCACATACCGAAGCGGCCCGAGCTTCGGGCACGGAAGATTCAGATCCAGACACAGTGAGGAAAGTCGGGGCCGGGGGTCATGTCCCCCATCACTCCCGGCCCCGCTTACGGCAAGTGCATTTCCGGTGGCGCGTGGTTGCGCGAGCCGCAGGTGTGTCTGTCACCGGCATCAGTCGGTTTTCACGTCAGCAGCCGAACGGTTCGGACCTCCGCTGCTACCAACAGTCGTTAAGAAGCGTGGGGATGGCCAATCTCCAACACACCGTGGCGGCCTGAGGCTGGCACGTTCTCTCTATCCGCGGTATTCGGCGGGATAAAGCGGCGATGAAACCGAGCGGGCGCGCGGTGCGACGCGCTTCGCGGGCCGTCGCCGGTTGTGGGGCAAGCGCGGCGGGCTTCAAGAGCTTCCCACGCTCAAATTTGAGCCATTGCGGGGGACCCTCTTGAAGATTGGCGCGGCATGAATATTATTGGCACTTGTGCAAGCCGAGTGCTAATTTCGGCCGTGAAATGCTTTTGATTCAATGAGATAGGAGGTACCGTGAACATCCGTCCATTGCACGACCGGGTCGTCGTCAAGCGCGAAGCCGAGGAGCGCAAGTCCCCGGGCGGGATCGTGATCCCCGATACCGCGAGCGAGAAGCCGACCTTCGGGAAAGTGATCGCCGTGGGTCAGGGAAAGGTCCTGGAGAACGGCCAGACCCGTGCCCCGGATGTGAAAGTGGGTGACCGGGTGCTGTTCGGCAAATACAGCGGGACTGAGGTCAAGGTCAACAACGAAGCTGGTGGTCATGCGTGAGGATGACGTCATGGCGGTGGGCGACCGCCAGTAGCGTCATCCAGACCACTCTGTATCAACCCACATTCAACCTTAACTACTGAGGATTAGTTATGGCTGCCAAAGAAGTGAGTTTCAACGATGAGGCCCGCCAACGGATGTTCCGGGGCGTCAACGTTCTGGCAAACGCCGTCAAAGCGACGCTCGGTCCCAAAGGTCGTAATGCGATCATTGAAAAAAGTTTCGGGGTTCCGACCATCACCAAGGATGGCGTTTCGGTCGCCAAGGAGATCGAGCTCAAGGACAAGTTGGAGAATATGGGCGCGCAACTGGTGAAGGAGGTCGCGTCCAACACCGCGGACGAAGCCGGCGATGGCACCACAACAGCCACCGTGCTGGCCCAGGCCATCATCCGCGAGGGCCTGAAAGCCGTCGCGGTGGGCGCCAATCCCATGGATTTGAAGCGGGGGATCGACAAGGCCACAGCTACGGCCGTCGAGGAGTTGCGCAAGCTCTCTATTCCCTGCAAGGACTCGAAGGCCATCTCCCAGGTCGCCACCATTTCCGCCAACGCGGACGAGGACGTCGGCAAGATCATTGCGGATGCCATGGAGAAGGTGGGCAAGGAAGGGGTGATCACCATCGAGGAAGGCTCGGGACTTGAGAACGAGTTCGAGGTGGTCGAGGGCATGCAGTTCGACCGCGGGTATCTATCCCCTTATTTCATCAGCGACCAGCGGGCGCAGAGCGCGGAGTTGGACAAGCCCTACATCCTGCTCGTCGACAAGAAGCTGTCGAACATCCGTGAGTTGTTGCCCATTCTCGAGGGGGTTGCCAAGGCGTCACGTCCTTTGCTGATCATCGCGGAGGATGTCGAAGGCGAAGCGCTCGCGACGTTGGTGGTCAATAACCTGCGCGGCATCGTGAAAGTGGCGGCGGTGAAGGCGCCCGGCTTTGGCGACCGCCGCAAAGCCATGCTGCAGGACATCGCCATACTCACCGGGGGAACCGTGATTTCCGAGGAGGTGGGCCTGACGCTGGAGAAGGCTACACTGAATGATCTGGGTGAGGCCAAGAAAGTGATCGTGGAGAAGGAGAACACGACGCTCATCGATGGTACTGGCAAGCCTTCCGAGATCCAGGCCCGCATCGCGATCATTCGCCAACAGATCGAGGAAACGACTTCTGACTATGACAAGGAAAAGTTGCAGGAGCGCGTCGCCAAGCTCTCCGGCGGGGTGGCGGTTTTGAAAGTGGGGGCGGCCACCGAGGTCGAAATGAAGGAAAAGAAGGCGCGTGTGGAGGATGCGCTGCATGCAACCCGCGCCGCGGTCGAGGAAGGCGTCGTACCGGGGGGTGGGGTGGCGTTGGTCCGGGCCGTGAAAGCGGTCGAGAAGCTCGCGGGCCACAACGACGACCAGACGCACGGCATCAAGATCCTGGCGCGCGCGATGGAGGAGCCCTTGCGCCAGATCGTGAGCAACTCCGGCGACGATGCGGCGGTGGTGTTGAATCGGGTGCGCGAGGGGAAAGGTAACTTCGGGTACAACGCGGCCAACGGCGAGTTCGGCGATATGATTACCTTGGGTATCCTCGATCCGACCAAGGTGACCCGTCTTGCCTTGCAGAATGCGGCCTCGGTGGCGGGATTGTTCTTGACGACCGAAGCCTCCATTGCGGAGGCGCCTAAGGAGAAATCGCGGGCAGCAGCCGCCCCTGCGCCGGGTGACTACGACGATATGTGACAGGCATGAAGGTCCGGTCGGCCGTCCGGTGTTCGTGGACGGCCGACCGGGGTGTACGAAACTTGACTGGATCGGTATTTCCGCCGAGGGATTCGCCTTGAGTGGCGGAATACCGGGTGATGCAACACATCGAATTGTGGAGGACAGTACGATGGACACACGCCGCTTTCGCAATCATCCATCCTCGGAGGCACTGGCTCAAGTGCGTTGGCTCGGCTGGGTGATGATCATGATGTTTGTATTGGTGCAGACCGCCACCGGTGGCACCACTTTAGGAGAGCGCTCGGAACAGTCGAAGTCTCAAATCAGCCCTTACGTTCAGGCCCGTGCCGACTTCGACCCCCGAACTCATCAGGTGACCGTCGAGGCGAACCCGCCTGCTGCCATCTGGAATTCGACGGTCGATCTGACGCGCCGCAGCTTTGTGGTGTATGAGGACAACGTTCGCCAAGTGGTGAATGACGTCGAGCTCGTCGACTCGCCTCTCTCCATAGGCGTTCTTCTCGAGAACGGCGGGCGATACCACGCGGTGAACGAAGCCATTGCGGACAATGCCGCGCGTGCGGCCAGGGAGTTGACGCAATCGATCAATCCCTACGATCACCTCACGATCTGGACCTATGGCGACCACGTTCAGGCGCTGGCCGATCCGACCAAGTCGGCTTCCGGCCTGCAACAGGCCCAGCTCTATTTGCCCGTTGCG
This sequence comes from uncultured Steroidobacteraceae bacterium, assembly GCA_964508005.1. GTDB lineage: Bacteria > Pseudomonadota > Gammaproteobacteria > Steroidobacterales > Steroidobacteraceae > 13-2-20CM-66-19. The sequence continues at coordinate 9,056 of CAZDTG010000101.1, forward strand.
CCCTCCTCGGAGTCGAATTTCTATGACGCCCTGGTCACGACGTTGCCTCGGGTACAACAGATGCCCGGCCGCAAGGCGCTGATCGTCATCTCGACTGGCATCGACACCTTTAGCAACGCCGACTACCCCGCCGTACTTCGCGCCGCGCGCGCCGCTGCCGTACCCATCTGTGTGATCAACCTGGGCCCTGTGGTGCGCTCGGCGCTCACGGTGGACGGCTCGGATCCTCAACCCTACTCGCACCTCAACTGGCAGCAGGCCGCCTCACAACTGTCGCATCTGGCGCAGGTCTCGGGCTGCCGTGCCGTCACGCCGGGCTCGTCTTTCGAGTTTCCGGCCGTGTTCGACGGATTGCTGCCTAATCTGCGCCTCCAGTATGTCATCCATTATCGTTCCACCGCGTTGGACCTGCCGGGAACCCGCCAGGTCAGAATCGATTGGGTCGAGGGGAATGCGAGCCCACAGGGGAGACCCAAGCACCTTGTGGGGCGGACCCGAGAGTTTGCGCAGACCCAGTATGAGTTGCCGACTTCTGCGGTACTGGCCGGTGCCGAGACACTGAAGTGGCCTCTCCTCGAGCTGCCCGCCAGCCCACCGATTCAGATTCCGTTGCAAGCCGCCGCGGCGCCGCTGCCCCTTTCGGAAGCGTTGTTGGCCTCTGCAACCACGGGTGGGGAGGGTGCGCAACCGCGCTAGGCGCCATCGCGATCGAACGATGTCTCGGCCCGCATCCTGGGGCCGAGACATCATGGCGTTGTGGGGTCTTGCTCTAAACTCGCCTGTTGTTATGACAGCGCGGAGAGTTTCCGTTCGAGCGGCCCCGACTCGAACGTTGTTGTAAGGCCACGTTCGACGCCCGGATCGTCGGACAGACCGGTCATGGACCCTTGCGCGGCCAGGACGGCAAACACGGGAAGCCGCCCACACCGGAACAAGTGACTAGGATCGGGCGCGACCCCGTAGGGGAGCCCGCGAGAAATGGCCGGTGCCCGAAGATCATAAATCCACGCATTCACCGGGAGCCGGGCGAGCCAGCCGCGGATCTCTCGCAATCGGTCGACCGCCACGGGCATTGCCATGGCTCGCATGTATCTAGCGGCCCAAAGCCGGCGAGCGCGGCTGGTCACATTGGTTAGCCAGGCCGATGCCGTGCCTTTGCGCACGTTTCCATGGAGCCGCACCAGGAAGCCGGCGAGACTGCGATCGATGAACAGCGCCACTCTCGGGCTCGGCACAATACACCAGACCGGTCCAGGCAAGCCGCGTGTCTTTCCGACCTCCGCGATCCACCGGCGGCCTTGGCTGTCGACCGCGAGCGTAAGACACGGACGGAATATGCACAGGGGCTCCTCCGCATACCAACGGCCTGTAAAGTCGATAGGGCCAAGCGGCGTGTCTGACAAGCCGCAGGTCTGCTGTAGTATTTGCCGCATTTCGGCGGTTAGAAACCCGGACCAGTGGGACTGCAGATGGCTCAAGGTTTCCGATTGAATACCCGGCAGCGGCACTATCGGCGGGGATGCCGAGGTGTGAGGGGTCCATCGGCCTTGGAGCAAAGGCACTATGTTGTCTAAGGACGACATGTTCAGTACCTCCCGATCGTTTGACGCTCAACTCTCCCAAAGTTGTGTTTGAAAAACGGTCCAAAGGGGGGACCTGGGCCGGACGGTGCCCAGACATACGACCGCCAACCGACCCCCATTGTTCCAGCGGAAAATCTAGCATCGGAATCATTATTTTCAAGAGGGGGTATGGCCTGCCTTCGCAAAGGAACTTTTCGCCCGTGAGAGCCCACTTAACGGGACTTGTAGATTTGCCGGAGAGATTGAGGGTGAGCGTCAATGAGATGATCGGGACCACCATGCTGCTCTACGGGCTGATCAATCCCGTCGGTGTGGTGCCGATCTACCTGAACCTGGTACGGCGTATTTCCCCTGACCGCGCGCACCGGATCATCGCTGTATCCGGCGCGACCGTCGCCTGTCTTCTTGCCGCTGCGGCAGGCTTTGGACGCGAGATACTGGAATTCTTCAATGTCGGAATGGACGATTTCCGCATCGCCGGGGGCCTGCTGGCGTTAGTCATCGCGTTCGAGATGTTCAGGGCTCACTACGGCGCTTATACCCAAACTCTAGAAGAGCGGGCCGAAGCCGAGGCGGATGTCAGTGGCATTGCCATTACCCCATTGGCATTCCCCTTGCTTGTGGGGCCCGCCGAGATGAGCGTCATGATAACCCTGTCCAATGGTCACCCCCGTCCTTTGGAAAAGGTGGTTCTGATCGGCACCGCCGTGGTGTCCACCTTCCTGGTCGCAGGGACCTTGTGGCTCGCATCGCCGATCAAGCGGCTGCTGGGCAGCACGGGCATCAACATTGCAACTCGTCTGATGGCTCTCATTGTCGCCTCCGTGGCAGTTGATTTCATCATGACTGGTATCAAGCATCAGCTCGCCGGCTTGGCGCTGAAGGGCGGTCTCTGAGGTCGCAGCTGGAGGTCCGATACCGGGCGTCAGGCGTCTAAGCGGGTCGGCAGATGCAGCACGCCGCCTGCGGACCGGCTCTTAGCCTCCTGCACGATGGGCAGGCGGGCACGGCATCCCAAGGCGGCGGCAATCTAGCCCTCGTTGCCCTTTGCCGATTAGGACTTGAATAGCAAGCCGCCAACCCCTATTTCCGCCATGCACGATAGAGAGATTCGGTTATCCATGCCTTTCGTGTTGGTCTATCGACAATCAATCACGCTATGCGCGACTGGAGGTAGGTATGCCACTCACGCAGCACGAGCTGGAACTAAAGAAGACGGCGCTGGAGCGTATTCGCCGGAGATTGCTGCCGGCCGAAGCTCCCAAGACAATTTGGGCAGGGCCGGGGACGGGACAGGTCTGTTCTCTTTGTGACCGTGCAGTAGACTCAACGGAAACGGAGTACGAACTCAACGCGCACATGGATGATGGAACCGAAAGCACTATTCGCTTCCACCTCCGGTGCCATGCACTTTGGCAGTTGGAAGTTGCTCGCTTGGAGGAGAACTTGTGATCGATGCCATAGTAGATGTGGGTGTCACGCGCCGGGAGTCGCCTAGAGCGGTCTCCTGGCGTGTTGGCGTTGACGAGCCCCAATCAACATCGTCAACAAGACCTTCACGTTCCGGCGTTTCCTGGGAGAGCTGGCCGCCGAGTCGGCTCAGACCCGACGATGGAATCGTCCCAGGCTGGATCGGGATCTGATGATCACCGTGTTCGGTCGCCGCGCAGATCGCCGTTTGCGGACTCCTCGAGACCGGAACCCATACATGGACCGCTGAGTCGGCCAACCCCGGGAGCGGAGTGACGCCCGAGATCCGGTTGAGGCTCCGCATTGTTACTCGGTCGACGCGAGTCCCCGACACGCAGCGTCCGACGACTGGGCATCGGCCCGGCACCGATACTTCCGACAATTCCAGCGCGCTGAAGTTCGATCACCAGTGGAAGGAGTTGGAAGCTCAACGGAAAGTCAAGAGTCGTAAAGCCTCTTCCACTTTTTTCAGTAGATTGGACGGTACCGTGCAGTAGCGAAACATGAATCGAGCGTTCGAAATTGCCCTGACCTGGTCAATGAGCAGGTCCGTGTCATGCTTCAAGTCAGCCGTCTTCTGCACGCGCACTCGCAACGGGAAATGATCCCCCGGGGGCAGCGCATCGACTTGACTGGTGCCTGGAACGACGATGGTCGTCGGATGGCCGGCTTTGTTGAGCGCGTCGGTTTGGATGACGAGTGCCGGCCGTTCCTTCTTGCCAGGCTCCTGCCGGTGCGTTTGAGGCTCAAAGTCGACGGCCCAGACTTCACCCCGCCGGACGGCCTTGGTCATTCAAGACCGTCCGAGGTGCTGCCCTCCATAGACCGCGCGGCGGAAGCGCTGTGAGCGGCGAGCCGGCGCGAGAGCTCGGCAATACGCTCCTGCATCAACCGCTCCTCGAACTCCTCCATTGCGCGACGCGCGCACTCGGATTTGCTCACGCCCAAGCGCCTGGCAGTGGCCTCGATGCTGGCGGCCAACGTCTTGGGAATACGAAGAGAAAAGGAGATGAGATCGTCCATATGAACACCCATAAGGCGCTATGTGTGACGAATTGTATTACAGAAAATGCGGCTGTCAAGTAGTGCAGATTGCCTCACCGCTCCGCTGCGCTAGATCCCCGGGCCGTGCCGGACATCCGCGAACGCACTGACGCGTACATCCATGCCCGACACCAGCATCCGGCATGGCAGCTCCTCGCCGCCCGAAGAGCCCCTTTAATTCTCAGCTGCCTCCCCGGCAGACCTCATCCGACACAGCTGTCTGTGCTACCGGCACACCTCCAGCGGCGCTCTGTTCGGGTGGGAGTTCACGTCACCGGATGTCGAAGGCCACGACTTCTCGGTCGAACCCAAGGGTACGTTTACCACTAATGATGACGACAGCTGCTGATCCGCGGGTATCCTGTGACGTGGTTGAGGAAGAATCGCATGGACTGCACTGTGCCCGCCGAATTCTCCGAGATATTGGGTCTGATGCGCGCATTTGCGGATCCAATGATCGCCGATGAGGCTTTCGACAGACTTGGGATCCGGTTAGGGGTGAGTGGGGCTGGCGTGGACGGTAGGCGTGTGTCACGTGCCGTTGCTCGTCTATGTTCTGCTCGTGGTGTACCCCAGCGTGTCGCTCACTCACGTGCGCTCTTTCGCCGAGCATCGTGCCGATGATCACTCGCAGCTTCGCACCAACGTCGTCGAGGCGGGGCCGATCTGGGCGCTGCTCTTTTTGAACAACAATCTGCACATTGCTCATCATCTGCGTCCGCATCTGCCTTGGTACGAGCTGCCGCGCGCCTGGCGCGAAATGCGGCACTCGGCACTCGGTGCGCGGAGCGGGTGTGGTGTTCAGCGGCGGCTATCGCGAGGTGTTCCGGAAATATCTCTTCCGTCCCTTCATCACCGCTGAGCATTCTTACCTGATTGGGCAGGCGCAATGAGCGGGCAAGATGACGCGATCGGTGTCCGGCAGATCGCGGCGTTGCCGATGTACGACTTCGCGGACCTGCGCGCGGCGCATGACACGTTGTGGAAAGCGATAGCTGAGCATCTCGCCGCGCACGGCAACCGATGTGCCGCGACAACTGATCGATTGCCTGCCCATGGCGGTGCCCTAAAGCATGTCGGGTTCTCTCGTCTTCTATCCAGGGAGCTGAAGTGGGCCCCGGATCGGTCCATTGCGGAGCGGCGCGCTACCTAACCTTTCAACCATCCTCTTCGGCACCCTCGGGCTTTGACGGCGGAAGAGGGAGCGAGGCAACGGGAGTGTTCGCGTTGGCAGCGCCAGAAACGCCATTCAGGTCGGCGCGAAGGATCGCAGTACGCGGTGGATGCAGGGCGGGATAGGCGAAGCTTGCAAGGTGCGAGTGGATACGGCGCAGATCGCGCACCATCCGCAAAAAGAGCCCCGTTTCCTGAGCCACCCGTTCCGCCGCGTTGGTATCGGCGAGCCGACTCGCTGTGGCTGCACTGCGGAGCAGGCGCACACTCAATGTCGTAGCGGCCACTTCGGACTCGCGAAAAATCGCTTTGCGTGCGATCAGACGCTCGGCGTCCCGGGTTTTCGCATGCAGGAAGACGGCGAGCGCGAGGTGCACGCTTTCGTGGAGGTCGCCCATCATAGCGGTGATCACGTCGAGTTCCTCGCCAGACAGGGTTTCTCCGCGCTTTGAGCTCCTCACCGCAAACTCCACCAGACTGTTCTGGACGATGTCCGAGATGTGTTCGAGGTTGATCACCCCCGAGAGGATATCCTGGCCCCGCGCGCCCTCGAATTGATCATCGAGAGTCTGTTCGTCGCCGACGTCAGCGAGGTAGCGGCGGATGGCGGTTCCCAGCTGCTCGATGCAACGGCTCCATTGAGCTACGGTCGCGGCACGTCCGCGATCGTCGCGACGGATGACCTCGAGCGTGTCCTGCAACATCGCCTCCACCATATCCGCCATGCGCAGCGTTTCGCGGGCTGCGTTGGCCAGTGCCACTGTTGCGGAATCGAGCGCCGCGACGTCGAGATGGATAGGCCGACCCGGATCGGTGGGCGCAGGCGGATCAGGCAGCCATTGCGTAAGGAGGCGCGCAACGCTGCTCACCGGCCCTAGGAACGCCGCTGCGAGTGCAAGGTTGAAGGCCAGGTGGAAGTTGACGACTAGGCGGCCGGGTGTGGGATCGATCCGCGCAAGAACATCAGCGATGCCAGGCA